>NZ_JBCAQT010000007.1:0-217776 GCF_038419845.1 Marinimicrobium sp. C2-29
AAAGCTTCCGTTTTGGTACACCATCGAGGACTTTTACAAGGATAAGGGTTTCTCAGAGATCGCATTCAGTGAACATATTGAAGACTTGCTGAAAGAGCGTTATCTACGATGGGGGAAGGCGGTCTGATATGGCGATTCAAAAACTCTCTGATGGACGTTGGCGAGTCGATGTAGAGCCCATCAAGGGCAAGCGGCACCGGAAAACTGTAAAAACCAAAGGCGAGGCATTACGCTTTGAATCTCACATAAGGGCACAGTATGCCGGGACCACCGCCAAAGACTGGAACCCGGCACCGGTTGATAAACGTCGACTATCGGAACTGGTTGAGCTCTGGTATCAGCATCACGGCATAAACCTGGTGGACGCCAAACGCCGCCATAGCTCCGTTGTCCGCTTAACTAAGGCCCTGGGTGATCCGGTCGCCCGGAAGCTGACACCCTCTCAGTATCTCGGCTACCGCCATCGCCGCATTAAGGCGGGAGTCTCGCCGAAAACATTGAACAATGAACTGGGTTACCTCAACGCGGTATATAACTACCTCTGGGGTACGGATCAGATCGGCTACCAGTCACCACTGATCAAGGTGAAGCCCATCAAGCAGAAGGAAAAGGAGCTTACGTTTTTGACCCTGGAACAATGCCGCGAGCTACTGGACAAGGTCGCCTTCAATCCCTCGCTGTACCTCGCAACCCGCCTGTGCCTGGAAACCGGGGCCCGTTGGGGTGAAGCATTGAACCTGTCTATCTCCCAGGTAGGGCAGGGTAGGGTGACTTACACCGACACCAAAAGCGGTAAAAACCGGACCGTCCCCATTTCCGCCGATCTGGAGACCGCGATCAGGGAGCATGCCAAAGGTCAGTTCCAGGTGTTCAACACCTCGATCAATGCTTTTCGCCGTGCCCTGGCAAAATGCTCGTTCAAGCTCCCGAAAGGGCAGGCCGCTCACGCTCTCCGGCATACCTATGCGAGCCACTTCATGATGAACGGTGGGGATATCCTGACGCTTCAACGCATCTTGGGGCACAGCAGCATTGCCCTGACCATGCGATACGCTCACCTGTCCCCTCAGCACTTGGCGGGGGCTGTACAGTTTCGTCCTAAGTTAGATGAGCTTGATTCAATGGTTTGAGGTTGGGAAGGTTATTCGTAATGGAAACGGCACTGAATGATAATTAAGGTAGCGTCTGGGCCTTCACCTTTAAGCTTGTACACCAGCCGATGTTCCCGGTCGATGCGCCGGGACCAGCAGTCTTTTAGCCCGTGCTTTAGTGGCTCAGGTTTACCGATACCGTCAAAGGGTGTGCGCATCGTTTCCCGGATGAGCTTGTTGATACGTTTTACCGTCTTTTTGTCGATTCCCTGCCAGTATTCATAATCACCCCAAGCAGTCGGTGTCCACGCCAAAATCATTCAACCAAGTTCCTCTGTATGACGTCGCCGCGCTCAGCCTCTGCTAGAGAAGTTTGAAGCGCCCGGGCGTTGGCTGGCGTAGACAGAAGGTAGCTGGTTTCCTCATAGGACTGGAAATCCTCCAGGCTCATAAGGACCGCTGACCGGTTCTTGGAGCGTCGAATCACAACTGGAGCGTGATCTTCACTCACCCTGTCCATAAAACTCGCCAACTTTTCCCGGAAGGCGGAAAAGTTAATGATGTCCACAATGTTGCCCTCTTACTTTCTTTGTAATATGTAGGCAAAAGCCTACCTCTATCCCCGTGTACGAGAAATTGTACATATTTAGGGGGTGTTTGGCAATAGGATGTCTTTGAGGTGGCAGTTTCGACACTTTTTCGACACTTGAGGCCCATAAATAAAAAACCCCTGAAATTCTCTAGGAAAATCAGGGGCTTGGGTCTTGCAGTTTGGTGGAGGCGGGGGGACTCGAACCCCCGTCCGCCGGTACTCCGCTCTCGGCTCTACATGCTTAGTTTCCGTTTATTGATTTAGCCTCTTACAGCCCAACGGGCAGGACGTAAGACGCGATCCTGTTTAGGTTTTAACGGATCCACCACAGGCGAGTTTCACCGCGATCCAGTTCTGTTTGACAGTCAATAACGCGGTACTGGCACCTTGCTATTGACCGCTAGCAGGTTTTTAGGCTGCTAGAGCGTAGTTGTCGTCGTTGGCAACTATTAAGTTGCAGCTTTGGATTAACGTGATTGGCTGCCATCACGACATGCACCTTGAGTTTCGTTACCGGCGTCGAATCCAAATCGCCCCCTTAAAAAGGGGTAATCTGTGATTTACCGGGCCGGGCGGACGGGCCTCGTGAGACCTTTCCGCCTGGCATCCCTTGGGACTGCGCACCTGGCGCGAAGTTCCATCGGGTCGAGCATTGTAGAGCCAGGGCGGGCTGATAGCAAGGCCCGCCGAGCGGCTCAGACGCTCAGGTACTGCTTGACCAGGGAGTCGCTGAGGTCCGCGATCGGGCCCTGGGCCTGCAGATGGCCGCGCTCCATGATGAAGAAGTCGTGGCCCACCTTGCGCGCGAAAGGCAGCTTTTGCTCCACCAGCAGCACCGTGAGCCCCATCTCCTTGTTAAGTTTGGTGATGACGTTGCCGATGTCCCGCACGATATTGGGCTGGATGCCCTCGGTGGGCTCGTCCAGGATCAGCAGTTTGGGGTCCAGCACCAGTGCCCGGCCGATGGCCAGCTGTTGCTGTTGGCCGCCCGAGAGGTCGCCGCCGCGGCGGTTGCGCATCTCTTTGAGCACGGGAAACAGGTCGTAGATGTGCCGGGGGATGTGCCGGGCGCGGTCGGAGCGGGCGCCCAGGGAGATCCGCAGGTTCTCCTCCACGGTCAGCAGGGGGAAGATCTCCCGCCCCTGGGGTACGTAGCCGATGCCGGCCCGGGCGCGGTTTTCCGTGGAAACGCGGGTGATGTCCTTGCCGTCCAGCGCAATCTGACCGTCTTTGACCGGGAGCAGTCCGGTAATGCATTTGAGCAGCGTGGTTTTGCCCACGCCGTTGCGGCCCAGCAGGGTGCCGCAGGTGCCTTGCTTGAGCTCCAGGCTCAGGTCCCAGAGAATGTGACTCTGGCTGTAGAACTGGTTAATACTGTCGATCTTGAGCACGGGTGTCTCCTACCGTCAATCGTGTTATTCGCCCAGGTAGACTTCAATCACCTTGGGGTTGTTCTGGACCTGGTCCATGGTGCCTTCCGCGAGCACCGAGCCCTGGTGCAGCACCGTGACCTGGCGGGCGATGGAGCGCACGAACGCCATGTCGTGCTCGACCACGATTACCGAGTGCTTGCCCTCCAGCGAGGTGAGCAGCTCGGCGGTGTGCTCCACTTCCTCCCCGGTCATGCCCGCCACCGGCTCGTCCACCAACAGCACCCGGGGGCTCTGCATCAGCAGCATGCCGATTTCCAGCCACTGCTTCTGACCGTGAGAGAGGGCGCCGGCCAACTGATGGCGGTGGTTTTTAAGACCGATCTGGACCATCACCTCATCGATACGGTCCCGCTGCTCGCCACTGAGCTCGCGCGTCAGTGTGAGCCAGACGCGCTTGTCGCCGGCGGTGGCCAGTTCCAGATTTTCGTAAACGCTCAGCGGCTCAAAGATTGTGGGCTTCTGGAATTTGCGCCCAATACCGCCCCGGGCGATCTGATGTTCGGACAGGCCCAGCAGGTCGATCTGTTGACCGAAAAACACGCTGCCGGTATCGGGTCGGGTTTTGCCTGTGATCACATCCATCATGGTGGTTTTGCCCGCGCCATTGGGTCCGATAATGCAGCGCAACTCGCCATCATTGACGTAGAGGTTCAGGTTGTTCAGTGCTTTGAAGCCGTCAAAGCTGACCGTCACATCCTCGACATACAAAATCGGGCCGTGGCTGGTATCAATGGGCCGACGAAAGTTGGGATCTTTTTTGGGTATCGCTTTCTGGCTGAACTGCTGGGCCTGTTTGATCAGGTTCATACCGCACCCCCTTCTTTCCTGTCAGTGTCGGGCTCCGGCGCGCTCTCGCTCTGTGCGCTCTCGGGTGTGCCCTGGTCGTACTCATCGGATTTGCTCCGACGCTGGAAGCGTTTGAACAGGCCGACCAGGCCCTGGGGCAGGAGCAGGGTCACCAGCACAAACAGCGAGCCGAGAATAAACAGCCAGGCCTCCGGCGACCAGGCGGTGAAAAAGGTCTTGGCGTAGTTCACCGAGAATGCCCCGACGATGGCGCCAAAGAGGGTGCCGCGACCGCCGGTGGCAACCCAGATCACCATCTCGATCGAGTTCAGTGGGGAGAACTCGCCCGGGTTGATGATGCCCACCTGGGGCACATAGAGCGCGCCGGCCACAGCGGCGAGCATGGAAGAGAAGACGAACAACCACAGCTTGTAGGATTCGACCTTGTAGCCGCAGAAGCGGGTGCGGCTTTCGGCATCGCGGATGGAAAGAATGACCCGGCCCATACGGGAGGTAACAATGTAGCGGCAGGCAAAGTAGCCGAGCATCAGCGCCAGGGACGAGGCAATGAACAGCCCCACACGGGTGCCCTTGGCATTGATATCAAAGCCGAGAATTTCCTTGAAATCGTTCAGGCCGTTGTTGCCGCCAAAGCCCATTTCGTTGCGGAAAAAGGCCAGCATCAGGGCGTAAGTCAATGCCTGGGTGATGATGGCAAAGTACACCCCGGTCACGCGCGAGCGGAAGGCGAGCCAGCCAAATACCAGCGCCAGCAGCCCCGGCACCAGCAGCACCATCATCATGGCGAACCAGAACATGTCAAAGCCCTGCCAGTACCAGGGCAGACTGTCCCAGCTCAGTACCACCATGAAGTCCATCAGCTCCGGGTGACCGTAGACGCCCCGGTCCCCGATCTGGCGCATCAGGTACATGCCCATGCCGTAACCACCCAGGGCGAAGAAGGCCCCATGGCCCAGCGACAGAATGCCCGCATAGCCCCAGATCAGGTCCACGGACAGGGCGAGCAGGGCGAAGCACAGAAATTTACCCAGCAGCGCCACCATGTAGTTGGAGACATGCAGTGGGGATTCCGGCGGCAGGGCCAGATTGAGAATCGGGACGATCACCGTGGCCAGGGCGATAATCCCCAGCACCACCATGCCGCCGCGATCATTGAATAGTAGACGTTGTATCAACATAAATTCTTCTCGAACGCTGTGTGTTCCCTAAAAACCGGACGGGGCTCGCGCCCGCCCGCTTCACTGTTTTTCGGCCGGCGTCAATCCGCCGCGGCCCGGCCTTTCTGCGGAAAGAGGCCCTTGGGTCGCTTCTGGATGAACAGGATCAACATGATCAGAACCATCACTTTGGCCAGCATGGCGCCGGCATAGGGCTCCAGGAAGTTGTTGATGATGCCCAGGCTCATGGCGCTGACCAGGGTGCCCCAGAGGTTGCCAACCCCACCGAAGACCACCACCATGAACGAATCGATGATGTAGGCTTGGCCCAGGTTGGGCCCGACGTTGGTGATCTGCGACAGGGCCACACCGGCAATACCGGCCACGCCGGAACCCAGGCCGAAGGTGAGGGCGTCCACCCAACTGGAGCGAACGCCGACGGCGCGCGCCATGGCGCGGTTCTGGGAAACGGCGCGGACCTTCAGGCCCAGAGAAGTGCGCTTCATCACGCCGATCAGGGCGAAGAACACCATCAGCCCGAAAATCAGGATGAACAGGCGGGTATAAGTGATGGAGAGCACCGGGTTGATAGTGAGCGTGCCGCTGATCCAGTCCGGTGAGCTGACCGAGCGGTTGAGCGGGCTGAACAGCGTACGCACGGTCTGCTGCAGAATCAGGCTGATGCCGAAAGTGGCGAGCAGGGTTTCCAGTGGGCGCCCGTACAGAAAGCGGATGACCCCGCGCTCGATGGCGATGCCCACCAGGCCGGACACGACAAACGCGGCGGGCACGGCGATCAGCAGACTCCATTCGATCAGGTCCGGGAACAGTTGCTGCACCATCCAGGTGGTATAGGCGCCGATCATCATCAATTCGCCGTGGGCCATGTTGATCACACCCATGACGCCAAAGGTGATCGCCAGGCCGATACCGGCGAGCAACAGAACCGAGCCCAGGCTCAGGCCAAAGAACAGCGTTTCGAGAAAGCGGTAGAACTTGATGCGCCCGGAAATGGATTCCAGCGCGCTTCCGGCGGCGGCCCTCACCGAATCATCGGGGTCATCAGCCGCCACAAGGCGCAGATTGTTGCGCGCTTCCTGTTCGAGTGAGCCGCTGAGCACATCAATGGCGGCGAGACGTACCTCGGCATCGTCGTCCTCGAGTCGGTACAGTGCCAACGCCGCATCAAGGGCGTCGTTGACCAGCGGGGAGGTCTCTTTTTCCTGCCGCTGCCTGATCAATTCAACGGTGTCCTCGTCGATACCATCGCTGATCAGTCGTCGCACGGCTTCGTAGCGAACTTCGGCGTCTTCGTGGTTGAGTTCCAGCTTGGCCATCAAGGTGCTGAGCTGGCTGCGCAAGCGGTTGTTGATCCGCACCTGTTTCAATTGTTCGGCGGTTTCGGCCATGACGGGCGAACCGGTAAAAAATTCCAGCATGAAGCCGGCTTCCTGACGGATGGCGACCGTCGGGGGGCTTGAGCGATCGGCAAACAGGTCGCCGCGTTGCAGGGCATCCAGCACGGCGGCGCTGCGCTCGTGTTCCAGCTCCACCAGACCATCCACGGCCTCGGATATTTCCTTGAGGTTGCCCTGTACCAGGCGGTAAACCAGGTCATTGAACGGCTGATCTTTCTCCCCCGTCCCCATCGGGCCTTCCTGCAATGCCGCCTCGGCTTTGGTCTGGGAGTCGCTATCGGTAGCGCCCTGGCCTGGAGGAGGATTTTCGGACTGAGCCACGCTGGGGTGGGCGTTCAGGCCGAGTGCCAGGCTCAGGCAGAGCGCGAGGCCGGCCAGCCAGCCGAGCCTGATCGCCGGTGAGCGTGGCGTTGGCGGCGACATCCTGTAGTGAAAGTTGTTCATAGGTTTACCGTTTAACATCGCATCGAAGACTAACGGGAGTTGCAAACCCCCTGCGAGAAGCCCGGTGCCCGCCACGGGTCGTTCATGTGGCGGGTCCGGGCGTCAATCAGTGCTTGGTGGAACTGATGGCTATTACTCCTGCATGGCCGTCGAACCCAGGCACTCTTCGGTTACCGTGTTGTAGTTGCCGCAGTTGATGGGATCAGTCCAGTCGCCAATCAGGTTCTTGCTGCCTTCGAGGTAATTAGACCAAGCGTCGCCGGGTACCAGATCATCGGTTTGAGAAACGACAAAGTACTGGCCGTCTTCCTGGATTTCACCGATCAGTACGGGCTTTTCAATGTGGTGGTTGGCCAGCATTTTGCTGGTACCGCCGGTCAGGTTGGGAACCTCAACGCCGACAATGGAATCTACCACTGCATCCGTATCGGTGCTCTTGGCCTTCTCGACCGCTTTCACCCACATGTTGAAGCCGATGTAGTGCGCTTCCATCGGGTCATTGGTCACGCGATCTTCATCGCCGGTGAACTCGTGCCAGGTTTTGATGAACTCTTCGTTCTGCGGGGTATCCACGCTCATGAAATAGTTCCAGGCGGACATGTGGCCGACCAGCGGGCTGGTGTCCATGCCGGAGAGCTCTTCTTCACCCACGGAGAAGGCCACCACGGGAATGTCGGTTGACGATACACCCTGGTTGCCCAGCTCGCGGTAGAAGGGCACATTGGCGTCGCCATTGATGGTGGAAACCACGGCGGTTTTCTTGCCCGCGCTACCGAAACGCTTGATCTCGGACACGATGTTCTGCCAGTCGGAGTGGCCGAAGGGGGTGTAATTGATCATGATATCTTCGTCAGCCACGCCCTTGGATTTCAGGTAGGCTTCCAGAATGCGGTTGGTGGTGCGCGGGTAAACATAGTCGGTACCGGCCAGTACCCAGCGCTCGGTTTCCAGATCGTTCATCAGGTAGTCCACGGCGGGAATGGCCTGCTGGTTGGGCGCCGCGCCGGTATAGAAGACGTTGCGCGAGGACTCTTCACCTTCGTACTGAACGGGGTAAAAGAGAAGACCATTGAGCTCTTCGATGACCGGCAGTACCGCTTTGCGCGAGACCGACGTCCAGCAACCGAAGATCACATCGACGTCTTCCTGGGTGATCAGCTCGCGGGTGCGCTCGGCAAACAGTGGCCAGTCAGAGGCGGGGTCGACCACAACGGCTTCGAGTTTTTTACCCAGAAGTCCGCCTTTCTTGTTCTGTTCTTCCACCAGCATTTCGACCGTGTCTTTCAGGGTGGTTTCCGAGATGGCCATGGTGCCGGACAGCGAGTGAAGCACACCGACTTTGATGGTGTCTTCGTCGTCTTGCGCGTGTGTACTAAAAGCGCTTAGAGTCAGGCCGCAGGCGATGCCGAGTGCCCCGACTGGTTTGAGGATGGATTTAAGCTTCATTTGTCATTCTCCATTGATTATCAATGATGGTGTGGTTTTGCGTCCGGGGAACGCGGATAAAACTCCTGTTTTTAACGGCAATCTTCCTGAAATCACTGGGTGAGAGTGTCACGGCCTGGCCGAGCCCACCCCTTCTGAAAGTCTGACGTCAGACGGCTGCTGTCTGGCCTCGTGCAACATGTGCAGGGTGATCTTCCGCACTTCGGTCTGACTCTCTTCAATATGGGTCTTGAGCAAGCGCTGCGCTTCGTCGGCCCGGCGCTTGATGATGGTGCGCAGTATTTTCGCGTGTTCGTCGTAGGTCGCCTCAACGCGTGGCCGCTGGGTAAAATCGATCCGCCGGATGATGCGCAGCCGTTCGGTAATGTTGTGGTGCACGCGGGCCATCTCCCGGTTACCGCTGGCTTCCACCAGCCGGATGTGGAAGCGCTCGTCCATGGCGCTGACGTGTGGGCCGTCATCCAGCCGATCATCCGGCTCCACCAGCCAGAAATCTTTCAGGTCTTCCAGGTCGGGAAGGGTGTTCATTTCACAGAGCCGACGGATGGCCGCCATTTCCAGAATGATGCGCAGTTCATACAGCTGGTCGAACTGTTCAAAGTCGAACGGTTTGACCTGCCAGCCACTGCGGAACATCACATCCACGAAGCCTTCCCGTTGCAGCAGGGTCAGTGCTTCTCTGACCGGAGTGCGACTGGCGGTCATACGCGCGGCCACTTCGCTTTCAGTGAACCGGTCGCCCGGTAGCAGCACAAAGTCAAAAATCTCCTGCTTCAGTGCGGCGTAAATTCGCTCGGTCAGACTTTGTCGAGTGTTGTTGGGTCGAGTCACCGGGTCCGCCTTGAATATCATCATGTATGCAAGATTGTATTCAGCAGGAAGTGTGCCAAACGTGTCGCTGGCTTATGGGAGTGAGGAGAACACCGTGATTTCAGTCACTTAGGTGGAAAGGGCGGAAGAAATACGGAAAATAGAGGCCGAATTGGGTGCACTTATTTGGAGCGTGCAATACGTTGCCTGCCTCATGGAAGAGCTTGCCAGAAGGGGGTCAGTTGAAATTTGCGACAACTCGCCGACTGCCCAAACAGTGACCGATTGCAAAGTCTGGCTGTGACTCAGTCCAGCGTAACGGCGGAACCTATTTGGTATGGTTCCGGTGCTACAGCACGCTAGTATAATAACCAGGGATTCCAAGGCCATGGCAACCAAACGCGCATTGATCGTCGATGATTCCAGAACCGCGCAGCATCGGTTGAAGAAACTGCTTCGCTCCTATGATCTCGATATTGTGGCCGTCGATTCGGCCGAGTCGGCCTTGAGCTATTTATCGAGCAGTGTGCCGGATGTGGTGTTCATGGATCACCTGATGCCGGGCATGGATGGCTTTCGCGCGCTGCAGATCATCAAGTCCCACCCGGCGACCGCGACCATTCCGGTGATCATGTACACATCCAAAAGCGGGGATGTGTACACCAGCCAGGCCCGCGCCCTGGGTGCGCTGGATGTGGTGAGCAAAGACACCATTAACGCCACTGATCTGAGCCACGTGCTCAAAGCCATTCATATCTATCGGGAAGAGGATCGGAGCGCATCCGAAAAAGCCAGAAGGGACAGTGCCCCCGAGGCAGCGCTACCCACCGAAGACGTGGCGGCGACCGGGCAGGGCTGCGGGGAACCAGACAATCCGCCGGAGACCGGCAACCTCCTGTCATTGGAACTGCGCCTGCGCGAGCTGGAACACACCATTGATGACAACCGGCGCATTGTCACCTCCCGCCTTGTGCGCGAAATGCAGGGAGTCCGGCACCTGGTGAACAAACTGGCTACCGAAGTGGGCGACCTGAAGCAGGCCAACGTCGATTCCCGAAAGACTGAGGAAGATTCACAGGAGGCCGAGAGCCAGTCGACCCACAATACCACCCGGTCGCGGGGCGGATTGGCTCGCGTGGCGGCGGTCGTTGCCCTGATCGCGCTCGGAGGCCTGGGTTGGTGGCAGCTTGACCGGCAGATGGAATCGGTGCAGGCGCACCAGGCCGAGCAGAGCGCGCAAGTAAGCTCGGCGCTGGCCGAGTTTGAACGCAACGCGGCGCATCGGGCGGACACCGCACCGGTCGCTTCTTCCCGCTCGTCCACTCCTCCGGACACCCCGTTGGCCGAGCGTTATTTGCCGGACCTGTCCTGGGCCATCAACCAGAGCAGCCTTCAGGGATTTCACCGGGACCTGGTGGCCCCGGAAACTGCCCAACGTCTGAACGAACTGATCGCGCGACTGAGCAGCCGTGACTTTCGCGGTCGAATTCAGGTGAGCGTCAATGCCGGCGATTTCTGTGTGGTCACCGACATGGGTGGGCAGCCCCAGTTGCCCGACAGCGACAGCCGAATGGAAGACTGCGCACTGGTCAGTGAGTTCTTCGGAATGAACGCCTCCGACGTGATGGCCGAGCGGCTTGAGGCCATGCTGGCCGAGTCGTCCCTCTACATGAACGAGGCCATCGATCTCATCATCCGGCCTCTCGACCGGGTCTTCCGCGACTATCCGGCGATGGCCGGTTCCACTTCTGCCCACGAATGGAACGAAGCCGCCCGGCTGAACAATCGCGTGCTGGTGGATCTGGAGCCGGGCGCCCCCCTGGCGGCCCAGGCTGACTGAGTTTTATCGACCGCCCCGGTGGTTTGCGGAGCGGCGCAGTATTTCAGTCGCCCAGCACCATCAACAGGTCGCCGGCGTTGACCTGCTTGCCCGGCGCGCAGTGAACGTCGCCCACGGTACCCGCCCGGTCGGCGCACACCGAGAATTCCATTTTCATGGCTTCGACAATCAGCAGCGGTTGATCGATTTTTATCTTGTCCCCGGGCTCGACTAGCAGCTTCCAGACACTGCCACTGATATCGGCGGTTACCGCATGGCCGTCGACCTCGTTGGGATCTATTCCCGGCGCGGCCTGAAGCGCGGCTTCCACCTGTTTTTCTTCATCCGCCTGCCAGAGTGCGACCTCTTCGGTGAAGGCGGCCTGCTGTTTTTTCCTGAAGACGGCAATGCTCTCGGCGTTGTCGGCGAGAAACTGTTCGTGCTCGGCAATATCGAACACATCTTCATCAATGCGGACACTCAGCCGGCCCTCGCGAAAGGCCTCGCGCTGTTCGGTGAGTTCCTCTTCGCTGACCGGGTAGTAGCGCACCTGGTCAAAAAACCGCAACAGCCAGGGTTCGCCGTTGATGAACACATCGTTTTTCAGAAACTTGTTCCAGATCGGCAGGGTGCGCCCCACCAGCTGGTAGCCGCCGGGCGAGTCCATGCCATAGATGCACATATACACCCCGCCGATACCCACGGTGCCTTCGGCCGTGTAGGTGCGCGCCGGGTTGTATTTTGATGTGAGCAACCGGTGGCGCGGATCAATGGGCACCGCGCAGGGCGCACTCAGATAGACATCGCCCAGCCCCAGTACCAGGTAGCTGGCATTGAACAGAACGTCGCGCACCTGTTCGATGGACTCCAGGCCGTTGATGCGACGCATGAACTCGGTGTTGCTGGGCAGCCAGGGAGCGGTATCGCGAACCGATTGCCGGTACTTGGCGACCGCTTCCAGGGTGGCGGAATCCTCAAACGCCATGGGCAGATGGATCACCCGGCTGGGCACGCGCATCTTGTCCACGGGGGGCAGATGCTCTTCGATATCCAGCAATGCCTTGACCAGATCGCGCTGGTGAATCACGCGGCTGTCGTAGTTCACCTGCAGCGAGCGCACCCCGGGCGAGAGTTCGATAATGCCCTCAATGGGGTTTTCTTTGAGCGCCTCCATCATGGCGTGCACCCGCAGACGGAAACGCAGGTCCATGAGCAGGGGGCCGTATTCCATCAGAATGTATTTGTCGCCCGCCTGGCGATAGACCACCTCCGGTCGGCCCTCCGCTTCGGGCAGGGCGGCCAGAATGCAGGGGGACAGGTCGTGCTCCGGTTCGGGAATGGGTATGGGCTCAATCGGCGGCTGTTCTTTCAACTCCTCTACGGCTTTGTCCTGGCTCAGTTCCATGGCCAGCGCCTGATCAAAGCTCAACTGTTTGAAGCGCAAGCGGTCGCCGGGTTTGACCTGACCCACCTTCCACAGCTCGGCCTTGACGATGGTGACCGGGCAGACAAACCCGCCCAGACTGGGGCCATCCTTGGTAAGGATGACCGGCATGTCGCCGGTAAAGTTGATCGAGCCCACCGCGTACTCGGTGTCGTGAATGTTGGACGGATGCAACCCCGCCTCGCCACCGTCGCTGCGGGTCCAGCTGGGCTTGGGGCCGTTGAGGCGAATGCCCAGGCGATTGGAGTTGTAGTGCACCTCCCAGGCGGTGTTGAAAAACATTTCGATGGCTTCTTCCTTGAAAAAGTCGGGCGCACCGTGGGGCCCGTAGAGCACACCGATTTCCCACTCGCGCGGTCCGTCGAGGGTTTCGTTGACGTAATCGGGAATCAACCCGGCCGGTGCCGGCGCGGGCTCGGCGATGGGGGCGGGGGTGGTGCAGGCTTCGAGCTCGGGATTGTTGAGCATGAGCATGTCGGTCGCGCGCAGGACGCGGCCGGCGTGGCCGCCAAACTGGCCCAGCGCAAAGGTTGAGCGGCTGCCCAGATACTCGGGCACATCAAAACCGTTGCGCACGGCCAGATAGGTGCGACAGCCGTTTTCGGCTTTGCCCACATCCAGCACCTGTCCGGCCTTGACCGGAATCGGCTGCCAGTGCGGAACGACCTCGCCATCCAGAGTGGCCGCCGTGTGACCACCGGTCAGGGCGATGACCGTGTCGGCATGAAAGCGTAACTTGGGGCCGATGATGGTGAACTCCAGACCGGCGGCGTGCTCGTGGTTACCGACAATGCGGTTGGCCAGGCGAAAACCGTAATCGTCCATCGGGCCCGAGGGCGGTACCCCGATGCCCCAGTAGCCCACGCGTCCCGGGTAGTCCTGAATGCTGGTGTAGGTGCCCGGCTGAATCACTTCCACCACCGGCGGGCGGTAGACAAAGTCGGCCAGTTTATTGGTGGCCACATCGCCGCTGGCAAAAAAATCCGAGCCCACGATCTGACGCAGATACTCCAGGTTGGTGGCAATGCCGGCGGTGCGGGTGGCGCTCAGGGCATGCAGCATTTTGGCGATGGCATCCTGACGGTCTTTGCCGTGCACAATGATCTTGGCGATCATGGGGTCGTAGTGGGGCGAGACTTCGGTGCCGGCGGACACCCAGGTGTCGATGCGCGCATCCTCCGGAAACACCACTTCGGTCAGGGTGCCGGGCGAGGGCTGAAAGTCCCGCACCGCGTCTTCGGCGTAGAGGCGCACTTCAATGGCGGCGCCTTTCGGTTCAATCTCGATGTCCAGCTCGGGCGGTTCGCCCGCCGCAGTCTGTATCATCCACTCCACCAGGTCGACTCCGGTGCAGGCCTCGGTAATGGGGTGTTCCACCTGCAGGCGGGTGTTCACTTCCAGAAAATAAAACTCATCACGCGCCGGATCGTAAATGTATTCGATGGTGCCGGCCGAGCGGTATTTGACCGCCTCGCCCAGTTGCGTGGAAACCTGCAGCAGTTTTTCGCGGGTGGCGGCCGGCAGCTTGGGGGCGGGAGTTTCTTCCACCACTTTCTGGTTGCGCCGCTGCAGGGAGCAGTCGCGCTCGCCCAGCGCCAGTACCTTGCCCTCGCCGTCGCCAAAAATCTGCACTTCCACATGGCGGGCGTTGTCGACAAAGCGTTCGAGAAACACGCCGCTGTCGCTGAAAAAATTCTGTCCCTGCCGTTTGACGGTTTCAAACGCTTCCATCAATGCCGCTTTGTCGTCGCAGCGGGTCAGGCCGATGCCGCCGCCCCCGGCGGTGCTTTTGAGCATGATCGGGTAGCCGATCCGATCGGCGGCGGCTACCGCCTCCTCCAGTGAGTCCAGCAAGCCGGTGCCGGGCGTCAGGGGCACGCCGGCTTTTTCGGCGATTTCGCGCGAGGTGTGCTTCAGGCCAAACTCGCGAATCTGTTGCGGCGTGGGGCCGCAGAAGGCAATGCCCTCGGCTTCACACTGCTCGCAGAACTCGGCATTCTCCGAGAGAAAGCCGTAGCCGGGAATGATGGCCTGAGCCCCGGTTTCCCGGGCGGCAGCCAGAATTTTATCCACTTTCAGATAGCTCTCGGTCGCGCTTTCGCCGCCCAGGTTGATGGCGATATCGGCGGCGTCCACATGTGCGCTGTTGCGATCGGCGTGCGAGTGCACCGCCACCGAGGTGATGCCCATTTTCTTCAGCGTCTTGGCGATGCGAACCGCGATTTCACCGCGGTTGGCAATGAGTACCGTGTGAAGCATGGTTGTTCTCCATCAATAATGCTTTGTGTTAGCCCGTAGGGTGGGCTCTGCCCACCAATAACGAGCTCGTAGGGTGGGCTTCGCCCACCAGAAGCACCGGGCGTTGCGGCGGACAACCTCTATTGCAGGCTCTCGATATAGGCCCGCCACCCACCAAGCTGGGTAATCTCCTCAGCGCCTTCGATCGCCGCGCCCTCGCAAATGAACCCCTTCACTTCGCGCCCGTCTTTGAGCGTCAGTGTGCCGATGCCCAGCGGCGCTGGTACCAGATTCACGAAACGGCCGAACTGATCCAGGGGCATGTCCCACAACTCCACGGTAATCTCCCCTCCGGTGTCGCTGGCGGCACGAATCAGGCCGGGCTTGGGCGGAGTGGTGTTGGGCAGGGCGAACAGCCGGTAGTGGTCGGCCGTGAAGGTGCTCTGAACAAAACGCGCGTGGCGTTCGGTCAGTTGGGTGTTCAGGGGCATGCCGCTCAGGTGGGCGCCCACTACGGCCAGACGCACATGTCCCTCGGGCGGCGTTTCGGGCTCGACGGGCTCGGGCAGGGGCAGGTCGGTGGCGCCGCGCTTCCAGGGTTGGGCACGCTGCCAGCGTCGGCCGAAGTCCGCCAGGGCGGCGTCCTGCCAGGCGGGCGCGATCAGGGTGATGCCGAAGGGCAGGCCGTCGGTGCGCAGGCCCGCGGGCAGCGCCAGGGCACTGCAGTCGGCCAGATTGACGAAGTTGGTCCAGGTGCCCAGCTGGCTGTTGACCTTGACCGGATCGGCCTGCACCTGCGCGATCGTCGGCAGCCGCGGCGCCGTGGGGACCAGCAGGGCGTCGAGCGACTGCATCAGGGTCTGGATTTCCCGGGCCAGCTCGGCCCGTCGGTACTCAGCCTTGTAGGCGTCGGTGGCTGAAAATTTCGTCGCCTGCTCGATGATGCCGCGCACTACCTCGTTCATCCCATTGCCGTGATCGGCCATGAAGTCGTCCACGGCCGCGTGGCGCTCGGCCACCCAGGGCCCGCTATAGAGCAGTTGCGCGAGCGTCTGCATGGGAGTGAAATCCAGTGGCACCAGCTCGACGCCCTGGAGCTCCAGCTGCTCCAGAGTCCGTTTCCAGGCGGCCTGGGCGTGTTGGTCGCCAAACCACTCGGGTTGCGCGGGAATGCCGAAGCGTGGGTTTTCGGCAAAGTAGCGGGCGGGATGGGGCGCCCGGCGGGAGTAGCCATCGGTGTAGTCAAAGCCTTCCATCACCGAGGCGACGGTCTCGGCATCTTCCACGTTCAGGGCAAAAACCGAGACACAGTCAAGGCTTTTGCAGGCGGGCACCACGCCACTGATGCTGAAGCGCCCTTTGGTGGGCTTGAGGCCCACAATGTTGTTGAAGCCGGCGGGCACCCGTCCGGAGCCGGCCGTATCGGTGCCCAGGCTGAAGGGCACCAGGCCACGGCTAACCGCCACGGCAGAACCGGAACTGGAGCCGCCGGACACGTAGTCGGGATTGAAGCTGTTGGGCACCGCTCCGTAGGGTGAGCGAGTGCCCACCAACCCGGTGGCAAACTGGTCCAGGTTGGTTTTGGCAATGAGGATCGCGCCGGCGGCTTTCAGCCGTGCGACGCTGTTGGCATCGTCCGAGGCGAGGTAGCGGTAAGCCGGGCAGGCGGCGGTGGTGGGCAGACCGGCCGCATCGATATTGTCCTTGATGACAAAGGGCACCCCGTAGAGCGGCAGGGTCTCGGGCATGCCCCGGTCCTGCAGTTGTTGCAGCTGGGCATCCACCTCTTCTTCGGTGAGAATATAGATCCAGGCCGGATCGTCGACCGAGAGTTGCGCACGCAGCGATTGCAGGGCGGCACGGGGCTCCAGCGTTTTCTTCTGGTAAGCCTGGCGCCAGTCGTTCACAGTCCAGCCGGTTTGGGGCGTCATTACAGTTCCTCTGGAAATACCATCTTGTATGCAAGATTGTATTCAGCAGAAACTGTGCCAGAGTTTCCCCGTACGCCATGAAGCCGCGTAAAGGCTTTTAAATCAGGTGCTTACGCGTTCTTTAGGTCAATGGTCGGGCCAGTATCAGAGCGCGATGGCTCGCCCGGATGCTCCGCGCTTGGGCATGGCGCCCTAATGTTGGGCGGGTTTGTGCTGATGATTCATACTGGGGTACATTGCAGAACTGTATTATCAGGCCCTCGAGGATCGATTGCATGACCATGAACTGGGAACAACTGCTCTGTGCCGAGCGTCTGGGCCGGCGCCCCGCCAAAAGCGAGGAGGGGCGCTCCGCGTTTTACTCCGATCACGACAAGATTACCTTCTCCGGCGCCTTCCGTCGTCTGGCGCGCAAAACCCAGGTGCATCCACTGGCGGCCAATGACCATGTTCACAACCGGCTGACCCACAGCCTCGAGGTAGCCTGCGTTGGGCGGACATTGGGAATGCGGGTGGGCAACGCTCTCCAGGCCCGGGGCGATCTGCCCGAGCCGGTGCTGCCGACCGACATCGGGGATATTGTGCAGGCCAGCTGTCTGGCCCACGACATCGGCAACCCGCCCTTCGGTCATACCGGGGAGGAGGCCATCCGCAACTGGTTTCAGAAAGAGGGGCGCCAGTATCTGGAGGCGCTCACCGAAGCCGAACGGGATGATATCCGCCTGTTTGAAGGCAATGCCCAGAGCCTGCGGGTGCTGACCACGCTGGAGTATTATCAGTACGAGGAGGGCATGCGACTGACCTACGCCACACTCGGCGCCTCAATTAAATACCCCTGGACGGCGACGCCGAGCGTGCAGAACCAGCGACCCAAAAATAACAAGTATGGCGTCTTCCAGACTGAGCTGGACTACTTTCACGAGATTGCCCACCACACCGGCCTGCTTCCGGTGGGGGAGCATTGGTACTGTCGCCATCCACTGGTGTACCTGATGGAAGCGGCGGACGACTTTTGTTATTGCATTCTCGACCTGGAAGACGGCCTGGAAATGGGGCTGCTCAACTGGCCGGAAGTCTATGACATCTTGAGCTCGGTGATTGAACCGGCGCAATTGGCCGAGCTGGAAAAGAATCTGGCCCGGGTGGACGATGGGCGTAAACCCGCGATATTGCGGGGCAAGGTGATTGGCGCCCTGATCGATGCCGGTGCCGAAGCCTTTATGGCGCATCAGGAAGACTTTCTTGCCGGGCGGGTGCAGGGCGATCTGATCGCGCTCTGCGAGCCCAAGGTGCGCGACGCAGTGGCCGCCGCCAAGGACCTGGCGCGCCAGCGTATTTTCAATCACGCCCAGCGGGTGGAGCTGGAAATCGGCGCCTACAATACCATCGGCACTCTGCTGAGCACGTTGTGCGGCGCCGTGGATGCGTTGCTGGGCGACCCGGAACAGGTGACCTACAAAGACAATCGCGTGCGCGCGCTGATGGGCGATAACAACTTTCACCCCTCGGTATTCGCCAAAGAGGGAAGCTACAAGTATCAGGCGCTGATGGCAGTGATTGACTACATCAGCGGCATGACGGACAACTACGCCACCAATCTGGCCAAGCAGTTCAATGGTATGGGACAGGCGCGGTTTTGATAATTGAGCGGTAACCACCGGCCGTCAATAACAGGCAACAGGAGGCCGAAAATGGATGTATTGAGAATGATTAATAAAAAGCACCGGGTGAACTTTTTTGTTTACGTTGGGATTTTGGCGGCGGCCGCGTTCTGGCCTGCAACCGTCAGCGCTCAGTACTCTTATTTAACGTCCCGGATGAACCACAGCCCCACTCGCTATGTGCAGGCCACTGTGGGAGTTTTCGACACTTATTCCCGGGGCCGGGAGACGGAGGCTTCCACTCCCATGACGGAATGGGAGCAGTCCTTTGATACTTTCGGTTTTGTGGGCCAGCTGGCGAGTGAGCACGGCGATTTTCAGTACGGATGGGAAATGGGTGCCCAGGTAGGCCACAACAGCAATAGTGGTTACGGCCTGTTCCTTGCCGGCCGCAATTCACAAGTCAGGGTCAGCAGTGAACAATGGCTGGGTGACTTTTCTCTGGGCGGTTTCGTCAGTCTGCGTCCGGTTGACTGGGTGCGGGTCTATGCCTCCACTGGGCCAGCGCTCTACTGGGGCCGAGTCGGCAATCCAGACTACTACTATGACGACGTGAGCGATGGCAATCGCCTGTCGGTTGATCTGAGCGGTGCAGAATGGGATCTGATACTGGCACCTTACGCCCGTTTCGGCCTGGAATTTACGGTCAACCGGAAGATCAATCTGGGGATCAATGTTCGCCGGCTGAAGGGCGAACTGGATTTTGATCGTTGGGGCCGCACCGAACTGAATGAGCCTGCCTATATGTTGACCATTGGGTATCACTATTGATGGACGAGGGGGATCGGGTTCGCTCGATATGGCGCCGCTGGCTGCTTCTGCCTTTGCTGGTAGCGGTGCCACTGTTTTTTATCGGCGGGCCCGACTGGGTTTCCCCGCCTGTGTACCGCACGGCCTGGAGCCAGGGACACATGGTGTTCTTTGCCCTGTTCATTGTGTGGCTCGGACACTGGATTCGCCTGGATACGCCTCGGCGCTGGTTGTTCCTGAGTCTTGCGGTGTTTTTTTCCAGCCTGGTCATCGAAGCAATCCAGTCTCAAGTGGGGCGCGATGCCAGTTGGAACGATGTGATGCGCAACCTCATCGGTACCTGGTTCGGGCTTTTCTGGGGGCTGCGGCCCGACTGGCGCGTCTGGACGGGACGGTTCCTGTCATCACTGTTACTGCTCTGGCAGTTGGCCGGTTTGGGTAGCGAGTTATTGAGTCACTACCACCGGGTGCAACAGTTCCCGGTACTGTCGGACTTTGAGCATCAGCGCGACCTTGCGTCCTGGAGTGGGGGGCTCAAGCGTGTGACCGAGCCGGTGGCTCAGGGCGAATACAGCCTGGCCATCCCGCTGGGCGACCCCAGTGGTGAGCGACGCTATACCGGCGCCAGCCTGAACCACCTGGTCAGTGACTGGCGTGGTTATCAGTGGCTGGCGTTTTCCCTGCACACCGAGCAGCCACTGGTGATGACTCTGCGCATCAATGATCACCGGCATGATCGGCACTCCAATCGCTACGACGACCGCCTCAACAAACGTCTGGAGCTGGCGCCCGGCTGGAATCACTATCGCATTTCACTGGCGGAAGTGCGCGAAGCGCCCGCCGGGCGCGACATGAATCTGGCCGGGATTGGACGTCTGTTACTGTTCGCCACTAATATTTCAGAAAAGCAGACGATTCATCTGGACCATTTGCGCCTGGAGTAAAGCGCCATGACCCAAGACCAAGCCATCATTCTCGCCATCCTGGCCGCCAGCATCGGTCTGTTTCTGTGGGGCCGCTGGCGGCACGATATGGTGGCTCTGGCGGCGCTGCTGGCCTGTGTCGTGGCCGGGCTGATTCCCGGGGATGAGGCCTTTTCCGGTTTTGGTCACGGGGCGGTGATTACCGTGGCCTGTGTGCTGGTACTCAGTCGCGGGCTTCAGCTCACCGGGGCCATTGATGTCATGGCGCAGAAGGTTCTGCCCAAAAGTGGCGGCCTGGCGCTGGGCATTGCCGCCCTGACAGGCCTCGGAGCCGTGCTGTCGGCCTTCATGAACAACGTGGGGGCGCTGGCGCTGTTGATGCCCATCGGCATACAACTGGCCAACAAACAGGGGGTGCCACCGGGGGCGGTGCTGATGCCCCTGGCGTTTGGCACCATTCTGGGGGGTATGACCACGCTGATCGGTACGCCGCCCAACCTGATTGTGTCCGGCTTTCGTGCCGAGGAGATGGGCGAGCCCTTCCGGATGTTCGACTTCTCTCCCGTGGGCGGCCTGGTGGCGCTCGCGGGGGTGGCCTTTATTGCGCTGCTGGGCTGGCGACTGGTGCCCAGGCGCGAGCCGGCGGGGGCCGAGGGCTTTGATACCGGCACCTATATTACCGAAGTGCGCGTGAGCGAAAAGAACAAAGTGGTGGGCAAGCGGCTGGGTGACGTTGAGCAGATGCTCGATGAAGGCGAGGCCCAGATCGTGGGCATGGTGCGAAGTGACATGCGCGTGATGGCGCCGCACGCCAATCGGGTGTTGCGCGAGGGCGACATCCTGGTGCTGGAGTCTGAGCCCGAGGCCTTATCGAGTGTGCTGTCCAGTCTGGGGTTGGCGTTGGAAGAGGCCTTCGAAGAGGAATCTGAGGAAGAGCCTGAAGAGGACCAAGAGGAGGGCCATGAAGAGGATCATGAAGAGGAGCCTGAGGACGAGACTGAGCAAGAGGGCGTAGCGTCGAGCAAGACTCCCGAGGCCCGACAAGACAATATCGACAGAAACCGCGTCGAGTCTGACGACCCGGAGGCGGATGACGAGCTGGAAGGACGCGAAAAAAAGAGCCCGGAAGAGACCGACCTGACCTTGCAGGAGTTGGTGGCCATGCCGGATTCCGACCTGATCGGCCGTACGGTCAGCGATATTCACCTGCGCTCACGCTACGGCATCAACCTGCTGGCCCTGTCGCGCCAGGGGCAGCGTTCCATCAAACGGCTGCGCTCCACCCGGGTACACGCGGGCGATGTGCTGCTGATGCAGGGCACCAACGATGCGTTGGGGGCCTTCGCCCGGGACTTCGGGTGCATTCCCCTGGCCGAACGCGCCATCGGCATGCCCGACAAGGGCAAAGCGGCCACCGCGGTGGGGGTGATGGCGGCCGCGGTCCTGGTGGCGGCTCTGGGCTGGTTGCCCGCCGCAGTGGCCTTCGCCGGTGCCATGCTCGCCTATATGGCGCTGCGTGTCCTGCCGCTGCGTCAGGTATATGAGTCGGTCGACTGGCCGGTGGTGGTGTTACTTGCGGCCATGATGCCGGTGGCGGGCGTGATGGCCAGCACCGGCGCGGCGGATCTGATCGCGGTCTGGTTGTTGGACTGGTTCTCGATGGGCAGTGCGATCATTGCGCTGGTGATCATCATGGTGGTGACCATGGTGCTGTCGAGCTTCATGAACAACGCCGCCACGGCCGCGGTGATGTGCCAGATTGCCATCAGCAGTGCCGACCAACTGGGCGTGAATGCCGATACCTTTCTGATGTCGGTGGCAGTGGGCGCCTCCTGTGCGTTTCTGACACCCATTGCCCACCAGAACAACACCCTGATCCTGGGTCCCGGCGGTTTCCGCTTCGGTGACTACTGGCGACTGGGCCTGCCGATGGAGCTGATCGTGATCGCCCTCGGCACGCCCCTTCTGCTGTGGATATGGCCGCTGTAGTGGACCGCTAGGCCTCGGCTTTGAGGCTCTGCATGTCAATTACAAACCGGTATTTCACATCGCCTTTTTTCATGCGCTCGTAGGCGGTGTTGATGTCCTGCATATTGATCATTTCAACATCGCAGCTGATGTCGTGCTCCGCGCAGAAGTCCAGCACCTCCTGGGTCTCGGGAATCCCGCCGATGATGGAGCCGGCCAGAACCCGGCGCTTCATGATCAGACTGCCGGTGTGCACTGGTGGTTCAATGGTATCAATCTGCCCCACCACGATGTGCTTGCCGTCAAAACGCAGGCAGTTGAGGTAGGGGTTCAGATCGTGCTGTACCGGAATGGTGTCGAGCAGAAAATCGAACTGCTCCGTGGCCGCCTCCATCTGCTTTTCATCCGAGGAAATGATCACATGATCGGCGCCCTGTTGTCTGGCTTCGGCGACTTTGGCCTCGGAGCGGGTGAAAATGGTCACTTCGGCACCCAGGGCCTTGGCGAACTTCACGCCCATATGGCCCAGGCCGCCCATGCCCAGTACGCCGACTTTATCGCCGGCCTTGACGCCGTAGTGCCGCAGGGGAGAGTAGGTGGTGATGCCGGCACACAGCAGTGGCGCCGCGGCGGCCGGATCGAGCTTGTCGGGAATACGCAGGACAAAGCGCTCGCTGACCACCACCTTGTCGGAGTAGCCCCCGTAGGTGATGCTGCCATCGCGGCGATCCTCGCCGTTGTAGGTGCCGGTCATCCCCTCAAAGCAGTATTGCTCCAGGCCGGATTCGCAGGCCGAGCAGTGGCGGCAGGAATCCACCATGCAGCCCACACCGACCCGGTCGCCGGCTTTGTACTGGCTGACCTTGTCGCCCACGGCGGTGACCCGGCCGATGATCTCGTGGCCTGGTACCACCGGATAGACTGAAAAGCCCCAATCGTTCTCGGCAAAGTGGATATCGGTGTGGCAGACCCCGCAGTAGTCGATCTCAATGGCGACGTCATCGGGCCGCAGGTCGCGCCGATCCAGGGTGAAAGGGCTCAGGCCCGAGCTGGCGGATTGGGCGGCATAGGCTTTCGTTGCGGTCATGGATTGGGTCCTGTTTCCTGAGTGGATGGTTGGGCGACGGCCGAGGCTGTGGCATCATGTGAACTGTCGTGGCCTCTTCCGGGGGCGGCGCCCTGTTAATCGTTGACGGTCATTTCATGGTACAGAGGTACAGCGCCAAGGCAAATCACGAGGCCCCGACAGGCGCTACCCTGCTGTCCAGAGCCTTTCACCGGCGAGGCCCGGCGCATGGATCCCAGGCCTCAACATCATTCCTGGATATTCGTCGTCGGTTCAATTTCAGATCAATTGCGATCGGTCGCTGGGTGACAGAACCCGAGAAATTGCGGGCCGCCACCCTGTTTCACGATGCATTGTGTGATTTAATGGCCATATTGAGCGGACCGGAAGCGCTGATTTCCCTGCGGGGTACGCTGGCGCTGCAGTACGGCACCGGGGGCCAGCGTGGCGTCGCCGCCCATTACGAGCCGGCCACCCATACCTTTGCGCTGGCCAAAAACGCGGGCCCGGGCAGTATCGCCCACGAATGGTTTCATGCGTTTGATCACTACATTTGCCGCAAGGCCTTTGCGCTGGAAGGCGCACCCATGCGATTTGGCTCCAAGGCCTGGCTGGATGGTGCGCCCCCGGTCAGTCATCCGCTGAACGAGCTGTTGCGTAATTGTTACCGCACTGTATTGGTCAACGAATCGGGGCAGGCACCCAGTGAGCTGTTCCGGCAGTCTGCGCTTCAGGATGAGCGATTGGGTGTTATTTACTATACTTTACCTGAGGAGCTGTGCGCTCGTGCGTTTGAAGCTTTTGTGCAGGATGCCCCGATAAAAAACGGATTTCTGGTTCAGGGCACCCGCCAATCCGACGAAGCCAGACTTGGCCTCTACCCACAAGGCGATCAGCGTGAACGTATCAACGCGGCCTTTCATCAGTATTTTACTCAGCTTGGACGGGCGCTATCGCAGTCGTCCGGTACCAACTCTTAAAGGAGAATTACAGTGAGCAACAAAGACCTGCAAGCCCTGAAAGATCGCTACGTCGCCGCCGGCGCCGCCAGCCCCAACAATCAGTTTGCCGACCACGCCGAGAACTCGGAAGTGTGGGACGCGGACGGCAAACGCATGATCGATTTTGCCGGTGGTATTGGTGTGTTGAACATCGGTCACCGTCACCCCAAGGTCGTTGCTGCCGTAAAGGCACAGCTGGACAAGCTGATGCACACCTGTCAGACCGTCATGCCCTACGAGGGTTATGTCCAGGTGGCCGAAGCGCTCAGCAAGGTGGCACCGGTACGCGGTCACGCCAAGGTGATGCTCGCCAACTCCGGCGCCGAAGCGGTAGAGAATGCCCTGAAAATCGCCCGCTCGGCGACCGGTCGTAACAATGTCATCTGTTTCGATGGCGGCTACCACGGCCGCACCTTCATGACCATGGCCATGAATGGCAAGGTCAATCCCTATCAGGGCGATTTCGGCCCCATGCCCGGGCTGGTATTCCGCGCTCCCTTCCCCGTGCCCTATCATGGCATGAGTGAAGAGCAGGCGCTGCGCGGTCTGGAAATGACTCTGAAGACTGACTCCAATCCCAAGGACACCGCCGCCATCTTCATCGAACCGGTGTTGGGCGAAGGTGGTTTTTATGCCGCGTCGCCCGAGTTCCTCAAGGCGGTGCGTGAGATCTGTGATGAGCACGGCATTCTGATGATCGTCGATGAAGTGCAGAGCGGTTTCGGTCGCACCGGCAAGATGTTTGCCATTGAGCACAGTGGCGTTGAGCCGGACATGATGACCGTGGCCAAAAGCATGGCCGATGGCATGCCGATCTCAGCGGTCGTGGGCACCGACAAGCACATGGACAGCTCCGGCCCCAATTCCCTGGGCGGCACCTACACCGGCAGCCCGGTCTCCTGCGCGGCGGTTCTGGCCGTGATGGACGTGTTCAAAGAAGAGGACATCCTGGGTATGAGCCAGCGCCTGGGTGAGAAGCTGGCCAAGCGTTTCGCCAAGTGGCAGGATCAGTTCGAGTGCGTGGACAATGGCCGTAACCTGGGCGCCATGGCCGCGTTTGAGCTGGTCACTGACAAGAAGGGCCGCGAGCCTCGTGCCGATCTGGCGGCGCAGGTGATGAAAAAGGCCAAAGAAAAGGGCCTCATCATTCTGACCTGCGGGATGCATGGCAACTCCATCCGCTTCCTGATGCCGGTCACCATCCAGGACGACGTCCTGGAAGAAGGCCTGAACATCGTGGAAGAAGTGCTGGCCGAACTGGCCTAAGCATTTGTTGTGCAGCGGGCGCTTCCCCAGCGTCCGCTGCCAATCACCCCTCCTCAATTGATCCTTACTTCCCCCTTTTTCATTCTCTGATCTCGAATCAATCAATTAAACTGTCGCAAATCCGGGTTACTATCCCTGGACCTATTCCAATCCTGAAGGGAGGTGCTCAATGAATGACACAACGGGCTACTCTGCCATATCGGTCATCAACCACTGGGTGACGGTATTGCTGGTCACCGCCATGCTGGTGTTGGGGCTGATGGCCGCCGGGGCTCCGGATAGCGCCGAAGGCTACATCATGTCCGCCCATGTCGGGCTGGGATTTTTTGCTTTCTGGTTCGTGCTGTGGCGTGTCGGCTACCGGCTCTATCAGGGCTTTCCGCCGACACAGGGGGAGGTGCGCTGGCAACGTGTAGCGGCTGCCTGGGTGCACCGGTTGGTGCTCTGGCTGTTATTGATTCAGGTGATCACGGGGCCACTCTATTTGTTTACGGAGAATGAGGGCGTGAATGTGTTCGGCTGGTTCACGGTGCTCATTCCGCTGGAAAGCCTCGCGTTTCTGCACGGGCCAGCGGAGTTGTTTCATGTGTATACAGGGCTGTATGTGCTCCCGGCGCTTCTGCTGTTTCATATCGTCGGGGCGTTTCACTATTTCTGGCAGCGTCGGCACCTCACTCCAGCCGAGCTCTCCGTGTCGCCGAGTGATCGTTGAGACTCTGAACGGAAAAGCCTTAGAGCCCACACCGGGGCTCTACGAGGTGCGTAGCGCGGTCACCTGCTTACGGGTATCCACCATCAGCCGCGCCAGCGTCGCCCGAAGCCAGAGAAAACTCGGGAACTGAAAATACCCCAGCAGATTCCGACCGGATTGCTTCAGCCCTTTCTGGGCCAGAAGCAATCGCTCTTGCTGCGCCTTTGCTTCGCCCCTGTTGCGCAAACGGATGATTTTTACCGCCTGGGACACAAACCGGCTTTTCTGCTGTTGAGCCCACTCGCTACGAACCACCAGTTCATCGGCTTCGTTGATCAGGTCCAGATGCAGCTTGAGCTTGCCCGTCATTTTGTCCAGCGGCTTCAGGTCGTCGGTCTCCAGATAGCGCTGCACGCTGGCAATGGCGTTGCAGACGTTCCGGGAGTCCCGGTTTCGGTACAGGCTGGCGGTCACCACCATGCCCAGAAAAGCGCCAATCACAAACGCGAACAGTGTTCCCATGGTCAAAATCCCCCGGTGGTCTGATCATCAATACCAATGACCGCCGAGTGTGCATCGGAACCTCTCCAAAAAATGCGCGAAGGTGCACAGCTTTCGCATTTTTCATCCATGAAATTCAGAAAGTGCTGGCTGGTTCATGCCGGGGGTGAGACTCGAAGCACAACTCTAGGGAGAGAGGTGAAGTGCTATCCTTGGGAGATCAGATAAGATTCCAAAATATCAAAAACGACAGGAGCACCACTATGTCCAATTGCATACTGGCCATCGACCAGGGCACGACCAGCAGTCGCGCCATGGTTTTTACGCCGGACGGGCAGCTGGTCAGCAGCGCCCAGCGCGAGTTTGACCAGCACTTCCCCGACGACGGTTGGGTGGAGCACGACGCCGAGCAGATCTGGGAGGTGACCACAGCGGTCTGTCGGGAAGCGTTGACGGGGCTTGGCAAAGACCAGGCTGTGTTGGGCATTGGCATCACCAATCAGCGTGAAACCACAGTGGTCTGGGATCGGCAGACCGGCAAGCCCATTCACCCCGCCATCGTCTGGCAGGACCGGCGCACCGCCGGTCAGTGTCGCGCCCTGGCCGATCAGGGCCTGGAAGATGAAGTGAGGGCGCGTACCGGGTTGCTGCTGGATCCGTACTTTTCCGCCACCAAGGTGGCCTGGATTCTGGAGCGGGTGGATGGTGCCCGGGCCCGGGCCGAGCGGGGGGAGCTGCTGTTCGGCACCATGGACACCTGGCTTATCTGGATTTTTACCGGAGGCCGGGTGCACGCCACCGACGCCACCAATGCCGGGCGCACCCTCCTGTTCAATATTCACGAGCAGCGCTGGGACCCCGAGTTACTGAGGATATTTGCCATCCCAGAGGCCATGTTGCCCCGGGTGCATGACTGCGCTTCCGATTTTGGTCTGGCCACCGAAGGTCTGGATGGGCGGGAGCTGCCCATCGCCGGGGTGGCGGGGGACCAGCATGCCGCCCTTATCGGCCAGGCCTGCTTTCAGCCGGGCATGGTCAAAAGTACCTACGGAACGGGCTGCTTTGCCCTGATGAATATCGGGGAGACGCCCCGGCTGTCCCAGCACCGGTTGCTGACTACCGTAGCCTATCGCCTCAATGGCAAAACAACCTATGCGCTGGAAGGCGCGATCTTTGTGGCGGGCGCCGCGGTCCAGTGGTTACGCGACAAGCTCGGCGTCATTGAAAAAGCAGAGGAAACCGAAGCTTTGGCCCGCAGTCTGGACTCCAATAAGGGCGTGTACCTGGTGCCGGCCTTCACCGGGCTGGGGGCGCCCCACTGGGACCCGGAAGCTCGGGGCGTGCTCTGTGGCCTCACCCGCGATAGCGGTCGGGCCGAACTGGCGCGGGCCGCTCTGGAGGCGGTGTGCTATCAGACCCGGGATCTCTTTCAGGCCATGAGCGACGATGCCGGAGCCCGCCCCGATACCCTGCGGGTGGACGGGGGGATGGTCGCCAACAACTGGTTGCTCCAGATGCTGGCGGATATCGTGGAGGTGCCGGTGGAGCGCCCGACCATTATCGAGACCACCGCCCTGGGCGCGGCCCGCCTGGCGGGCCTGCAGCTGGGGCTGTTCCGGAGTCTGGATGAGGTGGCCCAGACCTGGCAGCTGGAGCGGCGCTGTGAGACCCAGATGAGCCGCGAGGAGCGTACCCCCATGCTGGCAGGGTGGCAGCGGGCGGTAGCGCGGACCTGTTACAATGACAATAAAAACATGACCCTGAAAGGTTGAAATTCTATGGTTATAACGAAGTGGATGGCCTCCCGGGGCACACGCTGTGCCGCCTTCGCCATGCTTACCACCGCGATTGCTGCCGCCCTCCTGGCCTCCACGCCGGTGGCTGCGGCGTCCTCCAGGCTGAACCTGGACGGGTTTGGCACCCTGGGCATTGTGCATTCCGATGAAGACCAGGCGGACTTCGTATCCAGCTTGCTGGCTCCCGAGGGCGTAGGTCACAGCGGTGACTGGAGCGCCAAAGTGGATACCAAGCTGGGGCTTCAGCTGTCCGCCGATCTGGCGCCCCGAACCTCGGGGGTGCTCCAGTTTGTGATGGAGCAGCAACACGACGGCACCTATAACCCGGCCGTTGAGTGGGCCAATATCAGTTTTGACATCACCCGGAATCTGCAGCTGCGCGTCGGACGCATGGTGCTGCCAACGTACATGACCTCGGAGTACCGCAAGGTGGGTTACGCCACCCCCTCAAGCCGTCCGCCCCCCGAGGTGTATCACCTGGTGCCGGTGACCAACACGGATGGTCTGAGTCTGAGCTATCGTGCCCGCTTCGGTCAGGCCACCAATACGCTGCAGGTCCTGTATGGCAGTAAAGATGCGAACGTCCCGGAAGATCAGATTGAGGTTACCGTCGATGCCGAGAACGGCATCACCCTGGCCAACACTCTGGAGTGGGGGGCGACCACACTGTTTGCCAGCTATACCAACATCCGCTTGACGGTGGATGCCTTCGATGGCCTGTTTGAAGGCTACCGGGCGTTTGGTCCCCCGGGTGAGGCCATCGCCGATCGGTACCATATCGACGATGAACGCTTTGAAGTCATGAGTATTGGTACTCGCTATGATCCGGGTGACTGGTTTGTGATGGCCGAATGGGCGCGCAACCGGAGCCGGACTCTGGTGGGCGACAATCGCGGCTGGTACATCACCGGTGGCTACCGGTTGGGTGCCCTGACCCCCTACCTTACCCTGGCCGACCGGGAAGTTTTCAGCGAGACCTCTCACCCGGGAATTGATGCGCCCCAGGCGCAACCGCTCAACGCCCTGTTGAACGAAGCGTTGAATGACGCCGCGCGACAGGGCCGTGTCGCCGCCGGTATTCGCTGGGATTTTGCTCGCAGTGTGGCGCTCAAGGTGCAGTTCGATCACATCGATCTGGGAGCGGACTCCGAAGGGGTTCTGGCGAATGACCAGCCGGGCTTTGAACGGGGTGGCACGATGACCCTGTTCAGCACCACACTCGACTTCGTATTTTAAGGTGATCGCCATGCTAAAACGACTGACAGGGGTGGCTTGTGGGCTGTTGTTGAGCCTGCTGACCAGCATCGCTGCGGCCGAGGTGGTCGTGGTGGTGTCGGCCGATAACGCCCTGGACTCGTTGAGCCGTGCTCAACTGTCCGACCTCTATCTGGGCCGGTCGGTCAGCCTGCCCAATGGTGAAAGCCTGACACCGATCGACCAGTCCGACCGCTCCCCCGCTCATGAACAGTTTTATCAAGAGTACCTGGGCCGCTCGCCCGCCCAGATCAAATCGCATTGGTCGCGCCTGATCTTTACCGGTCGGGGGCAGCCACCGCGGAGTGTTTCCGACAGTCAGGCGGTGGCCGACGTTGTGTCAGATGATCGCACGGCCATTGGCTACATCGACTCCAACCAGGTGCCGGTGGACAACACATTACGGGTTCTGGACATTGAGTAGCAACGAGACGCCAACAACCGGGCCACACACGCAAGAGGGTGCAAAAGCCAAAGGCCGCTGGCACCACCTGATGGACCCCTCGGTTCTGTTTGCTATCGTCACACTGGTGGTGCTGGCCATTCTGTGGAGCGTAACGTTCAATCTCATCGCACGGGAACGCGCGGCGGCGGATCGGGCGGCGGCGGCTTTGACGGTCGATGTCGCCAACACCTATGAAGCCCAGGTAGTGAGAGCCCTGCGTGAGATCGATCAAACATTGAAGCTTGTGCGCTACGACCTGCGCCGCCAATCACCCGAGGAGAGTTTGCAGGATCTGGCGGACCGGGGCTTGCTGCCCCCGGCGCTGTTGTTCACCGTGGTAGTGGCCGACGACAACGGCGACACGCTGGCCGCCAACCAGGACATCACCGCCGAGGAACGGATCTCCCCTGATACGCGGCGCCGGGCACTGCAAAGCGCTTCGATGGTGGTAGGCAAGCCTCAGCAACATCCCGACGGGGACGAGACATTGTATTTTGCTCGCCGGTTTGAGCGTGAAAACAACCGTCACGGGCTGGTGATGCTGATGGTCGATGCCAGTTATTTTGTCAGTGGCTATGACCCTTCTGCCCTGGGGGAGCAGGGTGTGCTGGGGATCGTGGGCACCGACGGGGTCTTTCGGGCCCGCCGCAGCGGTGACACTGTGTCGGTGGGCGAGCAGATCGACTACGACTCCTGGGTGATGGATGACCTGGAGGGGGAAGCCGAGGTTCAGCTCAACCGGTGGGATAACACCCGCCGATACACGATTGCCAGAGAAATGTACCAGTACCCCCTGGCCATTGTCGTCGGGCTTTCAGAGCGGGAGCAAATGGCGGGTGCAGTCGAGGCCCGGCGGGTCTATCTGTGGCGATCGGCGGGCGCCAGTGTACTGTTGATCGCCATCCTGGGGCTGTTGGGGTGGCTGAGCTGGCGACTGCAGAAAGAGCGCTCCCGGGTGCTGGAAGAGCGGATCGAGCATGCCCGGCGCGTGGAGTATCTGGCATTTCACGATAGCCTGACGGAGCTGCCCAATCGCGCGTTTTTCAGCCGATTGCTGACTCAGGAAATGCTTCAGGCTCGCCGTTATCACAGAAGCTTTGCGCTGCTGTTTCTCGATCTGGACCGGTTCAAAACCATCAATGACTCTCTGGGCCATGAGGCGGGCGATGACTTGCTCAAGGAAATTGCGGCCCGGCTGAATCGCTCGGTTCGTGACAGCGATATTGTGGCCCGCCTGGGCGGCGATGAATTTGTGGTGCTCTTGCCGGAAATCCGTGTCTCCAGTGAGGTTGCACCAGTGGCTGAAAAAATTCTCTCGGCCGCCGCCAGGCCCTTCACGCTGGTGGGGCAGGAGTTCCGGGTGACCGTGAGCATTGGGGTCACGCTGTTCCCGAAGGATGGCGATGACGAGCAGACCCTGATGAAAAATGCCGACGTGGCGATGTATCACGCCAAGGAGCAGGGCAAAAACAACTTCCAGTTTTATTCCGATGAGTTGAATACCAACTCTCTTGAGCGGCTGTCGCTGGAGTCCAGCCTGCGCAACGCGCTCGAACACGACCAGTTCCGGCTTTACTACCAGGCCAAACGCGACATGGCCACGGGACAGGTGACCGGGATGGAGGCGCTGCTGCGTTGGGAGCACCCTGAGCTGGGCATTATCTTTCCGATGCAGTTCATTCCGCTGGCCGAAGAAAACGGACTGATCATTCCCATTGGTCGCTGGGTATTCAGAACCGCGTGTCAGCAGAACGTGGCCTGGCAGAAGGAAGGCTTTCCCGCCCTGAGCATGGCGATCAACCTGTCCGCCCGGCAGTTCATCGACGAGCACCTGCTGGACGATATTACCCTGGCGCTTGAGGAAACGGGGATGGACCCGCGGTTGCTGGAGGTTGAAATCACCGAGAGCATGGTCATGCACGACATGCAGCAGACCATCAAGATTCTCGAAAGCCTCAAACAGATGGGCGTTCGGGTGGCCATCGATGATTTCGGCACTGGCTATTCGTCGCTGTCGCACCTGAAACAGTTCCCGGTGGATACCATCAAGATCGACGGCTCCTTCATTCACGATCTGGTTCGTTCGACCGAAAATCAGGGGCTGACCAAGGCGATCATCGCGGTGGGTCGAAGTCTTGGGCTCAGGGTGGTGGCCGAAGGCGTCGAAACGGTCGGCCAGTATGACTGTCTGCGCGGTTATGCCTGCGATGAATTTCAGGGCTTTTACGGCAATGAACCCTTGCCGGCGGAGCAGTTTGCACAAATGGTGCGCCAGCAGGAGAAGTAACCCGCCCCCAACGTCAGTCGTATCGCGCCCGCTCCCAGGCCTGCAGCATCTGCTTTTTCCCGGCGCCCCAGCGGTAGCCACCCAGGGCGCCACTTTGCTGGATTACGCGGTGACAGGGGATCAGCAGGGCCACCGGGTTCGCGCCAATGGCATTGCCGACGGCTCTGGAAGCGGTGGGTCGCCCTGTTGCGGCGGCTACCTGGACGTAACTGGCCAGTGCGCCCGCAGGAATGTGCAGCAGGGCGCGCCATACCGCGATCTGAAAGTTGGTTCCCTTCACATACACCGAGAGCGGGCCCGGCCGATCCTCCGGGGCTGAATGGAACAGCGAATCGAGTACCGCTTGAGTGCTGCTGTCGTTCCTGCTCAGCGCGCTTGCCGGCCAGTCTTTTTCCAGTTCGGCCGCCATCTCATCGAGGCTGGACTCATCGACAAACCCCAGGCGGCAGATGCCGCGCTGCGTCAGTGCGACAAAGACCGGGCCGAAGGGTGTCGGGTGCAGCCCATAGTCAATGTTGAGCCCCTCGCCTCGGCTTCGGTACTCGCCAGGGGTGACCGCCTCCAGTTGCACAAAGTGCTCATGCAACCGCGAGCTGCCGCTCAGGCCCAATTCGTGTGAGATCTCGATCATCCCAATCGGCTCGGCCAACAGGCGCTTGCCGCGCTCGAGGGTCAATGCCTGAAGAAAGCGTTTGGGGGTGGTTCCTGCCCACCGGCTGAACAGCCGTTGAAAGTGATAGGGGCTCAGGTGCACCTGAGCGGCCACCTCCTCCAGCGTCGGCTGGTCGGTGGCGTGTTCGACCAGGTACGCCATGGCTTGTGCGACACGGTCATAGTCAGACATGAGGGGCCTCAGGCGCGGCAGTTGGATCTGTAGGTTAGATCACGGCGGGGTCGGCGTCGACCCGAATCTTGCGGTGTTTATCTCGCGTGGGTCTGGGTTATACAGAAACCACAGCACACCTCACTTCAAGTGGAGTGGAAAAGCTCTAAAAGTTGAGATTGAGGCATTGGCCTGTAGAATAAATAGCCCTGCACAAGTCTGATTCCCAGTGATCTTAGGGTATCGAGCTCGGCCTGGGTTTCAACACCCTCGGCCAGTAGTTGGGTATTGCGGTCTTCGGCGAAACCCACCAGTGCCTTTACCACCGCCTGAATCGTGGGGTTATGGTTTATGTTGCGTACCAGGGACATGTCTAACTTGATCGTGTCGGGATTCAGCTCCACGATATGTCGGAATCCCGCATAGCCATCCCCAAAATCGTCAATGGCCAACCGAAGCCCCTGGTTGCGAAACCCTGAAAGACTGGAAGTCAATGAGTCGTAATCCACAATGACGTCATGCTCCGTGATCTCCAGTACGGTTTGTTCCAGGCTCTGTTGTTTGAGAAAGGTCTGAAAGGTCGGCTCAATAAAAGTCGTCCCGGAAAGATTACAGCCCACATAGATATTCTTGGGCAGGTGTTCCCCAATGGCCATCCCCTTGGCAAAAGCGCTTTTCTCCAGCTCTGTGCCGATCCCGAGTTTTACCGCTTCATCGAACCACTCGTTGGGTGGCCGGTAGGGGTCAGTCTGAAATCGGGCTAGTGCTTCAACCGCGACAATATTACCCGTTATGCTATTCACAATGGGTTGCCAGGCCATCTGTAGTCCGTCGGAATTTAGCACATTGCGGATGTAGTCACGGCGGTCTGAGATGTCATCAAGAACACGCTGCTCCTTTTGCAGTGTGGCGCCGATCAAATCGGCGATTACGGACATGAAGCCGATATCGCGTTCGTCCATCGCTTCCCTGTAATGAGAGGAGTAACAGCACAGGGTACCAAAAACATCGCCGTTTCCCGATGGAATAGGGACGCTCATATGGGTTCTGACTCCCAGTGCCCTGATGGCGGGCAGGTCCATCAGAGTTGGGTGCGTTTGGGCATCGTGAACCAGCTTGGGGGCCTGGTTACTGACAACCCTGATACAGGCCGACTCATCAAGCGGGTCACTGTCCCCCGGTACCGGTGCCGCTTGCAGGCCTTCGCTACTGACATGGAGAAACTCCCGGAACCCATTCTTGAACCTTGAAATGAAGCCAACGTCCATTTCGAGATTGAAGCGGACAGCCTCAAGAAGACTCGGCAATAGCTGATTGATCGTCGTGCCAGGATCGATATTCGCGGAGGTGGCGGTCTGGTCGGCTGAGGAGGCCTGTTGGCCATTGTGATTGTGAAAGTCTATCAACGCCCTGCACTCCTCTACGATACCAATTGCTCATATAATGGCAAGGCTAGTCGGTACTGTTGGAACTTTCCACTTGATAAACACAAGTTTACAGAAGTTTCCGTCCCTCGCGTCTGGCGCATGAGTTGGTTTGAAGGAAAAAGCGATGAATGATTGTGTCGCCCTTACGGCGGCTTTCCTTGAATGTATTGTTGCACCATGTTGGTGCCTCCCGCAAGAAAGGAGGCACTCGACTCATGGTCCTCCATCGTTGTGGTAATCCTATTGTTCCACCAACCGGTACATTTCCGAGGCGGCAAGCAGGAAGGCGCCCACACCAAAATTGGCCGTGGAGTCGGCATCAACCACCTGATCGGGTATGGCTCGCTCGCCAATAGGCTGAATATAGCCGACCATGCCACTGTCTTTCAGTGCGGTTTCAGACAGGTATTCCCAGGACTTCAGGGCGACGGGCAGATAGGTATCGCGGTCGAGTTCGCCGTTGTTGATGCCCCACAGATAACCGTAGGTAAAAAAGGCCGTGCCGCTGGTTTCATAACCCGGCGCGTGCTCCGGGTCGAGCAGGCTGCGCGTCCAGTAACCGCCGGGCTGTTGTGCCTGGGCCAGGGTGTCGGCCATTTTCCGGTAAATGCCAAGGTATTCGTCCCGGTGCTTATGGTTTTCGGGCAAATCCTCCAGCACTTTGGCCAGACCTGCAAAAACCCAGCCGTCGCCCCGTGCCCAGAAATCCTTGCGGCCGTTCAGGCTTTTATGCTCGGGGTAAACGTACTTGGCATCGCGAAAGAACAGGCCGGTTTCCTCGTCGTACATGATGCTCTTGGCGTAGGTGAAGTACTCATGCAGCTTCTCGAGATAAAGCTCGTCGCCGGTCACCTGATAGAGCTTGGTCATCACCGGCATCACCATGTAGAGGCCATCAGCCCACCACCAGTAGTCCGAGGCATCGGTGGCCATCTGGTACTCCATCACTTCCAGCGCGCGTTCAATTTTTTCGCGGTCACCGGTGATTTCGTAAAGGTCGATATAGGTCTGGAAGCAGATTTGCCAGTCCCCGAAGAGCACGAACTCGTCGGTCTCGCCGTAGCTGTATTTCCACTCGGAGGGTTGATCGGACTTGGCGCCCATCCAGTCGTTGCGCTCACCCCAGCGCAGCGAGTAATCAAGATAATCCTGATCACCGGTTACAAAATAGGCTTCCATGTTGCCGGTGTGGTAGGCCGCGTGCTCCCAAAAAGCCCAGCCGGGTTCCGGGTTCTCTTCCTGCCAATAGTCGTTGGCCCGGGTCAGCTTTTCCAGGACCGCATCGGGATCGGGCAATGGCTGGTCGGGCTGAGAGTCGGGAGTCGTGCAGCCGCTGAGCGTGAACAGGGCAGGGAGTGCGATCAACAGAGTGCGCAGGGAGAGTGTATTCATGCTATTTCCATTCCGGTAGAAGCTGATTTTTTTATGGTAGGATAGGCTTTCAACAATAAGTCATATAAATGGTGATGTAAAGATGACGGGGCTACATGGTGTTTCTGGGCCTGAGCATGGCCGACGAGGGAAGGTGTTGAGAGAGCCTGTCTGCACGGTATCGTTCCAGTGCCTGGCCGGATCGGCGCCTGAGTAGAGGTGGTCGGGTTTCTTCCGTTGTTCTTCCTAAGACTTCAGTAAATGATGCAACAGGTCCTGCAGAAGATAACGTCGGTCGGTTTCCGAGAGTCTGGCCTGTATGTAGAAATACAGGTTCTTGTTTTCTGGTGCTTCCTTCAAGAGCTCCCATATTTTATCGATATAGAGGGTGTCGATGGCTTTTGAGGCGGGAATAGCCTTTTTGGAAGAGGATACTGCCAGCAGTTGAGAGAGCTTGTCCTTAAAATCGTCAAATTCCCGATCGATCTGAGTGGCCTGCTCGCGTAAAGCCTGCTCGGCCTTTCGTAGCAGATGCATAACCATTACCCGGCGGGTTTTGCGACTGCTTCTTTGTCCGGTCACCACCTCTGGCTCGGTGTAACCCTCGTCCGTTGCCGCCACCAGGCCACGTAGTGTTGATATCTCCGAGGTGATGGGTAAACGCGAGCTCTGAAGCTTTTCTTCAGTTTCCCGCATCCAGCGCAGCGTGTTTCCGACAAAGTGACTGTCGTGGCTCAGGTACTGATCCACAATAGCGGGCAACCCCATCAGCTGTTCGACTATCTGTTCACGGACGACGGCTAGCATGGAAACTACTCAGGTTGAAGCTGGCTGCGTATTGATCCGTCACTGTTCTGACCAGTGGCCCATTCTAAGCCTTCTTCCCGGAGGGTGATTCTCAGTCGAACCGCCGATTCGGAGGTGGCCTTTTCCTTGACAGCGCTGGTAATGGCTGACGCTTTGAAGCTTTGGGGCCTGGATGGGCTTTTAAGGGAGATTGCGGATACTTTGTGTCGTATGGCTTTAATGATGTTTTCTTTGTTTTCGCTGGGAAGAGAACGGTCGAGGCTCGATTTCTTCAGGGAGCGTCGGAGTGAGTCGTCGACGGCTCTGACGATTTCTTCCCGGCTTACCTTTCCGCCCAGTGACTTGTGCCGGCTATTGATTTGTTCCAAAAGCCGCTTGGTTTCCTGGGTAAACGTTTTGGTGAACACGTCATCGCCGTCGTCCACTCCCTCTTCGCTCATTGATTTCCTTAGCTGGTCGCCAATGGCCTTTTGGATCGTTGCCGGGTTATTGAGCTTTGCTTCGCTTTCCATTTCATGTTCATCGAGTGTGATGGGCATGTCGATGGTCAACTCTGGAACGCGAACCCGTGGCAGACTCATTCCCTCCAATAATGGGTGATCTTTGTAGTATTCGGCGACTGCTGCAGTCTCTTCATCCGCCATGCGGCGGGCGTGAACCAGGCTCACCATCAACGTTCCAAGCACGTTGCTAAGTTCTGACATAGTATGGTCCTTTTTCGGTGATCAGACGGGCCCTGGTGGAGGCCCGCCTATACTCGGTTACTTATTATTGGCTGTTTGAAGGAACTTCCTGGATGGAGTTTTCGAGTATGCCGAGAAGTCGTTCCGTTCCCGCTGGTAACTCGTCCTGAACGGCCCTGACATGCACCGCCATACTGTAGGTTCGCTCGATCTTGGAACTGGCAGAAGTTGATTTTTTGTAAGAGTAGCTCGCACTGAGTTTGGCTGAAATCGGACCCCAGCCTCCTTTGGCGGAAAGCTTGGTGTTGAGGTCATGGGAAGAGCTGGTTGTCGACTCCTGGACGGAATTGATTTTTGCGTTGAAATCAATTGTGGTCTCCTCCACCCGAATGAAGGGTATGGGGAGCATGGTAAGAATGGGTACCGTTAAGTCGTACTTGGTCGGTGTTACGGTTGTGTTTCCGTCGTCATCAGTTGATTCAAGCGCCTTCATGTAACTGAAGGTGATCATTGTCGGTTCATTGCTGTCCTGTTCAAAGCCGACTGCCTTGATGAAATCAACGGAGGTTTGTGCCGACTGTGCCTGAGCCCTAACCACTGCATCGAGTGGACCGCCGATCATGGATTTGAAGTCAATGCTTGAAAGTTCGTCGCCAAGTGCCATAAGAAAACTCCTGTAAATACCGGGGAAGGTATGCCCGCTCATTCAGATTGGGCGCTTATCACTTTGGAGTTTATAGGCTGGTTTTTGGCGGATCAAGCTGGCTATATAATCTCTGGCGTTGCAATAAACAAAACCAGAAAATTTTTCAAAAATTTGAGAGCTAATGCTCAACAGACTCGCTGTCAGCTGCTTCACGTTCTGCCGTCAGTCCCCGTTTTTGACAGTTGAATCAACAGGGACTGACAGACGGGTGGGTTGTGGTTGTCAATGAGCCTTGATTGAATAATCGATCACAAAAACATCTTCAAGGATGTCGAGCTCTTCCATCAGCTCAACGAACTTCTTGTGCTTCGGGTGAGGAAGGTACTCATCTCTGGCGTTGGCGTCTTCAAAGGTCACCATATAGACGTGCGTAAATCCTTTGTTCAACCCCTCGGGGCTATTATTGACGCCATCTTCAAAGGCGACAATACCCGGAACTTCATCCTCCAGGCTACGGAAAGCTTCCGTCACCTGCTCGATCTGATTGTCTGTTGCGCTGTCTTCGTATTGGAATACGACAATATGTCGCACGTGTTCTTCGCTCGCTTGGGTCGTGGCCACAGCGGCAAACAGGGACAAAAGAGTGAAAGTGAGTAATACAGCGTTCTTTATCATGGGGTTAACCTTTATAAGACTCAACGTTTAAAGCGGGACCTGGTTAGGTTTTCGTTCCTTTATAATACAAAGCCATGATGGCATCCTGCCCCCTGTCGCGCAAGACCACCCATCAGCAGCTGATCAAAAGGTCAACGCCAACCGTGAAAAAAGGGCGCCGGCTGTTCTGGGTAAAATGGGTCGGCTACACTAAGAGAAACCGACTACCACGCATCGAGACACCCATGAGCAAATTGTTGCACTGGCTAGCCGTACTGGGGTCGGGCTATCTGGCGTTGTTGATCCTGACCTGGTTGTTGCAGGGCTGTATGATCCACTTTCCGAGCCGGGCCCTGGAGGCTACCCCGGCCGACGCTGGCCTGGGATACGAGGAGCTGACCCTGACCACCGCCGACGGCGAACGCTTGCATGCCTGGTTCTTGCCGGCACACGAAGCGCGGGGCGTGCTGCTGTTTTTCCACGGCAACGCCGGCAATATCTCCCACCGGTTTTCTCCGCTCCCGGGAGCGCTATGTCCAGGGCCTTGAGGCGTTTTTGCAGAGGCTTGAACAGTAACCGCCGGGCTGAGCTGTTTACACTGCCCGATCAAGTAGCCCGGCCACCACTCCATTGCATCAGGTTCAGAAACTCGCGGCGGGTTTTGGGGCCATTGGTGCGGTAATGGGGGTCCGGGTGTTCGCGGTACTGGGCGCGGGCCAGCGAGATTCTGTCTTTGCCCACTAACTGGCGGATAAGCGATTCGTCAATTTCGTAGGGAACCAGCGCATTCAGGCCAAAGATTTTACGTTTGATCTCGGGCGTCAGCGCCTGATAGCCGTGTTTTTCTCTCACCGCTTCAGCGATCTGGAAGGTGCGGAACGCCTGAATCTGATCCTGGGGCGAGCCGTACCAGATGGAGTCGGTGCCCCAGAGCACATTGTCCTCCCCCAGGTACTTGATCAGCTTTCCCAGGGTGTGTGCGGCGGAGTCCGGGTCGCGCATCAGAAAGCGCCAGGTCGAGCCCAGTTCCGCGTAGACGTTGGAGTGTCGGCCCAGGTCGTTTTCGACCACGGTCTTGACCAGCGAATCCACGCCCTCGTTCCGCTCCGGGTCGTAGGGGCCTTCGGATTGCCCGGGCACGAACCCCGAGTGATAGACCAGAAACTTCAGGTCGGGATAGCGCTTGGCGACCCGACCAATGTCATCGCACAGCGAGTGTTCATAGGATTCTTTGCCAAAGGGAATGCCCTTGTGAATCACGATGATCTTCACGCCCAGTTTGCGTGCCTTCTCCAGAAAGGGAATGCCGGTGTCCTCGTCGTCTAGCCAATAGCCCTGGCCGTCCGGCCCCCACTGGGTATAGGTCTTCCAGGCCACCACGCCGAACTCCTCCTTCAGACGGTCCATGTCCTCCAGGTCACCGTCCTGGTTCGGGTTGACCCGCCCGTGCAGATACAGGCGGTGGCGGTTGTCTTTCATCTGATTGACAATCGAGCGGGCGGCGGCCGCCTCCTCAATGGTGAGCGGCTCCTCGTCCCGCTTCGAGGGCACGAAAGAGAGCACCATCAGGTCGGTGTCCGAATCCATGAACACATCCTGGATGAACGCATCCGGACCCAGGCACTTCAGGTAGGAGCGATCCCCCTTGCCGCTGGCCAGAGCACAACCGGCTTGCTCCATGCCGGACAGGGGCCGGGCATCCTCCGGAATATGGTCCAGCCAGGCCCCGGTAGGGTTCACGAAATGGCCCTGCACATCGAAGATGAACTCATCCCCCTCCAGCGCCTCGGTCGCGGCATCCTTATCAAGCCCCGCCTCCGAGGCGAGGGAATAAAAGCCGGCACCGCGTCCAGCGGCGGCCTGGGCCGCGTTGAACGCCAGCAGCGTGGTCGCCGCGCCACAGGCGGAGACCAGCAGCTGCCGCCGACTGACCCCCAGCCGGTGCGCGTTGGTGGAAGCGGCCTCATGGGCCATGCGATTGGCCAGCTTGCTCGTCCGGTCCAGCGGAATGGGCGAAAACTCCCCGTTGCTGGTGCTGTCCAGTTTGATGGGCAGGCGGGCGCCCTCGGGATCGTGAACAAATTTCATGGTTGGCCTCCTTGGGTGGCATAACAACATCGAACAGGATCATCGGGTATCAGTGTCCTTCGGACCTATTCGGGACGAGGCACCGCTAAAACTTCCAGGTAGCGGATAGCCTGAAGCCGGCGTTTCCGACCGGCGTCAGGCTGACCTGTGCCGGCACCGGCACCCCCTCCCAATAGTTTCCCGGAAACATGGCTCCACCAACGGCTCCGATAAATGCCAGGCCCCCACCGACGAACAGGGCCGAGCCGAGCAGGATCTCGGCGTCGTTCATCCCGGACGACTCCCGGCACCGCTCCACGTCCGCGCTGCAGGTCACCGCACCGGCGACCGCGCCAACGACAAAACCGCCCTTGGCCCAATGCCAGGCCCCCTGACCGCGCGTGCGACGGCGCTGTACATCCAGCCGGCTGACAGAGTGAAGCGGCACCGTCATTGTCCGGGCCCGGCTTTCAGCGATCAGGAAAAGTGTATCGTCCTGGACACGCTCCACCTGCCCCACCACGCTTTGGGCATCCAGCCGATGGACGCGCACGCGTTCGCCCGGTTCGAGCGCCGGGGGCGTCTGCGCCCAGCCAACCCCGGAGAGCAACAGGGCCGGGGCCAGAAACAACGACGAATACAGCAAGGCAGCCGCTGATTTCATGAATCAACTCCGCAGCAGCGCAAATCGGCTGCTCAATGTTTTCTGTACTTACGCTTGTGTAGCCTTCTGGACGACCGCGGTATCCGTATGCTGTTGAAGCTTCACCACTTTTCCTTTTCCGTCGACTGGCACCCAGCCGGTGCGCGTTGGCGGAAGCGGCCTCGATGCGGGTAAGGATGGTAATAACAAGGTATAGACCGCCCGGGAGGGCTTTTCAAGAGTGGCGGCAACCATCCTGACCTATTGTCCGGAATTAGTTGACCACTACAGGCCAAAAATAGCGGAGACGTCTCGACGTCGCGAAATGGAGCGGTCGGACGTCAGTTTTCGGAGTTCTAGTGCAGGTGTGAATCACTGTTGATTAACATTCGGTAGTGCGCCCGAACCTGGGCGCAATAAAAACACCAGTACTCATGCTGAATCGCCGACCTTGACTGGTTCTCTGGTCTACTCCTCAGGGCCTCGGCTTCCATATCCAGCTCCTCCTGCAACTGGTCCAGCTCTTGTAGAACCCGGGTTCGAGGTATGCCCAAGTCGAAGGTTAACCGCATAAACTCCCCGAGAGGGAAGTTTGGGGTCATTTCATGAATGCAGATGCGTACTCTAAATGTGTTTTTAAGCGACATTTGTCTGACTCCTTGTTATGATCGTCCTTTAATATCCTGAAATGGGATAGATCAAAAGATATACTAGTTTGGGATATTTCTCAAGCGGTAGAAATATCCAAATGACCAATCGATCCTGGGACCACAACAGACAAGTACTGAGAGAGCTGTTAAGACAGTTGAGAAAGGAGAGGGCGGGGCTGACGCAAGTTGAGCTGAGCCAAGCACTGGGTCGGCCGCAAAGCTATGTCTCCAAGTACGAGACCGGCGAGCGGCGGCTCGACTATGTTGAGGTGGTGGAAATATGCCAGGCCATAGGCGTCGCTGTAGATGACTTTAACGAGGCCTACCAAGCGCGAGCTGACGTAAATAGCTAAAACCCCCGAAGTTGCAGTCGTCGCTGGCTAGTTCCTGATAAGCCCGTTTTTCTCCAAAGTGCTCATTAATTCGAAAGGATCTTCTCCTACCCGGTCTTCCAAAGTCTCTCGCAGAGATTCTGGCAGGCTTTGATAATGAACAGCGTACTCTACCTGCTTCTTCGTCGGGTATAGTAATCCGGCATTGATCGCTTCAATATCAGGCGGAAGTTGATCAGGTTGTGGGTTGAGTGATTTCAGCGTTCCCAGACTAAAGGCCAATCGCTCCCTGGCAGCGCGCTCGCACTCAAACAGATTGTCGAAGTAGAGGTGGCTGATTCCCACCATCAACTTCTCCTTATTCGCATCATCGCTTTCAACCGGAATGTCTTCCAGGTCAACCGTTCCGCGGGAACTGGCTTTCGCATTGCAGTTGTCAATCGACGCATCCAGATCAACCAGGTCAGCGGTTACCTTATCGGCAAGGTGTGCCAAAAGACGTGACTCTTCATCGTGAGACGTCGATGCCGTCTGAGCGCAAGAGCTGGTCGCTATTAATGCGCCGATAAAGAAAATGGTTTTAGGGAATTTGGCAGCCATTTTTAAGCCCCCTCCAGAATTCGACGTGATTGTGATCATATTTTCCCGGCATTTGATAATGGACAAGCATCATATCGATTTCCTGCCTGATAGCCCGTTTCGTAAGCGTAGGAATAGCATTAATGGCTTCGGTGTAGAGCCGCCAATCCGTTTGAGTGATATTGTAGCCTGACACTGGCGCCTTGCTCTTGGTAAATATGCTGTTAAAGACGCCTGCGGTCAACGTTGCGCCAAGCATTCTACCAAACTGCGTTTTCTCCCGAATACGTTCGATGGCTTCGTTGCTTTCCACGTCCAGGTTTAGGCCAATAATTGGAGGGCATTGAGACATAGCAAACTCCTTCTCGATGGGTTGGGGTCCGTTTTTCTCAAATTTATCTGGACCTTTCAATTTGGTCAAAGATAAAGTAGTGGTGACTGGAATTCAGCGGCCACTTTACAGTCTTTGGATGGCGTCGGCTGTGACCTGTTTAACAGTCTGAACCTAGCCGACGGTAATCTGTGAGTCGGCAGGACTCAACGAGGAAGCCGAGCTTGTTGCAAAAGCATTCGACAGTGCGCTCGCATTTGCTCACAGTAAAGGTGGCGCTTTAGAGCTACGAAGTTATTACCGTACTTGCTAGACCGCCTTAGCTTCACATTACCACCCGATTTCTACCATCACGCTTACCCACATATAGCATGTTATCCGCTCGCGCAATAAGTGCATCCAGATCATCTTCGGCGTTGGCGACCGCTATACCAATGGTGACGCTCAGGCGCAGTCCGCTCATTTCACCGCCGAGTGTCAGTGCGGCAACATTTTCCTTTAGTCGCTCTGCCACGGCTTGCGCATCGCCTGGATCGGTGTTCGGTAACCCCACCACAAACTCCTCACCGCCGAAGCGACCGATTATGTCGGTGGGGCGCAGCGATTGCTGACACACCTCCGCGATTCTGGTCAACACTTGATCGCCGTGGGTGTGCCCCCAGGTATCATTCACGTGCTTGAAATGATCGACATCGATCATGAACAGGCAGAAGGGCGTTTCTTCCCACTGGGAGCGATGCAGTTGCGCCTCGACCTGTTGCATAAAATGCCCCCGGCTATTGACGCCTGTCAGCGCGTCATGCTCAGCGACCATGCGCAGTTGCTTTTCCAGTGACTTTCGGTGTGCGATTTCGGCTTGTAGTTGTCCGTTCTGGTCGCGCTCCTCATTAAGTAGCGAAAATTGCTTGCGCTGAAGAAACTCTATACGCAACAAAGCGCTGTAGCCGACGATATTCGCCATAACCAACAGCAGACCGATACGGAGCGTAACCGCTGGTGATATCCCCACAAAAATCACTGCAGCCCATAAAAATCCAATACTTAAACAAACGCTTGCGACTGCCGCCACCGTGAGCAAGTTGGGAATCAGAAGGTAAAACGCCATTATTGCGACCACTGCGGCGGTTACCTGGGTCGAGAAACTCTCCGGACGCAAGGGTACAATCAAAATAATACCCAGCGCGAATATCCACAGTGGGAACGCATGCAGCCATACGGCTCGGGAGTACCCGCCGCTACGCCCAAGGATAAATGCCAGCGCGAGGCACGAGCTGACCACAACGATGCGCATGGTTAACAGTAAATAATACTCTCGGGTTAACCCCAGCAGGTTGTAGTCGCTAATGCCGAACATGGCAAAGATTGCGGATGCTACAACCAGCGCAAGACGAGATTCAAACCGGACTCTTTCCTCGATAGAATCGCGGTACTTCGATTCGCTGCTGGCGTCGCAAAACTGCCCCGTCAGCCAGTGTATGTCCTTGTGCTTATAGTGTTGTGACAACGGTCTGATTTCCCAGGTTGTGGTCCCGATTCGTATTCCGCCCCGCGAAGTGGGCGCTCCCAATGGTTTGTCGATGCTGGCCGCATGACGCCTGGCGTACAGTGTAACTCGTCGGCCAGGATCAGGTGCGTCGCCGTTTCAGCTGGTACATATTGTCATCAGCATGGCTCAAGAGGGTGTCGGCGTCCTCCCCGTCCGCTGGATAACAGGCTACGCCGATACTGCAGGACGGCGTTTTGATATTGCCGAATTCGGCACCCAGAGGCGCGGTTACAGTGGCGATGATTTCCTCCACCTTGTCGTAAACGGCTTCCACCGACTGGATATCCGTCAACAGCACAGTGAATTCGTCGCCACCCATCCGGGCCACCGTGTCTGTCTCTCGAACGCAGCCCTCCAGCCGTCCGGCAATCATACAGAGCACCCGATCACCCATGGCATGTCCATGGGTATCGTTGATGTACTTGAAGTCATTGAGATCCAGAAACAGCAACGCCAGGCTGCTCTGGTGACGGTGGGCTGCGGACAGTGCCGACTCGAGTCGATCATGGAACAACAATCGGTTGGTAAGCCCTGTCAAGGGGTCGTGATGGGCGAGGAAACGCAGTTTATCCTCGGCCTGTCTCAGGGCCGTCACATCCCGCGCCACACCGATCCGCACGCCGTCCTCTTCGGATAAGCGGGCAGACCAGAGGATGTATACAATAGTGCCATCTTTGTGGATATAACGGTTACAGAAGTCGTTGTGGGATTGGCCTACCATAACTCGAACAATGGACGCTCGTGTGTCCGCAAGATCATCGGGATGCACATAGTCGGTGATCGGCGTGCCCACCAGCTCATCGGCACGATACCCGAGCAGTGCCTCACACGCATCGCTCACAAAGACGATCTGGTCATCCAGATCAACGACGAAGACAGCGTCCAGCAACAAATTGGTCAGCTTGGGGAAAAGCGCGTTCAGATCAACGGGCATAGTTCAGGCGCATCTGGTGATTCATATAGGTCAGAGTTAATAGTCGTATGGCAACTTGCCCAACTAATCCCTGTTATACAGCAATCAAATTCAAACGTCACCGGCGCACCAATTCCTGCAGCATCCCCTCCAGTCCATTCACCTTCACCTCATACATCAGCGCCAGCTGCCTCCCCAATTTACTGTTGGGAAACCCCTGTCCATGAAACCACACCAGATAGGGTTCGGGTAGCTCCAACAGCTTGCGGCCTTTGTACTTCCCAAAAGGCATGGTCTGGTTGACGGCCTCGAGCAGGTCTTGAGAGCCCGGGTCAGAGTTAAGGTCAGAGTGTAGGTCAGGGTTCATCGCAGGGACTGTATAAAGGCCAGAAGAATGAGCAGTGGGCAGATGATGCGCACGTAGAAGGGCCAGATTTTCCAGAACAGGCTGTGTTCGATGTCCTGGTGGCCGGCTTTGAGTTCGTTGAGCAGGTGGTTGCGGTGCATGATCCAGCCGACGAACAGGCACAGAGCGATGCCCAGCAGCGGTTGGCTGTATTCAGTGGTGAGCGAGACGGTGGCGTCGAACAGGGTGCCCATGTTGGCGATGATCAGTGCGCTCACGGCGAAGATGAACGCGCCGATGCCCCATGCGGCGCCGGTGCGTTTGAGGCGGGTGCGTTCGGTGAGCACCGAGACCGGCGCTTCGAGCATGGAGATGGAGGAGGTGAGGGCGGCGATGCTCATCAGGGCGAAAAAGGCGATGCCGAGCCAGACGCCCGCGCCGCCCATGGTGTCGAACAGGCTGGGCAACACCTGAAAGATCAGGCCGGGGCCGGCGAGCAGCTCGCCGCTCTCGCCATAGATGGCGATGCCCTGGTGCTGGGCGACGTACATGGCGGGCAGAATCAGCAGACCGGCGGTGAAGGCGATGCTGATGTCCAGCAGGGTGACGGCGGCCCCCAGGCGCGGCAGGCTGTCGCCTTTGCGCAAATAGGAGCCGTAGATGAGCATGGTGCCCACGCCCAGCGACAGGGAGAAGAACGCCTGGCCCATGGCGCTGAGCATCAGGCCGGGGTCGGCCAGTTGGCGGAAGTCCGGGATCAAGTAGGTTTTGAGGCCCTCAGTGGCGCCGGGTTGCAGCAGGACGTAGCCAATCAGCGCGAGCAGGATAAGAAACAGCAGGGGCATGAGCCGGGTGGACCAGGCTTCGATGCCATCTTCCACGCCCTTGGCGATGATGGCCGCCGTGAGCGCGCTGAAGATGCCGCACACCAGCAGGTTGCGGGCAAGGCTCTCGCCGCCCAACCACTGTTCCGCGCTGCTCCAGCCCATCAGCCCGGCGACCGGTTTGCCGAATTCCGCCAGCATCCAGCCGGCGACGATGGCATAGAAGCTCAGGATCAGTCCGGCCACCAGAACACCGTAGTAGCCCACAGCGCGCCCCAGGCGTCGGGTGGCGGGGCGTTCGCCCAACTGATCCAGGGCGGTAACGATGTTGGCGCGGGCGTGGCGGCCGATCACCAGTTCGGCCATCAGGGCCGGGTAGGCGAGCAGAAATGCGAGTACCAGATAGGCCAGTACAAAGGCGCCCCCGCCGTTGCTGGCGGCCTGGGTGGGAAAGCCCCAGATGTTGCCCAGCCCCACGGCCGAGCCGGAGGCGGCCATCAGAAATCCGATTTTGGAGGAGAATTGTCCGCGAGGGTCGCTCATGCCGTGGTCTGTATCCTGGGCGCGTTTATGTCTATTTGGTGGCGTCGGGCCTCAGTTTATTGGCTTTTGGGCCCAGAGTCATTAGTATCATGGGCTGACTTTTTAGAGTATCGACTCAACAACAGGAGACAGATCTCGTGGCAGACACCCTAAAGACACAGGTTTTGGTATTGGGCGGCGGCGTGGGCGGCTATTCCGCGGCGTTTCGGGCCGCCGATATGGGCATGGACGCGGTTTTGGTGGAGCGCTATCCCAGCCTGGGCGGCGTGTGCCTGAACGTGGGCTGTATTCCCTCCAAGGCCATGCTGCACGTGGCCCAGGTGATCAACGAAGGCAACCACGGCAAGGACATCGGGGTGACTTTCTCCAAGCCCAAGATCGATCTGGATGAGATCCGCAAATTCAAAGAGGGCGTGGTGGGCAAGCTCACCCAGGGCGTGGCCGGCATGGCCAAACAGCGCAAGGTGCAGGTGGTGCAGGGTGTGGGCGAGTTTGTGAGCGATCACAAACTGTCGGTCACCCACGAGGGCAAGACCACTGAGATCGAGTTTGAGAATGCGATCATCGCGGCGGGCTCCCTGCCGGTGCAGCTGCCGTTCATCCCCCATGACGACCCGCGGGTGTGGGATTCCACCTCGGCGCTGGAATTGCGCGAAATCCCCAAAAAGCTGTTGGTGATCGGCGGTGGCATTATTGGCCTGGAGATGGCCACGGTGTACAAGGCCCTCGGCAGCGAAGTGGACGTGGTGGAGTTCGCCGATCAGCTGATTCCCGCCGCTGACAAAGACCTGATGCAGGTTTACACCAAGTACAACAAAGACAACTTCAACGTGATGCTATCCACCAAAGTCACTGATGTGAAGGCCAACAAGACGGCCCTGAAGGTGAGCTTTGAGGGCAAAAACGCGCCGGACAAGGACCAGAATTACGACGCGATTCTGGTGGCGGTGGGGCGCACGCCCAACGGCAAAAAAATCGGTGCCGAGAAGGCCGGTGTCGAGGTGGATGAGCGTGGCTTTATCAATACCAATGAGAAGCTGCAGACCAATGTGCCGCACATCTACGCCATTGGCGACATCATCGGCCAGCCGATGTTGGCGCACAAGGCGAGCCACGAAGGTCATGCCGCCGCCGAGGTGATCGCCGGGCACAAGATTATCGAGCCGCGATGCATTCCGTCCATCGCCTACACCGACCCGGAGGTCTCCTGGGTTGGTCTGACCGAGAAGGAAGCGAAGGAGCAGGGCGTTGAGTATCGCACGGCGGTATTCCCCTGGTCGGCCAGTGGCCGTGCGCTGGGTGCGGGTCGCAGTGAGGGCAAGACCAAGCTGATTTACCGCAAGGACAACGACCAGTTGTTGGGCGCCGGTATTGTGGGCCTGAATTCCGGTGAGTTGTTGGGTGAGTTGAGCCTGGCGCTGGAGTTTGGTGCGTCGGCGGAGGATCTGGCGATGACGGTGCACGCGCACCCGACCCTGCATGAGACGGTGGGTCTGGCGGCGGAGATGGCGGCCGGAACGATTACCGATTTGCCGAATCCGTTGGCGAAGAAGAAGTAGGTCGATCCGGTAGGTTGAGTTAACCCGTTGGGGTGGCGTGAGTTTGGGCAACGGCGGATGGCGTAGGGCGGATAAGCCCAAGGCGCATCCGCCGTTACCTTACGTCCGGTTATTTCTCGAACGCGCTCACGGTCTGGATGCTGCCGTCTTCGTTGTGGATCAGCTCCGCCATTTTGATATTGCGCAGATGCGTCTCCCCGCCTGACATTTCGCAGTCGTGGTAAAAGAGGTAATACTTCCCGTCCTTTTCCAACACTGAGTGGTGGTTGGTCCAGCCCAGGACCGGCTCCAGCATGATGCCCCGGTAGGTAAACGGCCCGTAGGGGCTGTTGCCGGTGGCGTAGGCGATGCAGTGAGTGTCGCCGGTGCTGTAGGAGAAGTAGTAGGTACCGTTGAACTGGTGCACCCAGGGGCCTTCAAAGTAGCGGCGGGCGTTGTCCCCGGTTTTCAGCGGCTCGCCGTTTTCATCCAGCACCAGAATATCCTTGGGCTCTTCGGCGAATTCGAGCATATCGTCCCGCAGTTTGGCGACCTTGGCGCAGAGTGCGGGCTCGTCGTCGGCGGGGTACTGATCCTGCTCGCTGAACGTGCCGGTGGTCCAGCGCTGCAGTTGGCCGCCCCAGATGCCGCCGAAGTACAGGTAATAGTCGTCCCCGTCTTTGTACACGGCCGGGTCGATGCTGAAGCTGCCCTTGATGGGCTCCGGCTGAGGCTTGAAGGGGCCCTCGGGGCGGTCACCGACGGCAACGCCGAGGTAAAACACATCCTTGGCGTCTTTGGCCGGGAAGTAGAAGTAGTACTTGCCATCCTTCTCGGTGCAGTCCGGCGCCCACATCTGGCGGGCGGCCCAGGGCACATCATCCACGTGCAGCGCCAGACCGTGATCGGTCACCTCGCCAAAGGGCTCGTCCATGGAGAAAACGTGATAGTCCTCCATGCAGAAGTGCGAGCCATCATCATTGAACGGCACTCCGCCTTCCACATCGTGTGACGGGTAAATGTAGATTTTGCCCTCGAACAGGTGGGCCGAGGGATCGGCGGTGTACATATGAGTCACCAGCGGGGCTGATGAAAACTTCGTCTCGGATTCTGGTTTAGTATCGGTCACGGGCAATCTCACTTTGCAGGTCGAACATCAAAAATTGGTTTAAGCGCTGGCTCACCAGTGCCACAGGGTGCCGTCTTCCAGGCGATTTACCGGCAGGCTGGCACGTTGATAAGGGTGCTTGGCTGCCTCTTCTTCATTTATATCCACGCCATGTCCCGGCGCTTCTCCGGGGGTGAAGTAGCCCTCTTCAAACCGGTAGGCCCGGGTGAAGACGGACTCCATCTTGTCGCTGTGGGCCATGTGTTCCTGGATGCCGAAATTGGGCACCCAGTAATCAAAGTGCAGGGCGGCGCCCATGCACACCGGTGACAGGTCGGTGGCACCGTGGCTGCCGGTGCGTACGCCCCAGAGGCTGGCGAAGTCGGCGATGCGCCGCATCTGGGTAATGCCGCCGGCGTGGACCACACTGGTGCGGATGTAGTCGATCAGCTGATTCTGGATCAGCTCGCGACAGTCGTGGATGCTGTTGAACACTTCACCGACCGCCAGTGGCGTGGTGGTGTGCTGGCGAATCAGGCGGAACATCTCCTGGTTTTCCGCCGCCACCGGGTCCTCCATCCAGAACAGGTGGTAGGGCTCCAGCTCTTTGCCCAGCCGTGCCGCTTCGATCGGCGTCAGGCGGTGGTGCACGTCGTGCAGCAGGTGCAGGTCCGGGCCAAACTCGCGGCGGATTTCGGCAAACACCCGGGGAATGAAATTCAGGTACTTGTGCGTGGACCAGCTCTCTTCCGAGGGCAGGTCGGCATCGGCGGGCTCGTAGTCCTTGCCGCCCTGGGGTACGCCGTAGATCTTGTCGATCCCGGGGATGCCGCACTGCACGCGGATGGCGTCGTAGCCCTGGCTCCGCGCTTTTTCCACGGCCTTGAGCGTGGCCTGGATATCTTCACCGTTGGCGTGGGTGTAGGTCATGATGCGGTCGCGACTGCGCCCGCCCAGCAACTGGTACAGCGGCATGTTGGCGGCCTTGGCCTTGATGTCCCACAGTGCGACGTCCACACCGGCCAGGGCGGTCATGCCGATGGGCCCGCGGCGCCAGTAGGGCCCGCGGTACACGAACTGCCAGATGTCTTCAATGCGCCGGGCGTCGCGGCCGATCAGGGCGGGCAGTACGTAGTCTTCAAGATAGGAGACCACGGATTTTTCCCGCCCGTTGAGTGTGGCATCGCCAATGCCGTAGAGGCCGTCTTCCGTGGTGATCTTCACGGTGACAAAGTTGCGGCCCGGGCAGGTGACAATGACCTTGGCGTCGGTGATTTTCATAGTTCTCTCTCGTTGTTCTTTGCGGAGATCAGCGGCGCTGACTCTCGGGTGGGCCCAGGTAACTGGGCTTGAGCCCGCCGGTATCAATCATGATTTTCTGCAGCGTCGCGGCCGGATCCACCCGGTAGATTCTCAGGGTGTGCCGGCCGGGCTTCTCAATGCTATGGGTGCTGACCGAGCGGCGGACGCCGTCGCTGACCGCTTTTTCCCAGGCGGCGTCACTATCGTCGGCCAGGATGTCCACCACCTGGGGTGTCTGGTCATCAAAGCCGATGCCGTAGCGCAGCCCCCGATCCGGGGCGATGTCCAGGCTCGGGGCAAACAGGGCGTGAACCTCGAACTCCCCGGTGGAGAAAAAGAACACCTCATATTCGACGTAGGGCCCATGGGTCGGGTCCTCAAAGCTCTTGTCGCTGATCGGGAAAGTACTGATCGATGACTCGGTGCGCCCGTGCTGGGGGATCACCTTCCAGGAATGGCCGCCCTGGTCTTTCTGGTCGGTAAAGCTGGCCGCCTCAATGCTGATGTAGCCGTTGGCCTCTACGAAACCTTCGACGTTACGGGCCATCTCGGGTTCGGGCCTGAAGGTCTTGACCTGAACCCGGGCGCCGCCCCAGCCGGTGCCCTGAACGAACACTTCGCCCTGGGCCTCGCCCTCGGGTGCGCGGTCCCAGTCGATGCTGACATCCAGGGTGACTTCGCGTTCCACCTCTCCTCTCTTTGAACTCAGCTCAATCCAGTCGTCGCTCGCTTCGGCGGTGAATTCGAAGGGGGTGGTGCCACGGTTGTAGATGTCAATGCGCCCGCTTTCGCGCCCGTAGGGGCTGAAGGTGGGCAGAGCGTAGGCACCGGGCACCGGCCAGGCACGCTCTGTGCCTTCCACGGCCACACCCATATCGGCGGCGCCGTGGGGCAGGTAGTCATAAATCAGCGGCGCGGTGTTCTCCGGCGGGTTGTTCCAGTGGGTGTAACCAATACGCGTCTGGGACATCATGTGGTTCCACTTGCCGTCGGCCACCTCGGTGTGGAAGTGCTCCTCCAGCTGCGCGTCCTTTCGGAACAGCTCGCGCGCCCGCTGCCCCAGTTCGTTGGCGTAGTTGCGACCCTGCTCGGCGTAAAGCTGATTGCGCGCCTGGGTGATGTACATCTTGGTGAGGTTGGCGCTGGCCCGGACCGGGTGGCGCACCAGCTGCTCGTAGGCGTCGTGGTACGCTTCGGGCAATTGCTCATAGACGGCGTTGGCCCGTTCGATCATGTCATCCATCTCGGCCTCGATGCGGTCGGCCTCGCGATAGTTCAGCAGACTGTAGGTATCAGCACTCTGCAGCTCGGGCCGACGACGGCCGTTGTGGCGGGTGTAATCGGTCATCAGTTGGGCGATGGCCTGGGCGTGCTCCGGGCCAAACTCGCGCTCGGCCCAGCGCGGGCCAAACTCCTCCAGGCGCTCCCGGTTCCAGTATTCCGGGTCCCACGCCATACGCAGGAAAAACTCGGTGGGGTATTCCATGGGCTTGATGTCGCCCACGTTGACGATCCAGATCTCATTGGCCTCGTAGTGGTAGGCCAGGTTCATCTGCTCCCAGATTTTGGCCAGCGGCGTGACGTTGATCCACCGATAGGAGCGCGGGCCACCCACGTAATCGAAGTGGTAATAAACCCCGGCGCTGCCTTCGCGGTCGCGCTCTTCGGGGGTGGGCAGGCGGCGGATGTTGCCCCAGTTGTCGTCGGCCCACAGCAGGGTCACATCGTCGGGTACGCGCATGCCTTTTTCGTAAAAGTCCTGGACCTCTTTATAGAGCGCCCAGACCTGCGGCACATCTTCGATCGGCCGGTCGTCAAAGACGGTCTCGAGGATCTCGCGCTGGTCGTTGACCACTTTTTCCAGCAGCTCGATATTCTGCCCTTCGCTCATGGGCGTGTCTTCCTGACCGCGCATGCCCAGGGTGTACATGCTCTCGTAGGGCTTGTTGCGCCTGGCGCCCTCAACCCAGAAGTCGTAGAGGTGTTCGGGGTTGGTGGAGTATTCCCAGGCGCCCTCGCCGTAGCGGTTCCACTCCTTGTCCGCGCGCATCATCGGCTCGTGGTGCGAGGTGCTCATCACGATGCCGTACTCGTCGGCGAGAATCATATTCTGCGGATCGTCGTCGGCAAAGGCGTTGTTCCACATGGCGGGCCAGAGGAAGTTGCCTTTCAGGCGCAGAATCAGCTCGAATACGTTTTCGTAGAATTCGTGGTTGTAGTCGCCGTAGTTTTCCTGGACCCAGCTGGTCAGGGCTGGCGCCTCATCATTGATGAAAATGCCCCGGTATTTCACCTTGGGCTGATCCTGCACCTTCAGGTCGCCGTCTACAAAGAGGTGTTCGTGCTGTTGGGCGGGCACATCGGCGAACCAGTGCCAGGGGAAAACCCCGATCTGTTCGGAAAGGTCGTAGGTGCCGTAGATGGCGCCCCGCTTGTTGGCGCCGGCGATGACCAGCGCCCGGTCCATTCCGGGCATAGGTTTCTCCACCACTTCCATGTGGTAGGCATCCCACTCACCCTCGATGTCCGAGGGGTTGAGCTTGCCCTCGTCGATCAGGCGGGTGATCAGCTTGCTCTGCCCCAGCGTCCCTATGATCACGCCGTGAGTGCCGAGGCCCTCGGCGGTGTGCACGATCTGCGGTTTTTTGCCGGTGACGGCCTGAATGTCGCCGCGCAGGTCGCGGACAACCCGCTTTACGCCCGCGTCATCGCCGGAGTCGACGTACAGGTTGGCGATATGCTCGGGGCCCACCAGGCTGAGCGAGTCCGCCGAGGACTGGTGCTTCACATAGGGGAGGCCATCCAGTGCCAGAGCGGGAAGGCTGGCGCTGAGCGCGAGCGTGGCCAGGAGGATCTTACTCAGGGTTCGGGGTCGTTGCATAACCATCTCACAACAAAGAATCTCTGGCGGTGGGGCCGCCCTTTTATCTTCTAGTCAAACAAACAATAACACTAACTGAGTCAGCTCCGGATTACAAGACATCGGTGCTGTCGAGTCGCGTTGATGTTCGGGGAAGTGCGAAAGCGGGAGCCGTGCGCCCCAATCCGGGGCGCACTGTCGATCAAAACTCGAAAGAGAAGCCTTTGTCGGTCAGGCGCTCGTAGGCTTCTGAGTCAAACCGGTAGAGGTTGGCGGCGCGGTGGGGTACGCCTTTCTGCTTTTCATTGCAGGGGGCGAGAAGGTTCATCTTCATCATCTTCCGGCGGAAGTTGGGCTTGTCCAGCTTCACATCCAGGATCGCCTCGTACAGCTCCTGCAGCTGCAGCAGGGTGAACTTCTCGGGCAACAGGTTGAAGCCGATGGGCTTGTGGCACACCTGGTGGCGCAGGAAGTTGATGCCGTAGGAGACGATTTCGGAGTGGTCATAGATCAGCTCCGGCAGATCATGGACGTTGAACCAGCTGGCGTCCGAGGTGTTGCGCCCGGCCACCAGGGTGTAGTCCTCGGCGCTGACCAGGGCGTAGTAGGCGATGGTCACCACCCGCTCATTGGGAAAACGGTCCACTCGGCCGAAGGTCTTGAGCTGCTCCAGAAACAGGTCGCGCACGCCGGTCAGCTCTTCCAGCAGACGGGAAGCGGCGTCGCGCAGGTTCTCCTCGCGCTTGATCCAGCCGCCCGGCAGGGCCCAGCGGCCCTTGCCCGGACCCACGTCGTGCTTGACCAGCATGATTTCCAGCTGGCCGTGGTCCAGGCCAAAAATGAGGTTGTCGATTGACAGGCCGGGGAGGACGTTGTCTGGCTCATTCAGCGGCTCGACGCGACTGTGCGGGCGTGAATCTGTGTTCTTCGTTGAGGCCACGGTTCAAATCCAGGTTGATTGGCGAAAACGGCGGTCGTCTGACTCTTTAAGGCATCCAGTATGGCTGTGGCTGGTCCTTGACGCACGCGGATTATAGCGATGCGCCGGGCAAAGGTCGAGGGCTGGCCGGTTTTGTATGATTTATCACTTCTCTATTGTTTATATTTTAGGAGGAATCATGTGTCAACCGTATTTGGCTGCCGGTGTGGAAAAACATGTCCAAATCGGCTTAATTTACTGTTTGACTATTAGATGGAGTTGATGCACTATCAATATAGTGGTCTGTTTGACTATTACCTGAGCGGTTCGGCCCGGGCAGTAGCGAGCAGGCACGACTTAAAATGAAAGCCAAATGTTCACAGGTAGTACCGCTTCTCTATTATTAGGCATTAAAGGTAAGGGAGGGGCTGCCGGTCGATACTGTGTTACATAATAACAATGGGGTAAAGCGCTATGGTTTATCGCGAAAACGCTAAACAAGGCATCACCTTCAAGAAGTCGATGCTCGCCATGTGTGTCATGGCAATGGGATCTCCCACTCTGGCGCAGACCGCGTCCGAAGAACAACCTCTCCTGGAAGAAATCGTCGTAAGCGGCGTCCGGCAGAACCTGGAAAACGCCCAGGATATCAAACGCAACGCCGATACCTTCGTCGATGCCATCTCCTCCGAGGATATCGGGTCACTGCCTGACCGCAGTGTGCTTGAAGCCATGCAGCGGATGCCCGGCGTCTCCATTGAGCGGTTTCAGGCACCTGATGACCCCGACCACTTTGGTGTTGAGGGCAGTGGTGCGGTGATCCGCGGTATGAGTGCGACCCGCAGTGAATTCAACGGCCGGGACTCTTTCACCGCCAACTCCGGCCGTGGCCTGAACTTCCAGGACGTGCCGCCCGAGTTGATGGCCGGTGTGGACCTGTACAAAAACCAGTCTGCCGACATGATTGAAGGCGGCATTGGCGGCACAGTGAGCCTGCGTACCCGCAAGCCCTTTGACCAGGACGACCGCCTGCTGGCCTTCACCGGCGACGTCTCCTACGGCGATATGGCCGAAGAAGCCTCTCCGACCTTCTCCGCTCTGTACAGTGACCGCTGGGAGACCGAGGAGCTGGGTGAGTTTGGCCTGTTGCTGAACGCCTCCTACTCCGAGCTGATCGGTACTTCTCACGGCATCCAGGGCGACGCCTATGTGAAGTACAACGCGGATACCGTGGGCGCCCCTCCGGGTCTGGCTGACGAGGAAAACCAGGTCTGGATGACCAACGGCTCCAACTTCTTTACCAAAGAAGATGACCGTGTGCGCCAGGGCTTCGCGGCAGCGGCCCAGTGGGCCAGCCCCGACGATACGATCGAGGCGACTGCACAATTTATGCGCTCTGATGCTCGCCTGAGCTGGAAAGAGAACGCTATCAAGTATCAGGGTGGCTACGGTGAAGAGACGGATGACGGTACAGTGACCGAGTCCCGTCGTTCGCGTCCCTACCCGGGCACCGAGTTCGACTTCAACCATCGCGGTATCTTCGAGTCCGGCTTCATCGTTGATGGCGGCGGCTGGCGCGGCGGTGAAGGCCGTGTGCCCTCTGGCTGGACCGGAGAAGGTGATGCGCCGGAAGACTACGTGACTGCCAATGATTACTTCGGTCAGAAGTTCCAGGCCGACACTCGCTACAAAGACACCCACACCATCGTGGATGACCTGAGCTTTAACGTTAAGTGGACCCCGTCAGACGCGTGGGAGTTTGAAGGTGATCTGCAGTTTGTGGATGCGACCACCTCGGATGACGACATCCAGGTTGCCAACGGCCTTTACGTGCTGCAGAGCTATGACACCACCGGTGACACACCAAGCCTGACTGTTGTCGAGCCCTGGGATGGACGTCGTGACGCGAACCCCGAGTGGTACGCGGAAGACTTCCCCGGCTTCTCCGATGATCCGGCGGGTGATACCAACTACTACCAGGACCCGGACAGCTACTGGTGGCGCTCGGCCATGGACCATTACGAGCGTTCAGAAGGCGAGTCCGTCGCTGGACGGTTTGATGTGACCCATTACCTGGATGGCATGGACTTTTTCCGTTCGGTCAAAGCGGGCGTGCGCTATGCCGACCGTAACCAGATTGTGCGCAGCACGTCGTACAACTGGGGTCACATCGGCGCTGAGTGGGGCCCCAATGGTGGCGAAGGTGCCATGTGGCTGTCGGAAACCGAAGAGCTGGCCGATGACTATGAGTACATCGACTGGTCTGACTTCCATCGCGGCGGTGTGGTGAACATTCCCGGAGACGGCTTCCTGTTCCCGAAAGAAGAGCTGTTGAAAGAAGTGATCGCCGGTCGCCAGCTGCCCCAGAACAACCCTGGCGCTGAGGGTATCTGGGAGCCGTACCCGAATCGTGATGAAGTCATCGATGGGACCTATTTTGCGCCCGAAGAGATATACGACACCACCGAGACCAACACGGCCGGCTATGTTCGCCTGGACTTTGGCTCGGATGATTTCGCCTACCGCTTCTCGGGCAACATTGGTGTGCGTTATGTTGAGCTGACACGCGACGCTTTGGGTTCTGTGCAGTACCCCGATCTGATTGGTACTCCTTATCCTGAAGGAGCTCCCACAGATCTGAGCGATGCTGGTGCTATTCGCAAGTGGGCTGAAGACCAGGTTGGACCTTTTGATCCGGCCAAGTGGGAGTCTGAGAGCGACTGGCTGGACGATGTCAATACCCAGCTTGAGTATTCTCGTGATGCCAACAACTGGCTTTCGGCAGATGAGCAGGCATTCGGTAATGATACAGCCGAATTCCAGGAGTACAGTTCCGAGTACGACACTTTCCTGCCGAGCTTCAACCTGAAAGTTCAGCTGACCGATGATCTGATCACTCGCTATGCGGTCTCGAAAGCCATTGCGCTTCCGGATATGTCTGAAGTGCGTAACCAGGCCATGTTGGGCGCGCGTCAGCTGACCGTTGAGCGCGAGCAGCCATCAGAAGAAGAAACCGCTGGACCGGCTGACACGCGTCCCCGCATTCTCGGGGTGAGCGATGTCCAGTGGACTGGTAGTGGTGGCAACCCGGCGCTACAGCCCATGGAGTCGATCCAGTACGATGCCTCGCTTGAGTGGTACTTCGCGCCGGTGGGCTCTTTGACCGGTAGCCTGTTCTATAAAGACTTGACCAACTTCTTTATCGAAGGTGCTTTGCCGCGAACGTTCACCAACCCGGATACCGGCGTGTCCCAGACCGTGGACTTCACCACCACACGTAACGGTGAAGAAGGTACTGTGCAGGGTATGGAGATTGCCTATCAGCAATTCTACGATATGCTGCCAGAGCCTTTCGATGGTTTCGGTATTCAGGCGAACTACACCTATATCGACTCTGAAGGTGTGCCCAACTTCTCGGCCAGCGGTGACCCGGCGACGGATGCAGATCCTGAATCCAACCCGAACCCGCAACCGGGCCTGGAAGCGGCCAACCTGGAGTTGGCGGGGCTGCCCTTGCGCGGTCTGTCGGAACATACAGCCAACTTTGTGTTGATGTATGAGAAGAACGACTGGGCGGCACGTCTGGCCTACAACTGGCGTTCCGAGTATCTGGTAACCACGCGCGATGTAATCAGTGGTCACCCGATCTGGAATGCCGATGCCGGCTTCCTGGATGGTTCTGTAAGCTACAATGTGACCGACGAGATCACCATCGGTCTGCAGGCCACCAACCTGGCAAACACCCAGACGGAAACGATCATGACACTGGATAACGACGGTCGCCAGACCGGTCGCTCCTGGTTCGTCAACGACCGTCGCCTTGCCCTGACGCTGAAAGCTCAGTTCTAACCGACTCGAGTTAACAGCATCGAAAAAAACGCAGCACCTCGGTGCTGCGTTTTTTTTTTGCAAAAATGCAGGCTGGTACCGCCAGGGTGATGGTTTTATACTGGCTGTGTTCACGGGTACCGACAATAAGAACGACTGAGGGTGTTGATATGACCACTAGCGCGATAGAGCGTGTCGTGATCGTCGGGGGAGGGACGGCCGGTTGGATGGCCGCCGCCGCCCTCAGTCGATTGCTCCCCCGGCACTGTTCCGTGACTCTGGTGGAGTCGGAGCAGATCGGCACTGTTGGTGTCGGGGAGGCGACAATTCCACATATTCGCCAGTTCAACGAATTACTGGGAATCGACGAAGCCGACTTTATGGAAGCCACTCAGGCGACCTACAAACTGGCCATTGAGTTCATCGGCTGGGGGAGTGCCGATAGCGCCTACTTTCACCCGTTCAGCCCCTTTGGTGCGGATCTTGACGGTATCGATTTCCATCACTACTGGCTCAAGGCCCGCCCCCACCTGAAAAAGCGGTCGCTGGACAGTTTTTCGGTCGCCAGTCACGCGGCGGCTGCCAACAGATTTGCGCCACCCCACGCCCGTCTGGACATCGGTTACGGTTACGCTTTTCACCTGGATGCCGGACGCTACGCCCGGTTTCTGCGCCAGTACGCCGAGGCGCGGGGCGTCAAACGGATTGAGGGCAAGGTCAGGACGGTGCATCGCGATCGCGATGAGGGAGCGATTGAATCGCTGGAGCTGGAATCCGGGCAGGTGATTCCGGGTCAGCTGTTTATTGATTGCTCGGGTTTTCGCTCGCTGTTGCTGGGGCAGACGCTGGGCGTACCTTTCCGCAACTGGCGACACTGGCTGCCCTGTGACCGGGCGGTCGCCATGGCCAGCCCGGCACTCGACCCGGTTCCTTCCTATACCCGGGTGCGGGCGACCGCCACCGGCTGGCAGTGGCGCATTCCGCTGCAGCACCGAACCGGTAATGGCCAGGTTTATTCCAGCGACCACCTGAGCGACGACGAGGCCTGTCAGCAGTTGCGCGACTCGATCGGCGAGGCGATTACCGAACCGAACTTCATTCGCTTTGAGCCCGGCTGCCGTGAGCGCAGCTGGGAGAAAAACTGTGTCGCGATCGGGCTTTCCAGCGGTTTTCTCGAGCCGCTGGAGTCCACCAGCATTTACCTGATCCAGATGGCCATTTTGAAGTTGATCGAGTATTTCCCGGCGGCGGATTGCGCGGGCGCCGGGCGGGAGGCGTTCAACCGGTGGATGTCCATGGAGTATCACCGGGTCCGGGACTTTCTGATTCTGCATTATCACCTGAACCGTCGCGACGACTCCTCTTTCTGGAAGGAGTGTCGGCTCATGGGTGTTCCGGATGAACTGGAGCGTAAAATGGCCCTGTTTCGCGAGGCGGGCGCTGTCGAGCACTACGAGTACGGTCTGTTTGCCCAACCCAGTTGGCTCGCGGTGTATCTTGGGCAGGGTCTGGAGCCCGAGACTCTGGACCCCAGGGTAGAGGCGCTGCCCGGTGAAGCGGTGGCTCGCAAGCTCAATGCCCTGGCCGAACACTGTCGTCAACAGGCACTGGCATTGCCCGACCACGGGGAAGCGCTTCGAACGCGCCCCTGGACCGGCTCCTCGCCCGCGACCCTGAGCCTGTACGGAGGTCGGTATGGTTGAACCGGAAGGCCGCAACGCGCTGCGCTCGATAGCGGTGGTGGGCAACAATGCGGTGGCCTGGACGTCGGCGGCGATACTGGCGCAGTCGCTCAACCGTCATGGCGTTGTGGTGACACTGGTGGCGGGCGAGCAGACCGACGCTCAGCCACTGGTCGAGGTGTCACAGCCGGCACTGCCCCGCCTGATTGAGCTCTGGCAATTGTCCGAGCGCGAGCTGCTCTCGGCCTGCTCCGGGCTTTTCAGTCTGGGGATCAAGTATCGTACGCCCGGCCAGGATGGCTTTTTTCTGCCATTCGGCACCCATGGTATGGCGCCCAGCCCCGCGAGTTTTGAGCAGACGTTTTTCAAGCTGTGTCCAAAGGGCCGGCGCCGTCAGTTCAACCACTATTTTCTGTCGACCCAGGCGGCGCTCAAGGGGCGGTTTGAATTCCCGGTAGATGACCCCCGATCAGTCAAATCCACTCTGCGCTATGGCCTGCACCTGGATCTGTCCCGCTTTATTCAGTACCTGGAAACCAGGGCCGGCACTCTGGGCTTCAACGTCGCCCGGGCCGATATCACGGCCGTGAGGGCCTCGGCCGGCGGAGATCGAGTTGAGGCGCTAGACCTGAGCAATGGCCAGCGGATTGAAGCCGACTTTTATATGGACTGCTCGGGCGAGCGCGGCCGGTTGATCGGCGAAGGCCTGGGCATCGGTTATCAGTCCTGGTCGCACTGGCTTCCCTGGGACAGTCAGCTGAGCTGCTTTGCGGCGGGACCGAGTGATGTTAAGCCCTACAGTGAGGTCAGCCTGAATGCCGACGGTTGGGAGAAAACCGTCGGTCTGCAGAACGGACGGGTGCACCAGTACTTCTATCGGGAGTCGTCCGGCTTTGACCCGGATGCGTACTGCAGGAAGGTGGGAGCGGACCCGGTATCGACACGGCCCCTGCGTCCGGGGCGGAGAGATCAGTTCTGGGCCGGTAACTGCCTGGCGCTGGGCGATGCGGCCGGGAGCGCGACCCCGGTCGTCCTGTCTGAACTGCATTGGGCCACGAAGAGCCTGTTGCTTTGGCTTGAGCTCTACCCCCATCGCGACAACCAGGAGGCGCTGCAGCGGGAGTACAATCGGCGCTGCGGGGAGATTCTCGACGGCTTTCGGGATTTTCATGTCGCCCACACGCTGGCGGGCGCCGGCCCTGATGCTCTGACGCAGGGGCCCGAATCTCTGGCCTGGAAACTGTCGCTGTTTACCGGTCAGGGTCGGCTCTGGCTCAATGATGAAGAGCCGGTGCCCCAGGAAACCTGGGTTGCGCTGCTGCTGGGGCTGGGCATTGAACCCGACCGGTACGACGTCGTCCTCGATGGTGTTGATGAGGCCGTGCTGCGAAACACCCATGAGAAGATTTATCGAAAGTTGGCGCAGGAAAGCGAGCGAATGCCGTCCCTCGAGGAGGTGGTGGCGCGCTACTGTCCCGCCCCCAAACAATGAGTCACAGAGGTTACTATGCCGGATAACAGAATACAGAAGGTCTTGATTGTGGGCGGGGGCACCGCCGGCTGGATGGCAGCGGCCGCCATGGCCAAGGTGTTGAAGAATGATTACTGTGAGATTCAGCTGGTGGAATCCGACTCCATCGGGACCGTGGGGGTCGGTGAGGCCACCATTCCGCAGATACAGCTGTTCAACCGCCTGTTGGGGCTGGATGAAAACGAGTTCATCAGAAAGACCCAGGGCACTTTCAAGCTGGGCATCGAGTTCGTCAACTGGGGCCGGTTGGGCGATCGCTACATTCACGCCTTTGGCGAAGTGGGCAAGGACATGGAGGCCATCCAGTTCTACCACTACTGGCTGAAAATGTACGCCGAAGGCGAGGCGCGGGATATCGACGCCTACACCCTGAATTCGCTGGCGGCCAAAGAGGGCCGGTTCATGCGCCCGGTGGAGGCCGGCAACTCGCCCCTGTCCAATATCGCCTACGCGTTTCACTTTGATGCGACCCTTTACGCCATGTTCCTGCGCGACTTTGCGGTCGAGCGCGGTGTCCACCGCCGGGAAGGCAAAATCACCGACGTGCGGCTGAATCCGGATAACGGCTTTATCGACTCGGTACAGCTGGAAGATGGTGAAACCCTCGAGGCGGACCTGTTCATCGATTGCTCGGGTTTCCGGGGCCTGCTGATCGAGGAGGCGATGAAAACCGGCTATGATGACTGGAGCCACTGGCTTCCCTGTGACCGGGCGGTCGCCGTGCCCTGCGAGAAAGTGGGCCCGGCCACGCCCTACACCCGCTCGACCGCCCACAGCGCCGGCTGGCAGTGGCGTATCCCCCTGCAGCACCGTACCGGTAACGGCCACGTCTATTGCAGCCAGTACATCAGCGACGACGAGGCGGCCAGCACCCTGCTGAAAAATCTCGATGGTGAGCCGCTGGCCGATCCGAAGTTTCTCAAGTTCACCACCGGCAAGCGCAAAAAGTTCTGGAACAAGAACTGCGTCGCGCTGGGTCTGGCCAGCGGTTTCATGGAGCCACTGGAGTCGACCAGTATTCACCTGGTGCAATCGGGCATAGCCAAGTTGATGAGCCTGTTCCCCAACCGCGATTTCGATCAGGAGGACATCGACGAGTACAACCGCCAGGCGCACTTCGAGTTCGACCGGATTCGCGATTTCCTGATCGCCCACTATTGCATTACCGAGCGGGACGATTCCGATTTCTGGAATTACTGTCGCACCATGTCGATTCCGGAGTCGCTGCAGCGCAAGATCGATCAATACCGCAAGAACGGCCGGATATTCCGCGACAGCGATGAGCTCTTCAACGACCTGAGCTGGCTGGAGGTCATGCACGGCCAGGGACTGCGCGCCAAGGGTTACCACCCCATCGTCGATACACTGCCGAAGGAGGAGATCGCCCGGCGCCTGGAGGGCATCCGCCAGGTCATCGCCAAATCGGTGGAATACATGCCGCCGCACGAGCAATACATCGCCGAAAACTGTCCGGCGGAAAAAAAGGAGATGGGGAGCCGTTAGGTTTTATGTAGGGCACGGTAAGCGAAGCGCACCTGCCTTCCTATATAGGGAGCCGCGAGAGCGTATGGAGGCGCGAAGCGGCAGAAGTAATATTCGACTGACATAAAAAAAGGCAGAACCCTTGGGTTCTGCCTTTTCACGTATGGTGCCCAGGACCAGGCGCATGGATGCGCCAGGGTGCTCGGGAGCGCAGAGAGCTAGAGGACCTTGGTCCTCGAGTGGGCATAAGATACTGCTCCCGCACGTCCCTGTGCTTCCCAGTATAAGTATATCCCTATACAAAAAAACCGAGCCAGCTGGCTCGGTTCTTTAATATATGGTGCCCAGGAGAGGACTTGAACCTCCACGGCCTTGCGGCCACTAGCACCTGAAGCTAGCGTGTCTACCAATTTCACCACCTGGGCTTAGGGGGTGCTTGCTCGGCATCAACTGCCGAGGTCGCGCACTATAATGTCAGATCGGAACCTTGTCAACGCTCCGTTGAATACTTTTTAAGAAAATTTTGGTGATTCCGGCGCTATCCATGGGTTTATAGGTCCAACTGGCCTATAATGTGGGCCGAAGTTGCTCTGTATAGAGCCAAACGGCCCCCAAAAGGGCATTTTCAGCGTTCACACTGGCCTCGATTTCCGGCAGGCATCCGTCCACGGTGAACGATCAGCATGCCCTCACAAGGGGCAACCATTTTTCCGTAAACGGGATACCAGTTTTGAGCAAAGAAAAGTTACCAGAGAACGACCCACACGCCGATCGCGAGGCGCAAAATTACGAAAACCCGGTTCCCAGCCGGGAATACATTCTCGAGCTGCTCGACACCGCTCAGGGGCCAGTGACGCACCCGGAAGTGTGCGACATGCTCGAGATCACCGACGAAGATCGGGTCGAGGCGGTGCGCCGCCGGCTGATCGCCATGGCCCGCGACGGCCAGTTGGTCAGCAACCGCCGGGGGGCCTTTGCCCGCCTGGACAAAATTGATGTGATCCGCGGTCGCGTTCAGGGGCACCGGGATGGCTACGGTTTCGTGATTCCCGCCAAAGGCGGCAATGACCTCTACCTGCACAACCGGCAGATGCGCCGGGTGTTTGATGGCGACGAAGTGCTGGTGCGGGTCACCGGCACCTACCGCGGCAAGGAAGAGGCCGACATCGTCGAGGTGCTCTCACGCAATACCCACCAGTTGGCGGGTCGCTTCTTCAAAGACGATGGCGTGCAGTTCGTCAGCCCCGAGAACCTTCGCATTACGCACGATGTCATGATTCCGCCCGGTGCCGAAGACGGTGCCGAGTCCGGCCAGATCGTGGTGGTCGAGATTACCCAGCAGCCGGACAAGAAGCGCCCGACCACCGGGCGTGTGATTCAGGTGCTGGGCGATCATATGGCGCCCGGTTTGGAAATTGATCTGGCGATTCAGACTCACGACATTCCCAATGTCTGGCCCGAAGCGGCGCTGGAAGAAGCCAATGCCCTGGCCGACACGGTCCAGGAGCAGGACAAGCTCCACCGGGTGGATGTCCGCCATCTGCCCTTTGTGACCATAGATGGTGCCGACGCGCGCGACTTTGATGACGCGATCCTGGCGGAAAAGCGCAAGGGTGGCGGCTGGCGTCTGTCGGTTGCCATTGCCGATGTCTCGCACTATGTGCCCTGCAACAGTGGGCTGGATCGCGAAGCACAGCGACGCGCCACCTCGGTTTATTTCCCGGATTATGTCGTTCCGATGCTGCCCGAGGCCATCTCCAATGGCCTCTGCTCGCTCAATCCCAAGGTGGATCGGTTGTGCATGGTGTGCGAGATGAACCTCAGCGCCGAAGGCGAGATCACCAGTTACAAGTTCTACGAGGGGGTGATGTACTCCCATGCGCGCCTGACCTATAACAAGGTGTGGGATATTCTTCAGGCTGAGGGCGATGACGAACATCCGCTGCGCCAGGAATTTTCCGATGTGCTGCCGCAGCTGCACTCGTTGCACAAACTCTATAAAGTCTTGCGCCAGGCGCGGGACGAGCGTGGCGCGATCGATTTTGAAACCACCGAAACCCAGATCGTCTTCAATGAAGATCGCAAGATCGACCGCATCGTGCCGGTTCATCGCAACGACGCGCACAAAATTGTGGAAGAGTGCATGTTGTGCGCCAATGTGTGCACGGCGCGCTTTCTGGAAAAACACAACATCACCTGTCTCTATCGGGTGCACCAGGGGCCCACGGAAGAGAAGCTGGCCAACCTGCGAGAATTTCTGGGCGAATTGGGCCTGGGGCTGGGCGGTGGTTCAGAGCCCACCTCGGCCGATTTCCAGGCATTGATGCAGACCATTCAGGGCCGTTCAGACAGCCATCTGATCCAGATGGTCATGCTGCGTACGATGCGTCAGGCGGTCTATCAGGTGGAGAATGAGGGGCACTTCGGGCTGGGCTTTGATGCCTATACCCACTTCACCTCGCCCATCCGCCGCTACCCGGACCTTCTGGTTCACCGGGCCATTCGCTCCGTGATCCGGGGTGAGCGCCAATCCAGCCAGGTGGTCAAGGTGGAGGGCGCCAAGCCGCTCAGCCTGAAAGAGATCTACCCCTACGAGACCTCGGACATTGTCGCCTTGGGCGAGCACTGCTCCTTGAGCGAGCGCCGTGCCGATGAAGCCACCCGCGACGTCACCAGCTGGCTCAAGTGCGAGTACCTGCAGGACCATGTGGGCGAAGTGTTCGACGGTGTGGTCGCGGCGGTTGTGGGCTTCGGCCTGTTTGTCGAAATCAAGGATCTGTACGTCGAGGGGCTGGTGCACATCACTGCGCTGCCTCACGATTATTACCGCTTCGAGCCGGCCCAGCACCGCCTGGTAGGCGACCGGACGCGCAAGGTCTTTGGCCTGGGCGATGAGCTGCGCGTGCGCGTGGTGCAGGTGGATCTGGACAGCCGCAAGATCGATTTTGAAATGGAAGAGGTTACCTCCACCCGTCGTGGCAAGGGTAAGGCCAACGCCCGTCAGGACTCCGGGGCCAACAAAGGTGGCGGTAAAGCTAAGGCCGGAAGCAAGGCGAAAGCCAAGTCCGATGGCAAGCCCGGTCAGAAGAAACAGGGCCAGGCCAAACAGGACCAGAACAAGTCAGGACAAAATAAACCGGGTCAGAAGTCGGGTGGCGGTAACCGTCGTCCGCGCAAACCCAACCAAGCCAAGACAGAACAACGCCATGGTCAACAGCAAGGTACGAAAGCTTCGCGGTCGCCGAAAGCTGGAGCAGTTCGACAGACGCAAGAGACTGATGCGCCTAAGAGCCGGTCTCTATTTGCGTCGGCGGCAGCTGGTGTCAAAAAAGCGCTGGCTAAATTTACTAAGAAGAGATAATCACTGGTTCGAAAACCTCTGCAGCGTCCGTCAGGCGGCGCTGGACAAGGCCGGTCGCGAACGTGACCGGGACAGTGATTGACCGCGAAATCAGGACCGGGACAACGGCGTGAGTAAGAGTGAAATCGTGTTTGGTCTGCACTCGGTGCAGGCCCTGCTGAAAAGTGCTCCCCAGCGTGTGCTGGAGCTGTATTGCCTGCAGGGGCGGGGCGACCAGCGGCTGCAGAAGCTGCTCAAGATCGCCGAAGCCGAAGGCATGTCGGTGCAGACGATGGGGCGCGCCAAACTCGATGCGCTGTCTGAAGGTGAAAATCATCAGGGTGTGGTCGCCCGGTGTCGTCCCGGTGAGGTCCACGATGAAGCCTTTCTGCTGCGTCTGCTCGAGTCGCTGGGGCACACGCCCCTGCTGTTGGTGCTCGATGGCGTGACGGACCCCCACAATCTGGGGGCCTGCCTGCGCAGCGCCGAGGCGGCCGGGGTGGATGCGGTGATTGCGCCCAAGGACAAGTCGGCGGGCCTGAGCCCGGTGGCACGCAAAGTGGCCTCGGGCGCGGCGGAAGTGCTGCCTTTTGTGCCGGTCACCAATCTGGCGCGCACGCTCAAGAAGCTCCAGGACGCCGGTGTCTGGTTGGTGGGCGCCGCCGGAGAGGCGGACGCCACCCTCTACCAGGCCGATCTCAAAGGCCCCATCGCCCTGGTGATGGGGGCGGAGGGCGAAGGCCTGCGCCGCTTGACCCGGGAAACCTGCGATTATCTCATCAAGATTCCCATGGCCGGCTCGGTCAGCAGCCTCAACGTCTCGGTGGCGGCGGGCGTCTGTCTGTTTGAAGCCGTGCGCCAGCGTTCCCTCTGAGCCCGCTCATCCCTTCTTTTTTGGGTATTTTTGACCAAATCATCTTACTAATCTTTGGACCATAAGCCCTGGTTTGGCGCCGGTTTTGGCGAAATAGGGGCGATTGGCACCGGATTTTGCCATTCAGGCCGGATTTTATCCCTTCTTGTGCTTGAAGTCGGTCCAGCGTCGAATTATATTGTATTACGAATAAAACAAAGAAATTCGAGCTGTCCGCTATGACTGATAATGACGAAAATCGACCCCTGCGATCCGCTCAGTGGTTTGGCGCCCGAGACAAGAACGGTTTCATGTATCGCAGCTGGATGAAGAATCAGGGCATTCCCGAGCATCACTTTCAGGGCAAGCCGGTGATTGGTATCTGCAATACCTGGTCGGAGCTCACCCCCTGTAACGCACACTTCCGCGACCTGGCCGACCGGGTCCGTCGGGGGATTATCGAAGCGGGCGGTGTTCCGGTCGAGTTTCCGGTGTTCTCCAGCGGCGAGTCCAACCTGCGGCCCACCGCCATGCTGACCCGCAATCTGGCAGCCATGGATGTTGAAGAGTCGATCCGGGGCAACCCCCTCGATGGCGTGGTGCTGATGACCGGCTGCGACAAAACCACGCCGGCGCTGATGATGGGCGCGGCCAGCTGCGATATCCCCAGTATCGTGCTCACCGGCGGGCCCATGCTCAACGGCAAGCACCGGGGGCAGGATGTGGGTTCGGGCACCCTGGTGTGGACGCTGCATGAGGATTACAAGGCGGGACGGATCACGCTGGACGAGTTCATGGAGGCCGAGGCGGGCATGTCGCGCTCCGCCGGCACCTGCAATACCATGGGAACCGCCTCTACCATGGCCTGCGTCGCCGAAGCCATGGGCATGTCGCTGCCCGAAAGCGCGGCCATCCCGGCGGTCGACGCCCGGCGCGGCGCGCTCTCCTACCTGACCGGCATGCGGATCGTCGGAATGGTGCAGGAGGATCTGAAACCCTCGGATATCATGACCCGCGAGTCATTCATCAATGCCATTCGCACCATTGCCGCCGTGGGCGGCTCGACCAATGCCGTGATCCATCTCAAGGCCATTGCCCAGCGGCTGGGAGTGGAGCTGAGCCTGGATGACTGGCAGACCTACGGTCAGCCGGTCCCCACCATTGTCGATTTGCAGCCTTCGGGCCGCTTTTTGATGGAAGAATTCTATTACGCCGGCGGTCTGCCCCCTGTATTGCGTCGCCTGAACGAGGCCGGGCTGCTGAACGCAGATGCGAGGACAGTGACCGGGCGCAGCCTCGGGGAGAACAACGCCCAGGCGGAGTGCTTCAATGAGGAGGTCATCCGGCCTCTGGAGCGTCCGCTGTGTGAGAGTGGCGGCATTTGTGTGGTTCGGGGTAACCTGGCGCCGCGCGGGGCCGTCCTCAAACCCTCCTCGGCCACCCACGAGCTGATGCACCACCGGGGCAGGGCGGTCGTGTTTGAGGACTTTGAACACTATAAAGAACGAATTATGGACCCGGACCTGGACGTGGATGCCTCCTCGGTGCTGGTGCTCAAGAACTGCGGCCCCAAGGGGTACCCGGGAATGGCCGAAGTGGGGAACATGGGGTTGCCGCCCAAACTGCTCAAGCAGGGCGTGACCGACATGGTGAGAATTTCCGATGCCCGTATGAGCGGTACCGCCTTCGGCACCGTAGTGCTACATGTGACGCCGGAGGCGCGCGAGCTGGGGCCGCTCGCAGCAGTGGAGGATGGCGACTGGATTGAGCTGGACGCCGCCAGCGGGCAGCTGAATGTCGAGTTGAGCGATACGGAATTGAATCGCCGCCTGGAGCGGTTGCGGGCGGCCGGGCCGGCGGCGCGACCGGGGGGCTATATGCAGCTCTACCTGGACCACGTGATGCAGGCCGACGAGGGGTGCGATTTTGACTTTCTGGTCGGTTGCCGTGGCGCCGAGGTCCCGGCCCATTCGCATTGAGTTTCGGGGGTGGTGGCGGTAACGGAGTCCCGTCGACAGGGCCGAAAGCGATTGACAAAAGGGTGTTTGCGCATATTATAATACAATAGATTTGATCACCGTCCGGCCGCGGCCGGAACTACGCAACAGGGTAATGTTATGACGTCTTATGCACTGGGCCTGGACTATGGCTCCGATTCGGTACGAGCGCTGCTGGTCGACACCGCCAGCGGCGAAGAAGTGGCCACCACGGTTGTGCCTTACAAGCGCTGGAACCAGGGGCTCTATTCCGAGCCGGCCAAAAACCAGTTTCGTCAGCATCCGCTCGATTATCTGGAGGGCGTAGAGCAGGCCGTACAGGGGCTCTGGAAAGAGGCGCCCGCCGGCGCGGCCGAGAAAGTCGTCGGTGTCAGCTTTGACACCACCGGCTCCACCCCGGTCCCGGTGGACAGCGAAGGGGTGGCGCTGGCGCTCAAGCCCGAATTTGCCGAAAACCCCAACGCCATGTTCGTGCTCTGGAAAGACCACACCGCCATCAAAGAGGCGCAGCAGATTACCGCCGCCGCCGAAGCCGCCCCGGAAAACTATCTCAAGTATGAAGGCGGCATCTACTCCTCGGAGTGGTTCTGGGCCAAAGCCCTGCACGTGCTGCGCGAAGATCCGGCCGTGCGCGACGCGGCTTACAGCTGGGTCGAACACTGTGACTGGATGCCCGCCGTGCTGACCGGCACCACCCACCCGAGCAAGTTCCGGGCGGGCCGCTGCGCCGCCGGCCACAAAGTGATGTGGCATGCCAGCTGGGGTGGCTATCCGCCCAATGAGTTCTTCACCGGTCTGGATCCGGTGCTCGACGGTCTGTGCGACCGTCTGCCCGGCGAAACCTTCACCTCCGATCAGTCTGTGGGCCCCCTGACCGAAGAGTGGGCGCAGAAGTTGAGCCTGCCCGCCGGTATCCCCGTGGGCTTTGGTGCCTTCGACGCCCATATGGGCTCGGTGGGTGCCAACGTCAAGCCGGGTGTTCTGACCAAGGTGATGGGGACCTCCACCTGCGACATCACCGTCGCCAGCTACGAAGACATCGGTGAGAAGTGCATTCGCGGTATTTGCGGTCAGGTCGATGGCTCGGTCATTCCCGGGCTGGTTGGTCTGGAAGCCGGTCAGTCGGCCTTTGGTGATCTTTACGCCTGGTTCCGCAACCTGATCAACTGGCCGGTGCAGACCATTCTGGCCAACAGCGACACGCTGGATCAGGCGACGCGCGATGCGCTGGTCAAAGAAATTGAAGACAAAACACTGGTCGAGCTGGGCAAAGCCGCGAGCGAAATCGCCCCGGGCGAGTCCGGCATCACCGCTCTGGACTGGGTGAACGGCCGGCGCACGCCGGATGCTGACCAGACCCTGAGCATGGCCATCAGCGGCCTGACCATGGGCAGCCACGCGCCCCACATTTTCCGTGCGCTGGTTGAGGCCACCGCGTTTGGCGCTCGTGCCATCATCGAGCGCTTCAAATCCGAAGGTGTGGCCATCGATACCGTGGTGGTGATCGGCGGTATTTCCAAAAAGTCCGATTTTGTCATGCAGGTATGTTCTGATGTGTGGAACTGCCCGATTGATGTGCTCGACAGTGAGCAGAGTTGTGCTCTGGGTGCGGCCATTTTTGCCTCCACGGTCGCGGGTGTGCACCCCAGCGTGGAAGCCGCGCAGAAAGCCATGGCTTCTCCGGTGTGCAAAACCTATGAACCGGACGCCAAAGCCGCTGCCAAATATGATGAGCTGTACCAAAACTATCAGACCCTGGGAGCCTTTGTAGAAGGAGAGCGCAAATGAGTTATCGCGACCTGAAAGAGCAAGTGTACGAAGCCAACATGCAGCTGCACCACCGCAACCTGGTGGTGTACACCTGGGGCAACGTCTCCCAGATCGATCGGGACAATGGCGTCGTTGCCATCAAGCCCAGCGGTGTCGCCTACGAAGATCTGAGCGTGGATGACATTGTGGTGGTCGACCTGGACAACCAGGTGGTAGAGGGCAAGATGCGCCCCTCCTCCGACACCAAAACTCACACCCACCTGTATCGCCACTTCGAGAGCATTGGTGGCGTGACCCACACCCACTCAACCTATGCCACGGCCTGGGCCCAGGCCCAGCAGCCGATTCCCTGCTACGGCACCACGCATGCGGACTACGCCTACGGCGATATTCCCTGCACGGCCGTCATGAGCGACGCTCAGATTGAGCGGGATTACGAAGAAGAGACCGGCGTCCAGATCACCGACTGCTTCAAAGATCGTAGCCCGGTAGAAACGCCCATGGCCATCATCGCCGGTCACGCGCCCTTTACCTGGGGGAAAGACGCGGCCCAGTCGGTGTATCACGCGGTGATTCTGGAAGAGATGGCCAAAATGGCCTACCTGACACGCACCCTCCGGTCCGATGTGCAGCCGCTCAAGCAGGGCATCATCGACAAACACTATCTGCGTAAGCACGGCAAGAATGCTTACTACGGACAAAATTAATCGACTATTACTATTTTAGGGTTAACGACATGAAAACTTACGGTGAGAAAGAAATCTGGTTTGTAACAGGCTCCCAGCACCTGTACGGCCCCGAAGTACTGGACAAAGTGGCGGCCAACAGCCAGGAAATTGCCAAGGGCCTGACCGCCTCGGACAAGCTGTCGGCCAAGATCGTGGCACAACCGACCGTCAAGACTCCCGACGAGATTCTGGAAGTCTGCCTGCGGGCCAATAACGACGCCAACTGCGTCGGCCTGATCCTCTGGATGCACACCTTCTCGCCCGCCAAAATGTGGATCGCGGGCCTCAAGGCACTGGCCAAGCCCTATATGCACCTGCACACCCAGTTCAACGCCGAGTTGCCCTGGGGCGAAATCAACATGGATTACATGAACCTGCACCAGAGTGCCCACGGTGACCGCGAGTTCGGTTATATCGGCACTCGCCTGCGTCAGGACCGTCGCGTCGTGGTCGGACACTGGAGTCAGGATCGGGTTCAGACCGAAATTGACGACTGGGTCCGCGTGGCCATGGGCTGGCACGAAGCGCAGACCCTGAAAGTGGCCCGTTTTGGCGACAACATGCGTCAGGTGGCGGTGACTGAGGGTGACAAGGTCTCGGCCCAGATCAACTTTGGCTACGAAGTGCATGCCTTTGGTCTCGGCGATCTGGTCAAGGTCGTGGACAGCATCCCGGAAGACCAGATCAATGCGCTGGTCGACGAGTACCTCCAGACCTACACCGTCTCGCAAGAGCTGCTGGACGATGCCCATCAGATGGAAATGGTCAAGAACGAAGCACGCCTGGAACTGGGCATGGAGAAGTTCCTGGAAGACGGCGGCTTCAAGGCGTTCACTAACAACTTTGAAAACCTCACGGGCCTGACCGGCCTGCCGGGTCTGGCCACCCAACGCCTGATGGCCAAGGGTTACGGCTACGGCGGTGAGGGCGACTGGAAAACGGCCGCCATGACCCGGATCGTGAAGGTGATCAGCCAGGGTAAAGAGGGTGGCACTTCCTTCATGGAAGACTACACTTACAACCTGGGCGTGCGTGACCAGGTTCTGGGTGCGCACATGCTGGAAATCTGCCCCACCATTGCGGCCGAAGAAAAGCCGCGCCTGGAAGTGGCTCTGCACACCATCGGTATTCGCAAAGACATCGCCCGTCTGAAGTTCACCGGCAAGCCTGGCCCGGCCATGAACATCACCACGGTCGACCTGGGCACGCGCTTCCGGATCGTGATCAACGAGCTGGACACCGTGGCTCCGCCCGCCGATCTGCCCAACCTGCCGGTCGCCTCGGCCCTGTGGGAGCCGCGTCCGAACCTGGGCATTGCCGGCGCCGCCTGGATTCTCGCCGGGGGTGCACACCACAGCGTGTACAGCCAGGGTGTGACCACCGAGCAGATCATCGATTTTGCCGAAATGGCAGGCGTTGAGGCCGTCGTTATTGATGAGGACACCAAAGTCCGCACTTTCAAAGATGGATTGCGCCAGAACGCGGCTTACTACCATCTGAAACAGGGCGTTTAACCTCCGGACCCGGCAGTCAACCCTGCCGGGTTTTTATTACCGGGGTGACCATTTGAACGGGAGGCTCTCCCGTTCCTGTTATTACCCACCCAACAATAATTGAAAGGCAGACGACAGTATGAAGACCCAAAAACTGACGATACTGGAAAAAGTCGGGTTCGGTAGCGGCGACACGGCCGTCAACCTTGTTATCTCTTCGATGTTCCTGATCGTCTCCTACTTCTACACCGACATCTTCGGTCTGAAGCCCAGCCATATGGGTATCCTCTTTCTGGTGGCCCGTCTGGTGGATGCGTTCACCGACCCGCTGATGGGCATTATCACCGACCGGGTCAATACCCGCTGGGGCCGCTATCGGCCCTACTTTCTGTTCATGTCGGTGCCGTTCGGGCTGTCGATCTTCCTGATGTTCTCGACACCGGACTGGGACTATAACGCCAAGCTGGTGTGGGCCTATGCCACCTACATTTTCGTAACGCTCATGTTCACCTCGGTCACGATTCCGTATATCTCGCTGATTGGTGTGCTGACCGCGGACCCGAAAGAGCGGCTGTCCGCTAACGGCTATCGTCTGTTTTTTGCCAAGGTGGCCGCCTTCCTGGTGACCATCATCGTGCCGATCATGGCGGCGAACTGGGGTGACGGTGATCTGGCGGTCGGGTACCAGGCCTCCATGGGACTGATGGGGATCCTGGGCACCTTGTTGTTCCTGTTCTGCTTTGCTACCACCACCGAGCGGGTCAAGCACGAAGTCGAGAAAAAGTCACTCAAAGAGCAATTTCAGGTTCTGATCAAGAACGACCAGTGGTTGGTCCTCTTCGCCGTCTGCTTTACCGGCACCCTGGGCTATGTGATGCGAAGCTCGGTGGCGGCCTATTACGCCAAGTACTACCTGGGCGCCGACACGGCCATGCTGTCCGCTTTCATGACCACCGGCGTGACCGGCGCCCTGTTGGCGATGATCGCCTCCACCTGGATCACCAAACGCTACTGTAAAATCCAGCTCTTCCGCTGGACCCAGCTGGCGGTGGGGGTGCTCAGTGTCATCATGTTCTTCGCCGTTGATCCGGGTGACGTGGTGCTGGCCTTTATCCTTTACTTCCTGATTTCCTTTGTCGTCGACCTGCACGCGCCCGTGTTCTGGTCGGCCATCGCCGAGGCGGTGGATTACGGTCAGGCGAAAACCGGCAAGCGGGTTTCCGGCCTGGCGTTTGGTGGCATCTCCTTCGCCCAGAAGGCGGGTATGGGTTTTGCGGGTTTCATCGTTGGCCTGCTGCTGACCTATTTCAACTACGAAGCCAACGTCGATCAGAGTACTTTCACTCTGACCGGTATTGCCCTGATGCTGTCGGTGATTCCCGGCCTGTTCCACTCCATCATGGGCGGGCTGATGTTCAAGTACAAAATCACCGACCGGTACTATGAGGAAATGAAACGGGACAGTCTGGCCGATTCGGCCCTGGCCGAAGCCGATCCCAACGTTTCCTGAGGGTGGCCGAACCAATACACAATCCGTAGGGCGTGGTAAGCGGAGCGCACCCGCCGTCGCCCAATGTACCCTATAGCAACGTAGTAGGGTACGTTGGCGCGGCTTGCTCCTCGATGCCCTGAGGACACAATTTAATTGGAGACCGAAATGTCAGAAACACTCAAACCCCTGATCGAACAACGCGCCGATCCCTATATTCACAAGCACACCGACGGCTACTACTACTTTACCGCCTCGGTACCGGCCTACGACCGCCTCGAGCTGCGTCGCGCGCCAACCATCGCCGAGCTCCCCGACGCCGAGCGCGTGGCCGTCTGGTACAAACCCGAATCCGGCCCGCTGAGCGAATTGATCTGGGCTCCGGAAATCCACTTCAACCAGGGCGCCTGGTACATCTACTTTGCCGCCGCGCACACGCGTGAAATCAAAGACGGTTGCTTCCAGCACCGCATGTACTGCATCAGCACCAAAGCGGACAATCCGCTTGAGGGCGACTGGACCGAGCCGAAGCAGATCGAGACCGGCATGGACACCTTCTGCCTGGATGCCACCACCTTTACTCATAAAGGGCAGCTGTACTACGTCTGGGCCCAGAAGCAGGACGACATCCCCGGTAACTCCAACCTGTACATTGCGCCCATGGACACACCGGACGCGATTGCCGGTGAGCCCGTACTGCTCACCGTCCCCGAACTGGAGTGGGAAACCCGCGGCTTTCTGGTCAATGAAGGCCCGGCGGTATTGATCCGCAACGGTCGCGTCTTTCTGACCTACTCCGGTAGCGCCACCGATGAGAACTACTGCATGGGTATGCTCTGGGCCGATGAAAACGCCGATCTTCTGGACCCGAAAAGCTGGACCAAGTCACAGAAGCCGGTGTTCCAGAGCGATATGGAAAACGCCATTTACGGGCCGGGGCACAACAGCTTCACCGTGGCCGAAGACGGTAAAACCGATATGCTGGTGTATCACGCCCGCACTTACACCGAGATTGAAGGGGACCCGCTGTGGAATCCGGATCGTCACACCTTCATCAAACCCATCAAGTGGGATAGCGAAGGCTTTCCGGTTTTTGGTAAGCCTTCCACGGTGGAGTAACTGGTCGCACTAACACGGTCGGTCAGGCCATCACGGCATTAACAACGAGGTTCAATTATGAAAGCGATCAACTGGTTCAAAAGTGTGGGGGTTTCCCTCGTGGCGCTTGCCGCTGTCGGTTGTCAGGCCGAGCAGGTCAGCATTCACGATCCGGTCATGGCCAAAGAGGGCGACAGCTACTATCTGTTCAGCACCGGCCCGGGCATTACCATCTACAACTCTGAAGACATGGTGAACTGGGAGCGCCAGGGGCGCGCGTTTGAGGGCCAGCCAGACTGGGCAAAAGATGTGGCACCGGAATTCAACGGTCACCTGTGGGCGCCGGACATCATCTACAACGAGGATACTGATCAGTGGTATCTGTACTATTCCGTATCGGCCTTTGGTAAAAACACTTCCGGCATGGGCGTGACCACCACCAAGACACTCGACCCGGAATCCGACGATTACGGTTGGGAAGATCAGGGTATGGTGATCCAGTCCGTTCCTCATCGGGATATGTGGAACGCGATCGACCCCAACATCATCGTCGACGATGAGGGCGATGCCTGGATGAGCTTCGGCTCCTTCTGGGGTGGAATGAAGATGTTCAAGCTCGACGAGACCTGGACCAAGCCGGCGGAACCCCAGGAATGGGCCACCATCGCCAAGCGCGAACGCTCCATTCTGGTGGATGATGCCGAGGCCGGCCCCGCCGAGATCGAAGGTCCGTTCATCTTCGAAAAGGGGGATTATTATTACCTGTTTGTCTCCTACGGTCTGTGCTGCCGGGGTGCTGACAGCACCTATCATGTGGCGGTCGGCCGCTCCAAGAACGTCACGGGTCCCTACGTGGATAAAGACGGCGTGGATATGAACAAGGGCGGCGGCACCATCATTCTGGAAGGCAACGAAGACTGGTACGGCGCTGGCCACAACAGCATCTACAATTTCGATGGCACCGACTATCTGGTGTTTCATGCCTATGAAGCCGCCGATGACGGCTTACAGAAGCTGAAGATTGCCGAAGTCGAGTGGAACGATGGCTGGCCCAGCATTGATCAAGACGTGCTCGACGAATACCAGAGCGTCCTGATCGAGGAATAAATCGGATAGCGCGGTAACGGCAGGTGCGCTGTCGCTTACCGTGCCCTACGGATTTTTCGATGGGATGCGTAGGGCACGGTAAGCGCAGCGCCACCTGCTAATCGAAGAATAAAGCCTTTACGGCAGGTGCCCAAGCTGCCGTAGGGCACGATAAGCGACAGCGCATCTGCCTTAACTCACTTGATGCTTTTCACGTGTCGTTCTTGTACCGCTTATAAAAAAATATCGCCAATATCACAGGTGCATTCCGCTATGACTAAATTCCTGCCTTTCACCCTGGCGGCCATTCTGGTCACTGGCTGTGCCCTGAGTGGCGACCGCGAGGAGTCCGAGCCCCAACCGGTGGAAGCCTTCCACCTCAATCAGGTCCGATTGCTCGACAGCCCGTTCAAACACGCCCAGGAAACCAACCTGAGCTACATTTTCGCCATGGATCCCGACCGCTTGCTTGCGCCTTACCTGCACGAGGCGGGGCTGGAGCCCAAGGCCGACAATTATGGCAACTGGGAAGACTCGGGCCTGGACGGTCATATTGGCGGCCACTATCTCACCTCACTTTCTCTGGCTTATGCCGCCACCGGCAATGGCGAAGCGCTGCGCCGGCTGAACTACATGCTGGATGAATTGGAGCGGGCGCAGGAGGCCAATGGCAATGGCTACCTGGGTGGCGTGCCCGGCAGCAGGGAGCTCTGGGACGAGATCGAACGGGGCGAAATCAACGCGGACCTTTTCGCCCTCAATGGCAAGTGGGTGCCCTGGTACAACGTGCACAAGGTGTTCGCCGGCTTGCGCGACGCCTATTTGTACGCTGACAGTGAACAGGCCAAACAGATGTTGGTCGAGCTGTCCGACTGGACCCTCAATCTGGTGGAGGGTCTGAGTGACGAGCAGATTCAGGCTATGCTGCGCACCGAGTACGGCGGCATGAACGAGGTGTTTGCCGACGTCGCCGCGATCACCGGCGAGGACAAATACCTGACCCTGGCCAAGCAGTTTTCTCATGAGCAGATCCTGGATCCGCTCCTGGCGGGAAAGGATGAACTCAACGGGCTGCATGCCAATACCCAGATCCCCAAGGTCATCGGTTACCAGCGGGTGGCCGAGCTGTCCGGTGACGAGCACTGGTCCGACGCGGCCGAGTTTTTCTGGCGCACCGTCGTGTACGAGCGTTCGGTCGCGATTGGTGGCAACAGTGTCCGCGAGCACTTTCACCCCACCGATGACTTCACGCCGATGGTGACCGATCGGGAAGGCCCCGAGACCTGCAACACCTACAACATGCTCAAACTGTCCAAAATGCTGTACAGCGAAGCGGGTGAGCTTGAATACATCGACTATTATGAACGGGCTCTGTACAACCACATCCTGTCGAGCCAGCATCCGGACCACGGCGGTCTGGTGTACTTCACGCCCATGCGCCCCGCGCACTACCGCAAGTACTCCCAGCCGGAAGAGGCCATGTGGTGTTGCGTCGGCTCGGGCATTGAAAACCATTTCAAGTATGGCGAACTCATTTACGGCCACCAGGGTGATGACATTCTGGTCAACCTGTTCATTCCCTCGCGCCTGAGCTGGGAAGAGCGCGGTATTACCCTGGTGCAGGAAACCGATTTTCCCGACGCCGAAACCACCACCTTTACCCTGGAGCAGGGGTGGGGCGATTTCGCTCTGAAACTGCGCCATCCGGTGTGGGTCGATCAGGGTGATGTCCAGGTGCAGGTCAATGGTGAAGCGGTCGATGTCGAGGCGGGGCCGGGCGAGTACGTTGAGCTGGATCGCCAATGGCAACAGGGAGATCGGGTGACCGTGACTCTGCCCATGGAAACCCGGCTAGAGCAGCTGCCCGATCAGACCGATTATTACGCCGTGCTGCACGGTCCGATTGTTCTGGCCGCCAAAACCGCCGCGTTTGAAGACGAGCAGCTGAACTTTCTCAGCGACGACAGTCGCATGGGGCACATTGCCGAGGGCCAGCTGTGTCCGGCCGAGGCAACGCCCATGATGATCAGTGAGCCCGAGACGTTTTTGACCCAGGTGCGACCGGTCGCCGGAAAACCCCTCACGTTCACCGCGCCCAGGGGCCTTGATGCCCCCCAGGAAGAGAGTGTCGAGCTGATTCCTTTCTTCCGCCTCCACGATGCCCGTTATACCCTCTACTGGCCCAATGCCAGGAGCGACGACAGCGAAAAGCGTGCCGAAGAGCAGCGTGAGCGACTGGCGCTGGAAGCCATTACCATCGACCAGATAGCGCCCGGCGAGCAGCAACCGGAATCCGACCACTTTTTCAAAGGTGAAGATACCGAAGCCGGGATCCACATGGGCCGTCACTGGCGCCACGCCCAGGGCTGGTTCAGTTACCAGCTGCGCGATCCGCGCGCCGAGGCTGAAACCTTGCGCATCACCTACTTCGGCGGCGACGCCGGGCGGGAATTCGAGATCAGCCTGGACGGCACCAAAATTGCTGATGTAGAACTTGAAGCAGGGAAGGGCGCCGACTTCTACACCGTGGACTACCCGGTCCCCGACGCCGTGGTCGAGAACGCTGAAGACGGCCAGATCGAGCTGAAGTTCACCGCCAAACCGGGCTCCATCGCCGGCGGCATCTACGGCGTTCGCCTCCTCCGCAACTAAAAAAGGGGACGGAGGGATTTAATTTTCAACTAAAAAAGGGGACGGAGGGATTTAATTTTGACCAGATTGGTCAATTTTTAATCCCTCCGTCCCCTTTTTGTCTTCTTGATGGGTAATTACCAGGGCAGGACCTGGCCGTTGGAGTGCCAGAAAGTGCCGCTGGTTTCCAGGGTGAGCTCATCAATGCGTTCGGTCAGGCGCTGCGCGGCCTGGTCCGGCGTCAGGTCGCCGTGGCCTCCGATCATCTCTGTTCCCACCAGGCCCGGGTGCAAAATCGCCACGGCGACGCCCCGGGGCTTCAGATCTTCACTGAGTGATTTGCCAGCAGCGTTCAAGGCGGCCTTGGACATGCGGTAGCCGTAGCGGCCCCCGCTGGTGTTGTCTTCGATCGAGCCCATGCGGCTGGTGATCAGGGCCACCTTGGCATTGTCGCTGAAGTGATCCGATAGGGCTTCGGTCACCAGCAGGGGCGCCAGCGAGTTGGTTTCAAACTGGGCCCGGATGGTCTCAGGGTCCAGGCTGCCGAGGCTCTCGTTGCGCAATATGCCGGCATTGTTGATCAGCAGGTCAATATTCACCCCTTTCAGACTCTCCGCCAGCCGGGCGATCCCATCGGCTTTGGTGACATCCACTCCGTCAATGATTTTCGCGCCACTGTTGGCCAGGGCGTCGGAGGCCTGCCGGCAGACGCCGTATACGGTATCGCCGCGTTTCAGGAACAGCTGGGCAAACGATAGGCCGATACCCCGATTGGCACCGGTGATGACAACTGTCTTGCTCATAGATACCTCAGTGATTGCATAAATTTCGGTCTTCAAACATAACAGGTTTCTCGCGTAGTCGCCCAGTAGCGACTACAGTGAAGGCGAAGAGGGAGCGTAGTTGTATGACTTGACGTGGGAAAACCAATCTCTATTGTATGATATAAGTGGTCGCTATAAAGAGGAACAAAAATCCACGAAACGGCGATAAGAGCGGTATTTGGCAATTTACGCGCCATACTGGTGCGTGTTTGGCGGAAAAATACTCTCTAAGAAGCGTTGATCATAATTTTATAATACGATAGTATTGACTGGCCGATTGAAAAATAAATAGCGTCTCGTCCGCCTTCTCGGTGACAACAGCTAATGAGCTAAAAAAGCGGATGAGATAAAAATGTAAAACTCGCAGGAGAGTTGCAATATGTTTAAACGTTCCCTTTTGAGCCGCAGCATCGCGGCCACTATCGCTCTGACCGGTCTTCCCATGCTGGCTCAAGCCCAAGATACTCAAGATGAGCCACTGCTCGAAGAAGTTGTGGTTACCGGCATCCGTGCCAGCTTGACTCAAGCCATTGATATTAAGCGCGAATCCATGGAAGTGATGGATTCAATCGTTGCCGAAGATATCGGTAAGCTGCCTGACAACAACGTGGTTGAATCTCTCCAGCGCGTTGCGGGCGTGCAGATCACCGACCGGGCTTCCGGTGAGGCCAATACCGTCTCGATCCGTGGTCTGACTGACGTCAGCACCACTGTTAACGGCCGCACCATCTTTACCGCTTCTGGTCGCGCCGTTGCCCTTGCGGATATTCCGTCTACCCTGGTTTCCCGGGTCGATGTGGTCAAAAGCCGCTCGGCCAGCCAGTATGAGAACGGTATTGCTGGCCAGATCGACGTGCATACCTTCCGTCCGTTTGATTTTGATGGGTCGAAGGTCTCTATAGCAGGCCGTGGCATCTATCTGGAGGAAGCAGAGAAAGTCAATCCGATTATCAGCGCTCTGTTCAGTAACCGTTGGGACACGACGGCGGGTGAATTTGGTGCTCTGCTCAACGTTTCACACGCCAAAACCAACTATCGCGACCAGTCCATCACTCCCGGGGCGCAGGTCCCGTTCATGACCGAGAACCCCACGGCGCCCTGGACTCCGCTGGAGCGTATCTTCCCGAACGATGGTCGCGCGGCGGAACAACCGATCTGGACTCCAGGCCTCGATAACGGCCTGCCGACCGACGCCGGCTCTACGCTGACCGTCAACGGTGAAGAGACTCCGTACTATCTGTCCCGCGACGCCATGTTCGCGTCCGACTTCACTGGTGAGCGCGAGCGCCCGGCGGCAAACATTTCTTTGCAGTTTTCGCCCAACGATAGCTCCGAATACACCTTTGAGAGTTTTTACAACGGCTTCCGCAACGAGGGTTTCAACTCTCTGCACTTCGCGTTTGTTGACTGGTGGGGGTCGCTCGGTGACCTGGGTGGTAACATCGAAGACACCTTCGAGCTCTATGAAGGTACCAACGTCATCAAAGAGCGGACTGTTCGCAACCCGTTTACCTTCGGTAGCGGCGACTACTCTACTGGTGAAACAGATTCATACATGTACGCCCTGGGCGGTGAGTGGGATCTGAGCGACAATTTCGAACTGGAGTCCGAGCTGGTTTACCAGGATAGTGAGTTCGAGTCGACTTTTATTGCGATGCGCAGTACCAACGTGCGCTATGAGACCACTGCGAACTTCAGCAACTCGCCGAGCATCAGCTTCGCTGACAACCCGACTACTGACGTTGATGAAAGTGATCTGGCCGATATCTCCCAGTTCACTATGGCGGAAATGTACGACAGTGCCACACGCAACCAGGGCTCTGCGCTAACATTTTCTGCGGATGCTCAGTATTTCACCGAGGGTGCATTCTTCCGTAAGATCGATTTCGGTATCCGTCATGATGACAGGGATGCGACGGAGTACTCTCGTGAGCAAAACGCGGCTCCTTGCGATGCTGCAAATACGTCAGGTGATCCAGCCAACTGTCAGTTTTCAACCTACGCTGATGACGGCATAGCCCACATTAACAGTGACTTCCTGGATGGTGTCGCTAATGTGCCCCGTACCTGGGCTGTGGTCGATGGCCCTTATTTGCAGGCCAACCGCAATTCATTCCTGAATCTGTACGGACTGGACCCGGCCGATCCCATGGTTGAGGAGTTCTCCGTCAACGAGGTTAACACGGCGCTTTACGTGACGGCCGAATATGAAAGCGAGCTCTTTGGCAAGCGTATTGACGGTGAGATCGGCGGCCGGTACGTTGACGTCCAGACCGATTCGGTCTTTACCGACCAGACAGACCTGAGTCGGACCGAAGGCACTACCGAGACCAGTGAGTTTCTGACCAGCTTGGCGGTCCGCTACCACCTTCGTGATGACCTGATGTTGCGCCTGAACTATGGCGAGACGCTTCGGATGCCCGGATTCGGCGCTCTGAACCCGACCATTACCTACTTCGATGATATTACCGATATTGGTTATGGCACGGCTTCCGGTGGTAATGCCGATCTGGAGCCGACCACCTCCCAGAACCTGGATCTCTCTCTGGAGTGGTACTTCGGTGACGCAAGCAACGCCTACGTGACGTTGTTCCAGCGTGACATTGAGGGGCTGGTCATTCCGTTCCGCAATCAGGTTAATCGCGATCTTGAAGGGTATGATGCCAACATCTTTATTCTGTCCCAGCCGGACAACGCCTCTGATGGTAAGTTGAGCGGTACTGAAGTGGGGCTGAATTACTTCCCGGATAACCTGCCGGGTTACTGGGAAGGCCTCGGCTTCCAGGCCAGCTTCACGTTCCTGGATTCGGAGCAGAGCATTCCGGAGCTGAACGATCGCGGCGAGCAGATTGGGCTTGAACAGACTGAAATGTTCGGTGTGTCCGATAGCTCTTACAGTCTGTCAGTGGCCTACGAGCGTGATACCTTTGATGCCCGGTTGGGTTACGTATGGCGTTCAGACTTCCTGTATGACCAGGAAGCGGCGCTGTTCGCCAACCCGATTGAGCGGTATCGTGATGCGCAACAGTCGCTGGACTTCCAGTTCAGCTACAATGTGACGGACGAATTCCTCGTGACGTTTGATGCAACCAACCTCACCGAGGAGGTCAATCAGAGCCGCTATGGCAACAGCTATCTGCATACCTTTGGTAACTGGCAGATCAGCCGGGCCTTCGCTCTGGGGGCCCGCTACTCCTTCTGATAGAAGACAGCGCCATAACCTGGCGTGAAGCTACACCAAAAGGCCGGCCCTCAGGGGTCGGCCTTTTGCGTTTCAGAGTGCTCCAAAGACACACTTTGCAGTCGTTTCTCCCCTCTCCTGTTTCTTTCCCTGTCATTGAGTATTCGCCTCAAATTCATTCTGAAACGTTATAACAACGCTTGGGCTGGAAAGCCTATGGTTATCGATTTGATAGGACAGAAATGTTCAGTTTTACCGCTTTAGTGTCAAGAAATGTAAATAAATGACCATCCTTGATGATACTTTTATATTACGATACGATGTTTCCGCCAAAATGATGAAGAAAATCGTCAGCGCCTCGCTACCAGCTGGTAGCAAAACAAAGAATGATCGAGGCGCAAAATGCAGTAAATCTGGAGAGTGACAATTATGTTCAAAAAATCAGTTCTGAGCCGCGCGATAGCAGCGTCTGTCGCGATCAGCGGAGTTCCGATTCTTGCCCAAGCGCAGCAATCTGATGATATGCAGATGTTGGAAGAGGTGGTCGTGCGCGGCGTTCGCGGCAGTGTCATGAGCGCCCAAAATGTCAAAATGGAAGCTCAGCAAGTCGTTGATTCCATCGTCGCTGAGGATATTGGTAAACTTCCGGATAATAGTGTGGCAGCCGCACTACAGCGTGTTCCCGGTGTTCAGATTACCCGTGCCAATGGTGAAGCCAACCAGGTGCTGGTGCGAGGCCTGCCCAATGTCGTCACCACTCTGAATGAGCGCAACATTTTCACCACCACCGGACGAGGCATCTCCCTGGCCGATATTCCGGCCGACCTGTTGGCTCGCGTCGATGTCAAAAAGTCCGCGAGCTCCGATGACCTTTCTGGTGGTATTGCCGGTGTGGTCGATGTTTATCTGCGTCGTCCTTTCGACTTCGACGAGGGCCTGACGGTTGCGGGCGGTGTACGTGGTGTCTACAGCGAAAAGGCCGAATCAACCGACCCGATTGCCAGTCTCACTGTAAACAATAACTGGAGCTCGGCAGCCGGTGAGTTCGGTGCGCTGCTGAGCGTATCTTCCCAGGATCGGGAGTATATGGATCAGGTCAACTTCAATACCGCTCCTTTCGAACAAGTGGTGACTGACCCGACCTCATTGACGCCTCCCAACCCGCTTGAGCCAGTGTTGATGCCCAATGTGATCGGCTCCTACTTCCGTTACGGTGACCGCAATCGCACCTCAGCCAACGGTGCCTTCCAATTCAGCCCGAACGATAATGCCGAATACTACGCCGAGTTTTTCCATGTGTCCTACGAGCAGGACTCCCAGTTGAATTTCTGGGTGCCCTTGCCGACCTGGGGTGGACCGGCAGGCCGCGTTACCGAGTTCAAAGGCGACACGAACGTTGTCAAAGAATTCGAGCGTGACAATGCGCCCGGTACCATCACCAGTAACCAGGCATTCTTCAATAGCTCAGATACCACTCAGGTTGCGGTAGGTGGTGAGTGGACCTTTGACCGGTTGACCGCCACTTCGGATTTGGCCTATACAAGTAGTGAAGCGGATAATCGTTCCTTCATCCTGGATCTGGTGTTCTTCGCGCCCCAGATTACCTATGACTTCTCGCAGAACAACAGCGGTGCGTCCGATGTCAGCATTCGCAATGCCGACGGTTCTCCATATGATCTGTTCAACGCGGAGCAGTATGAATTGAACCAGTTCTTTGACCAGCGCAGCCGTCAGGAAGGCGAGGAAGTCGCCTGGAAAACTGACTTCAATTATGAATTCACCCAGAGTCCGATCCGTTCTGTGGACTTTGGTTTCCGCCTGGCCCAGCGCACGGCGTTCAACCAGTCAGCCGATACCGGTGGCAGCCCCAACCAGTCTGGTGGGCGGGTTCCTCTGACGGACTTCCCGGGTCTGGAAGACCGGACGCCGGAAGGGTTTCTCAGTGATGTGGTCGACCTGGAAACCACTCAGTGGTTGACGCCAAACCGGGAGTATCTGCTGTCGAACCGGACCGAGATTCGCGAAGCAATGGGCTATGATCCGCTGCCAGAAGGCCCGGCCTACATCCCCGAGCTGTTCTTTGATAACGAAGAGAACAATTATGCCGCTTACGGTAAAGCCAACTACGAAACCGAAGTGGGTGGCATGATCCTGGACGGCCAGTTCGGAGCCCGTCTGGTGCGTCTGGAGTCGACCCTGACCGGTACCAGCACCGTGGATGGCGAGGTTCAGGCCGTCTCTGAAGAAGCCACTGACAACAAGGTTCTGCCCAGTGCCAGTGCACGTCTGGCGATTACCGATGAGTTGTTCCTGCGTGGTGCGGTCAGTCAGACCATTACCCGCCCGGGCTTTTCCGATCTGAACCCGTCGACGGCCTACTTCCAGCCAACGCCCACCATGCCCGATTTTGGCACCGGTAGCGGCGGCAATCCCAATCTGGATTCGGTAGAGTCTGATAACCTCGACTTGTCTCTGGAGTGGTACTTCGGATCGGCAAGTTCGCTGAGTGCCGGCTACTTCCAGCGGGATATCGAAGGTTACATTCAGTTCTACGCCTCCGAAGAGATGCGAGATGGTGTGCCCTATCAGGTCACCCGTCCGCAGAATACCGGTGAAGGCTCGCTGGATGGCATTGAGCTGGCGTATACGCAGTTCTTTGATAACCTTCCCGGTCTCTGGTCCGGGTTTGGCGTTCAGGCGAACGCGACCTTTATGGACGGCGAGGCTGAAACTCCGCCGGACGCCGATGGCAATACCGAAATGCAGCCGTTGGCGAACGTCTCGGATGAATCCTACAACTTTATCCTGTTGTATGAGAAGGGACCGTTCAATGCGCGCCTGGCATATAACTGGCGGAGTGACTATTACTTGAGTTTCAACGAAGCGGGTGCCCAGCCGGGTAACTCTGTTGTCGTGACCGAGACAGACTCTCTGGATTTGGCATTGAACTATGACTTCAATGACAACCTGACCTTCCTGGTTGAAGGTACGAATCTGACAGATTCGGTCTACAGCGATTACTTCGGTGGTGACTCTTCAGCGGATGAGTACCTGTATCCCCGTGATACCTTTGCTCGTGAGCGCACCTACTCGGTAGGTGTTCGCTTCCGCTACTGATCTATCGAGCAGTCAGGCGTTGAAAAAGAAAACCCCGGGGCACCCAGTGCTCCGGGGTTTTTTATTGCCCGTTTTCGCGTGTGGTAAGTACACTGTCGTGCCTGCCTCCGATCATGGTATATTTGCCAAGTGTCTAATCTTTACTCGATTCTCGGATGTTCACTTATGACAGCAATCAAACCCAGCGTAACCCAGGTTCCTTTTGGCAAGCTTCCCGACGGGCGCGAGGTCTTACAGTTCACGTTGCGTAACGAACAGGGCCTGGAGGTCCGCCTGCTGAATTACGGCGGCATCATTACCCATCTGTTCGCGCCCGATCGAAACGGAGATCTGGCCGATGTGGTTCTGGGTTTTGATGAGCTGGAGCCCTATCTGACCGATTCGCCGTACTTTGGTGCGCTGATTGGCCGCTTTGGCAACCGCATTGCCGGAGGGCGCTTTGAGTTGAACGGCGAGGTGTACCAGTTGGACTGCAATGATGGGAACAATCACCTGCACGGTGGCCTGGAGGGGTTTGACAAAAAGCTCTGGGATGCCAGTTCTTTCGAGGACGAGCAGGGAGTGGGGGTCGTGTTGACCCTGGTCAGTGAGGACGGTGACCAGGGCTACCCGGGTCGCCTGGAGGTGACGGTCACCTATCGGCTTACGGCCAACAATGAACTGACGACGGATTATGTGGCAACCACAGACAAGGCGACACCGGTCAATCTGACTCAGCACAGCTATTTCAACCTGGCGGGCTCGGGCACCGTGCGCGATCATGAACTGACGTTGCGCGCCAGTGCGTACACGCCCGTCTCCGAGAGCCTGATCCCTCTGGGCGATATTGAGCCGGTGGCGGATACGCCGTTTGATTTTACCCGGCCCAAGCCCATTGGCCGGGACATCGATGCGGCTGAGGTGCAACTCAAGCGCGCCAACGGCGGCTATGACCACAATTTCGTCGTGGACCGAGAGGGTGAGGGCCTGACACGGGTGGCCCGGGCCTACGAGCCGACATCCGGGCGCGTGCTGGAGGTGCTCACCGAGGAGCCCTGCTTCCAGCTGTACACGGGTAACTTCCTGGATGGCAGCATTCAGGGCAAAGGCCAGCACTATCAGCGCCACGGCGCCTTCTGCGTGGAGCCCCAGCACTTTCCGGACTCACCCAATCAGGCGCGCTTTCCCTCGACCATACTGCGACCGGGTGAGACGTATCGCACTTCCATGAGCTTTCGCTTTTCGGCCATCAATCACTGATAGACGTTCTGACTATAAGCCAAGGATGGCAAAGGTCCTGCCCGCCTGACCGCCAGAAAGTACCCTGCCTTTCTTCTCCTTCTGTTATGGGTCTCCCCGGTATTGTCGAAAAAATACAACTTTGAATCGACAAGATACAAGACGCGCTGCTGTCGCCCCGCTACTATCCTCTGCAACAATCACAATATTATTAGTAAAGCTTGCTACGGAGATGCAAGATGAAAAAACACACATTGTTCTGGCTGGGTGCGGCGGTCTCGGCACTGATCGCCTGTACCACACAGCCGCAGGGTGACGATGCGGTGACCCTGAGGAGCCCCGACGGGGACGTCAAGGTGACCGTGCAACTGGATGAGCAAGGCCAGCCCCGGTATCAGGTGTACCACGACGAGCAGGCGCTGCTTGAGCCGTCCGTTCTGGGTATGGAGCTTAGCGACGCCGACCTGCGCAATGGCCTGTCGCTGGTGTCGGTATCTGACAGCCAGTTGGTGGAAGACCGCTATCGTCTGAAGCAGGGCAAGCGCCTTGACTATCACTATGTCGCCAATGAGAGAACGCTGACGTTTGCCAATGAAGAGGGCAGGGAGCTTGCCGTCATTTTCCGCGCGTCGGATGACGGGGTCGCCTTCCGCTATCACTTCCCGGGTGAGAGTGAGGGCATCGTTCAGGTTATCGAAGAAAACACCTCTTTCCATTTTCCCGAGTCCGCGCGCGGCTGGCTGCAACAGATGCAGGTGGTCAACACCGGCTGGGAGGGCACCAATCCGGCGTACGAAGAGCATTACGAAATGGATATCCCGGTGGGCGAAGCCTCTCCCTCCGAAGCCGGCTGGGTGTTCCCGGCGCTGTTCAAAAGCGGTGACACCTGGGTGTTGCTCAGCGAGGTGGGCATGCAGAGCAACTTCCACGCCTCCCGCTTGCAGGCCGAGTCCCCCGGTGGCGAGTACCGCGTTGGCCATCCCATGGATGAGGAGGTCTACACCGGCGGTGGTTTGATGGCCGAAGACGAGCGCCCCTTCTCTTCGCCCTGGCGCACCATCACTGTCGGGTCTTTGCGGGAGGTGACCGCCTCGTCCATGGGGACCGACCTGGCCGAGCCCCAGGTGGAGATGAATACTGACTTCATCAAGCCCGGCGTGGCGAGTTGGAGCTGGGGGCTGTTAAAGGAGCCCTCCATCACCTACGATCTCCAGAAAAAGTTTATCGACTACGCCGCCGACATGGAGTGGGAGTACACCCTGATTGATGTGAACTGGGATGAGACCATCGGCTACGAAGGTATTCAGGAGCTGGTCGATTACGCCGCAGGAAAAGAAGTGGGTGTGATTCTCTGGTACAACTCTTCCGGCGAGTGGAACACCAGCCCCTTTACTCCCAAAGGCCAGTTGCTGGAACGCGACCAGCGGCGGGCGGAGTTCGAGCGCATCAGCGATATGGGCGTGGTCGGGGTCAAGATCGATTTCTTCCCGGGCGACGGCCGTTCGTCGATTGCCTACTATCGGGAGATTCTGGAAGACGCGGCCGACTTTGAGCTGATGGTCAACCACCACGGTTCCACCCTGCCGCGCGGGATTCATCGCACTTACCCGCACATGATGACCATGGAGTCCGTCCATGGCATGGAGATGGTCACCTTCTTCCAGGAGACGGCCGACCAGGAAGCGGAGCATGCCGCCATGCTGCCCTTTGCCCGCAACGTGTTCGACCCCATGGACTATACGCCCACGGTGTTCCATGACTTGATGAACCCCGAAGTGGAGCGCAAGACCACCAACGGCTTCCAGTTGGCATTGCCGGTCATATTCCTCTCGGGCATTGAGCATATTGTCGAAACACCGGAGGGTATGGCGACAGTTCCGGATTACATCAAGAATTTTATGCGCGACCTTCCCGTCGTGTGGGATGAGAGCCGACTGGTGGAAGGTTATCCCGGCAAGTTGGCAGTGTTTGCCCGGCGCAAGGGCGATACCTGGTATGTGGCCGGTATCAACGGCGAACAGCAGGCCAAAACGCTGGCGCTGGATCTGGGCTTCATCGGAAGCAACAACGGGGTGCTGATGACCGACGGTGACCGGCCCCGCCAGTTTGAGCGCCGCGAGCTGGACTCCAACCGCATTGAGGTCGAGCTGAAGCCGGCCGGCGGATTTGTCGCCGTCTACCGCTAGCGCTCAACCCTCCTGGAAGCTCCGGCGCGATGATCGCCCCGGGGCTTCCGCTTTTCTCCCCGCTGTCCCCGATCGCCTCTGCCGCCGGCTCGTCTGTTCAGGCCAAGTGTCTGTTTTTAAAAGGGTTTTATTGGGTCTTTTCAGTGGAAATAATGCGGTTTGATAATACAAATTATTATAGTATAAGATAGAGTATGTGCTCCTTCCATAATCGATAACAGGTGCTTTATGTCGTTCCAACGAACTGTCCAGTTTTTCCTGGCTGCTCTGCTGAGTGCGGCCGCGACCTCCGTCTCGGCCATTGAGCTCACCGGCGTGACCAACGCCCACGACCCGTCTGCCCTGGTCAAAGATGGCGATACCTATTTCTATTTCACGACCGGCACGGGCATCTGGTACAACACCTCCACGAATCTGACCCATTGGGGTAACTCCGACACGGTATTTGCCCCGGGTGAATATCCGAGCTGGATTGCGGAGGAAGTGCCGGAGAACTCCGGAAACGACTTCTGGGCGCCCGATGCCATCAAGATGGGTGACTATTATTACGTTTATTATTCGGTGTCCACCTTCGGCTCCCATCAATCCGCCATCGGCGTGGTGCGCTCCCCGTCGCTGCTCAACCCCGAGTGGGAAGATCTGGGCCCCGTGGTCACGTCCTCCGACGAGGGCAACTACCAGACGACCGTCAACGCCATTGACCCGGCATTGATTGAAGATGAGGACGGACGCGTCTACATGAGCTACGGTTCCTGGTTTGGCGGTCTGGCGTTGGTGGAAATTGACCCGGCGACGGGCATGCGCCTCAACCCCGAAGAGGACCCGGTGAAGATTTTCGGTGGCGGTCACGATTCGATCGAAGCGCCCTACATCATCCGCGAAGGCGACTATTACTACCTGTATTACAACTATGGCACCTGCTGCGCTGGCCTGGATAGCACTTACGAAATCCGGGTGACCTGGTCGGAGAATATCGAAGGCCCCTACAGCGCCGATGGCTACACAATCCTGGAGAACGATACCGGCGATCGCTACGTGGGGCCCGGCCACATAGGGCTCCTGCGGGAAGGCAGCTGTGAGTATGTGACCACGCACTATTACGATCGTCAGAGTGATGGTTTTCCACGGGTGGACTTACTGGCCCTGGGGTATGACTCCAGCGATATGCCGTTCCTGACCCGTGACTTTACCCCGGGCGAGTGCACTGACCTGCAGCCTGCAGGCAGCGAAGAGCCGGCGCCGGAAGATGAGGAGTCCGGAAGCGATGAGGGTGGCACGGACGATGTCAGCTCTGATGAATCCGCGGGCTCTGATAACGAAGGCAGTGACACGGGAACCTCCTCAGGCTCGGGTGGCGGCTCCTTCGGCTTCGGGCTGCTGCTTCTGTTGTGCCTCGGTGGGTTCGCGCGTCGCAAGCGGTAAGGCACTTTTTCAGCTGGCAAGATGCCCAACTTATTCACGACAATAATCAGGCCATGGAGTCGGCCTGCCGTCTGCATTTTTTCTATAACGATTTAACATTTTCACAGAGAAGAGGTATTCAATGACCCAACGATTCAAGAACCACAGCCTGCGCCTCGGCATGGCGTTGCTGCTGATGTTGACGGTGGCCGGTTGCGCGACGCAGAGCGAGCGTTCGGCGCAGGCGGGCAATGAGCGCGACGGCACCTTTACCAATCCGCTGTTCCCCAATGGTGCGGATCCCTGGCTGGAATACTGGGACGGTAACTACTATCTGACCACCACCACCTGGACCGCCGAACTGGTCATGCGCAAGTCGCCGACCCTGGCGGGGCTGGCCGACGCCAAGCCGGTCAACGTCTGGTCCGATACCGACCCCAAGCGCAACGCCAACTTCTGGGCGTTTGAATTTCACCGCCTGAAGGGCCCCAACGGCTATCGCTGGTACGTGATGTACACCGCTGGTGAAGATGGCACTCTTGATAATCAGCACCTGAACGTGCTGGAGAGTGTCGGTGATGATCCCATGGGCCCCTACGAGTACAAGGCGCCGATCATGCCCGACCAGTGGAACATCGACGGGACCTACCTCAAGCATGATGGCAAGCTCTATTTGCTTTACTCCCAGTGGCAGGGTGACGAGCAGTTGAACCTGATCACCGAAATGGAAAATCCCTGGACCCTGAAAGAAAATTCCCCCAAAACCGTGATCACCCGGCCGGAACTGGACTGGGAAATCAGCGGCCGCAAGGTGACCGAAGCGGCGCAGATTCTGCAGCGCAATGGTCGGACCTTCATGATCTACTCGGCCAGCTACTGCAATACGCCCGATTACAAACTGGGTATGCTCGAGCTGGTGGGTGAGAACCCGCTCAACGCCGATCATTGGAAACAGTACCCCGAGCCGGTGTTCCAGCGTGGCAATGGCGTCTACGGTCCCGGCCACAATGGCTTCTTCGTTTCCCCGGACGGCACCGAAGACTGGTTGGTGTATCACGGTAACTCGTCCGTGGAGCACGGCTGCAGCGCGACCCGCTCTCTGCGCGCCCAGAGGTTCACCTGGAACGAAGACGGCACTCCGAATTTCGGTGAGCCGGTACCCGAAGGTGAGCCGGTTGAGCGTCCCTCCGGTGAAAATGGTCCCCTGGTCACCCGGATTCAGGGCCAGCACTACCAGGTGGTTAACGGTACCACCGACCTGTGCCTGGATATCGCCACCAGCCCGGAAGACAACCGCACCCGTCAGGCCGCCTGCAATGCCAACAATGGCCAGTGGGTGCTCGATCCGGTGACCGATGGCTACTTCCGTATTGCCAACAACCACGACAGCAAGTTTCTGGAAGTGGAAAACTGCAGCACTGGCGATAATGCCCGCGTGCAACAGGCGGCCTGGCGCAACAACGCCTGTCAGGAGTGGAGCCTGGAGCCGGGTGAGGGTGGCCACAGTGTCATCACCAACCGCGCGACCGGCAAACCTCTGGCCGTGGCCGGCTGCTCCGCCAACGAAAATCAGTCGGTTCTGCAGCAGAGCGAAGACAGTGTGTGCAAACAGTGGCGCCTGCAGCCGATGAACGACGTGGCGATCATCAGCGAGCAGAGTGGTCGGGTGGCAAGCGTCACCGGCGATGACAATAATGTCGAGCAGCACGCCTGGACCTACGGTGACAACCAGAAGTGGCGCTTTGAGCCCACGGATTCAGGTTACTTTGAGCTGAGCCCGACCAGTGCCAGCGATCAGTGCCTGGCAGTGACCGACGAAGCGGTCGTGCCCGGCGCCAATCTGGAAGTGGACGAGTGCGGCTCCAAAACCAGCCAGTGGGGGCTCAAGTTCCTCGAAGGCGGCGCGGTGAGCCTGGTCAATCGCTACACCACCGAGGTGGTTGATCTGGCCAATTGCGGCCTGGCCGATGGCACCAACCTGGCCCTTGGCCCGGATCTGGAGAACAAGTGCCAGCGGTTCCATCTGCGAGCCACTCAGTAAACTGCCAACAATGGCCGGGCTTGCCCGGCCATTTTTTTATCTCGCTACCTAAATCTCAATTGATTCCAGTCGCATAACGATAAAAATCGAGGTGCAATCATGTTGCTACCCAGGCAAAAAACCGGGTCGATGACCCCTGCCTTATACAAGCTTCTTCCGACAGTCTCGCTGGCGTTACTGCTGGCTTTGGGGGTGACCGCGTGCGGCGGAGGCAGCGGCGGCTCTGAGCAACCGGCGCCAACGGAGTCCTCCGACGACAATGAGCCGGAAACCGATTCGGACGCCGATACCGACTCTGGCACCGACAACGATGCCCAAGAGCCGAATGATCTGTCCGAGGCCGAATCCTTTACCAATCCTCTGTTTCAGAATGGGGCCGATCCCTGGCTTGAGTACTACCAGGGCAACTATTACCTGACCACCACCACCTGGAGCTCCCAGCTGGTGATGCGCAAGTCGCCCACACTGGCGGGCCTGGCCGAGGCGAAACCGCACTACATCTGGTCGGATACCGATCCCGACCGCTGCTGTAATTTCTGGGCTTTTGAGTTTCATCGTCTTGAAGGACCCAATGGCCCGCGCTGGTACGTGATGTACACCGCCGGCGTTGAGGGAGATCTGGGTGGTCAGAGGCTGCACGTGCTCGAAAGCGCGGGGGATGACCCTCTGGGGCCCTATGAATTCAAAAACACCCTCATGCCCAACCGCTGGAACATTGATGGCACTTACCTGGAGCACAACGATAAGCTCTATGTGATCTGGTCCGAATGGAGCGGCCCGGACCAAAGTGGTTGGATTGCCGAAATGGAAAACCCCTGGACGGTAGTGGAGGGCACCCAGACCCTGATTTCCCGCCCCACCTACGACTGGGAAAAGGGTGCCGATCTGAATGGCAACCCGGGCCGTGTGAATGAAGGGCAGGCGATTCTCAAACACGAGGGGCGCACCTTCATGAGCTTTTCCGCCAGTTCCTGTCATGGCCCCAATTACAAAATCGGGGTGATGGAGCTGATCGGGGCGGATCCGCTGAACCCCGAGGATTGGCACAAGTATCCCGAGCCCTTCCTGCAGGCTGGCAATGGCGTCTATGGGCCCGGGCACAATGGTTTCTTCCAGTCGCCGGACGGCACTGAGGACTGGCTGGTCTACCACGGCAACGAGTTGGCCACTCAGGGGTGTAGCGCCGATCGTTGGGTGCGGGCGCAGCCCATCGACTGGACCCCGGAAGGCCTGCCGGATCTGGGTGAACCGGCCGGCCCGGATACGCGGGTGCCCAACCCGTCGGGCGAGGATGGCCCGATTTCCGCCCGGGTTCAGGGCGCGGATCTTCGCCTGATCAGTCGCCATTCGGGCCATTGTCTGGGGCTCGACGACGAGGGTAATGCAGTGCAGGTCGATTGCGCGCAGCAGGAGAGTGGTTGGGTTCTGGACGCGGCCGGAGGTGACCATTACCGGCTGGCACACGTCGGGACTGAGGCGTTTCTGAGCGACGCCGAGTGCCTGGCCGAGGATCAGGAAGGCATGGCGGCGGAGCCCTGGTTTAACTCGGCCTGCCAGCAGTGGCAACTGAGCCGCGCCGACGGCGGTTGGTATGAAATTCACAACCGGGACAGTGGCCGCACTCTGGCCCTGGATGGCTGTGCCGCGGAGACCGGCTCGGCGGTGGGTGCGGCGCCGGAAGAGGGCAATAGCCTGTGCCAGCAGTGGCGGCTCGAGCCGGTTGGGGATCTGACCCTGGCCAACGAGAATAGTGGCCGGTTGCTTGAGGTTGCCGGGTGCAGTCAGGAGTCGGGGGCCAATGTGGCCCAGTGGCAGATGACCGGCGCCGATTGTCAGCGCTGGGGCTTTGAACACACCAGTGAAGGCCACTATCAACTACATCCACAACACAATCCGCAAGCGTGCCTGGCGGTCGAAAACGCCAGTGCCGAGGCCGGTGGTAATATGCTCCAGAATGCCTGCGAGGGCTCAAGCGCCGAATGGCGGGTCGATCCCCTTGGGGATGGCACCTGGCGATTGTCCCCCCGCCATGCACCGGATCTGGCCCTGGATATCGCCAGCTGCGGCCTGGCGGATGGCACGAACCTGGGGCAGTGGGAGTGGTTGGACAACGATTGTCAACGCTTCCGCCTGGGGCTGTAGTTTAAGGTCGATGCGGGCCAGGGACGGCGAGGTCATGGAATGAACGATTTTTCACCCCGAGGGGGTTGAAACCCGTTTTTATTGTACTATAATACCAACTATCCAAGGGTCGTCGGGTGTTGGGCTCGCCGGCCGCTGTATCTCGGCATTTCTTCATCGCTGCAGAAATATTGAGGTTCTTGGACTCTCCCCGCCGGCGAGAAGTCAGGTTCTCAAAGGCGCATTTTGGAGCCGCCGAAGCCAACGGTTTCCCGACCGAGGGCTTCGGCGGGCTCCTTTTGTCTCTCACTCGATATATTGGTTGATGTATCGAGGTCTCCCTCGCCCCTTGGCCGCCGGTCACGGGGCCTTTTTTTGACTGGTTCTCGCCTTAATATGTCATACATGTATTATTGTATAATAGGGTAATTATTGAACTTTGTTGAGTAACGCGATACCTTTGCAAAATTGACACCGATTTTATACATGGACTTAAAGCTATGGCCGTATTTGAACGCAATTTCAACCTGTCCCAGCGCATGACCCAGGAGCTGGGCAAGGCGATCGTTTGCGGTGTGTACCCCAAGGACGAGAGTCTGCCCACCGAGGCAGAGTTGTGCGAGCAATTTGGTGTCAGCCGAACCGCGGTGCGCGAGGCGGTCAAAATGCTCTCGGCCAAGGGCCTGATCTCCAGCCGGCCCCGGCAGGGGATCCGCATCCTGCCCGAACAGGAGTGGAACATCTTTGATTCCGACCTGTTGCGCTGGTCCCTCGAGGGTAACCCCTCCCTGCATGTACTGCGCGAATTTCAGCAGGTGCGTATCGCCATTGAGCCGGAGGCCGCCTCTCTGGCCGCCCGGTTTGCCGACGAGGCCCGGATACAGGCCATTGCCGATGCGCTGGAGGGCATGCGCAACGCTGAAAGTCCGGAAGACGGGCTCGCCGCCGATATCGCCTTTCATGTAAGCATTCTGTTCGCCACCCGCAACCGCTTCTACATCCGCCTGCGGGATTTCATCCAGACGGCCCTCAACGTGAGTATCCGGCACACCAACGTGATCAAGGGCGATCAGGACGCGATCATTGAAGACCACGCCAAAGTCTACAATGCCATCCGCAATCGCAACCCCGAGCGGGCCAAGGCCGCGATGCTGCTGTTGATCGATGAGGCGCTGACCTTTATCGAGGGCGAGCTGGCCGAAGCCGGGGAGCCGGTCGAACCGCTCCTCTGACCCGGACTCAGAGTGCCCGAATCTGGGGCGATAGTGGCAAACTGTGCTAAGATGCGCGCAGTTTTGAACACCATGAGGCCCTGGCCATGCACTGTCCTTTCTGTGGCGCCGAAGATACCAAGGTAGTCGACTCCCGTCTGGTGGCCGAAGGTGACCAGGTGCGGCGGCGTCGGCAATGCCTGTCGTGCAGCGAGCGCTTTACCACCTACGAAATTGCCGAGCTGGTGATGCCCCGCATCATCAAGCAGGATGGCACGCGCGAGCCGTTTGACGAGGCCAAGCTGCGCGCCGGCCTGCTGCGCGCGCTGGAGAAACGCCCGGTGAGCATCGAGGCGATCGAGTCGGCCATCAACCAGATCAAACACTTCCTTCAGGCCACGGGAGAGCGCGAAGTCAAGTCGCTCACCCTGGGCGAAAAAGTCATGGAAGAGCTGCGCAAGCTGGACGAAGTGGCCTATGTGCGCTTCGCCTCGGTTTACCGCCGCTTCAAAGACCTGAGCGAGTTTCGCGACGAGATCGATCGTCTGGAGAAGTACGAACCCAACGTCAAGATTTAAACCATGCCCCTGACCGCTCTCGACAGCCAATTGATGGCCCGCGCCCTGCGGCTCGCCGAGCGCGGCCGTTATACCACCATGCCCAACCCCCAGGTCGGCTGTGTTCTGGCCCAGGGCGAGACGGTGGTGGCCGAGGGTTTCCATGTGCGCGCTGGCAGGCCCCACGCCGAAGTGAACGCGCTCGCCGGTGCCGGTGATCGCGCGCGGGGGGCGACGGCGTATGTAACGCTCGAGCCCTGCAGCCACGAGGGGCGCACGGGCCCCTGCAGTCAGGCATTGGTGAAGGCCGGCGTGACCCGGGTGGTGTACGCCATGGAAGACCCCAATCCCAAAGTTGGCGGGCGTGGGCTGGAAATGCTTCGGGCCGCGGGCGTCGAGATCGATGGTCCCCTGATGGAAGACGAGGCGCGCGCGCTCAATCCGGGTTTCATCAAGCGGATGGAGCGGGGCATGCCCTTCGTGCGCTGCAAATTGGCCATGAGCCTGGACGGTCGCACCGCCATGGCCAGTGGTGAGAGTAAGTGGGTCACCGGCCGTCGGGCCCGGGAAGATGTGCAGCGGATGCGCGCGCGCAGCGGCGCGGTGATCAGTGGCATCGATACCGTGCTGGAAGACCGCGCCGCCTTGACCGTTCGTGCCCCCGAGCTGAAACTGGACGATGCCGAAGCCATTGCAGCGCGTCAGCCCCTGCGGGTGATTCTCGACTCCCGGGGGCGGCTGCCGGTCGATGCGCCGCTGCTGGAACACCCGGGGCCGGTGCTGTTGGTGCACAACGGCTCCGCTCCGGAGAAAGACTGGCCGGCGCAGGTCGAAGTCATCGCACTGGGGCGTGACGATGGCCGCATTGATCTGATGGCGCTGTTGCGCGAACTGGCACGGCGGCAGTGTAATGAAGTGCTGGTGGAATCCGGCGCGACGCTCGCGGGCGCGTTTCTGGGCCTGGGGCTGCTGGATGAATTGGTGGTCTACATGGCACCCAAGCTGTTGGGAAGCAATGCCCGCCCGCTGTTCCAGTTGCCTCTGGACACAATGGCGGCGCAGTTGCCGCTCAAGATTCACGATATTCGGGCCCTGGGGCACGATTGGCGCATTACCGCCGCGCCGGATCCGGAAGGGTAATTCCCGGGTTCTGGCGGATGCGCTTGACGCTTATCCGCCCTACGCGAACCGCCGTGGTATATGTAGGGCGGATAAGCCTAAGGCGCATCCGCCGTAAACCGCCGTGGAATGTGTAGAGCGGACCGGTCCGACGCCTAGGATCCCAAGGCGCATCCGCCGCAACCCAAGCGGATGCGACACAACCAAGAGAAACACCCATGTTTACAGGTATCATCGAAGCCAAAGGCCGCGCCGCCCGCCTGAAACCCACCGGCGGCGACCTGCGTCTCTACATCGAGACCGGCGATCTCGACCTGTCCGATGTGCAGCTGGGCGACTCCATCGCCACCAACGGCGTCTGTCTCACCGTCGTGGAGCTGACCGGGCAAGGCTACTGGGCCGATGTCTCCGGCGAGACCCTGGAGCACACCACGGTGGGGCAGTGGCAGACAGGTCAGGCGGTCAACCTGGAGAAGGCGCTCACGCCCCAGACCCGTCTGGGCGGCCATATCGTCAGCGGCCATGTCGACGGCGTGGGAGAGGTGGTGGAGCGCCACGGCGATGCCCGCTCCGAGCGCTTCCGCCTCCGCGCGCCGGACGAGCTGGCCAAATACATTGCCCACAAGGGCTCCATCACCGTGGACGGTACCAGCTTGACCGTCAATCAGGTCGATGGCGCCGAATTTGAACTGAACATTGTGCCGCACACGCTCAAATGGACCATTATGGACGGCTATCAACCCGGCACCCGGGTCAATCTTGAAGTTGACCTTTTGGCCCGCTACCTGGAGCGGCTATTATTGGGGGAGCGGGCGGCGCAACCAAACTCGGGCATAACCGCTGATTTTCTGGCTGAGCACGGCTTCATCAAGGGGTGATTGCACCCCTTTAGCAACAAGGTGACTATGGAACTCAATACTCCGGAAGAACTGATCGACGATCTGCGTCAGGGCAAGATGATCATCCTGATGGACGACGAAGATCGGGAAAACGAGGGCGACCTGATCATGGTGGCCGACCAGGTGCGGGCCGAGGACATCAACTTCATGTCCACCCATGCCCGTGGCCTGATCTGCCTGACCCTCACGCCCGACCGCTGCAAGCAGCTGGGTCTGCCCCTGATGGTGACCGACAATCAGGCGCGCTATTCGACCAACTTTACCGTCTCCATCGAGGCGGCCGAGGGTGTGACCACCGGCATTTCGGCCGCCGACCGGGCGCGCACCGTGCGTGTGGCGGTTGCCCGCGACGCCCAGCCCCACGAGATTGTGCAGCCGGGCCACGTCTTCCCCATCATGGCCCAGCCCGGCGGCGTGATGAGCCGGGCCGGTCATACCGAGGCCGGTTGCGACCTGGCCCGGCTGGCCGGTTTTGAGCCGGCGGCGGTCATTGTCGAGATCATGAACCCCGATGGCTCCATGGCGCGGCGCCCGGACCTGGAGACCTTTGCCCAGACACACAATCTGAAAATCGGTACCATAGCGGACCTGATTCATTACCGGGCGGTCAAGGAAAAAACCGTCGAGTGCATCAACCGGCGCCAGGTGGAAACCCTGCACGGCCCGTTTGAGCTGCGCACCTATCGGGACCTGGCCCGGGGCGACCTGCACTTCGTGTTGCTCAAGGGCCATGTCGACCCCGGTGAGCCCGCGCTGGTCCGGGTGCACGTGATGGACTTCGCCCGGGACCTGCTGGCACTGAAGCGCCCAGCCGAAGCCGGACAGCGCTCCTGGACCTATCAGGAGGCACTGAAGAAAATCAGTGAAGAGGGCGAGGGTGTGCTGGTGCTGATCTGTCACGATGAGAGCACCGCCAAAGTGGAGGAGAGCATCGACTGGATGCTCTCCGGCAAACAGCCCGTGCGCAGCCCCGATCAGGTGTACAAACAGGTGGGCACCGGCTCACAGATACTGCGCGATCTGGGCGTGCGTAAAATGCGCCTGATGTCCGCACCCATGCGCTTTACCGCGCTCTCGGGGTTCGACCTGGAGATTGTCGAACACCTGGAGCCCAACGAATCCTAGAAACGTCAACGAGAAAATTCCATGAGTCAGATGAAAGTGATTGAAGGCGATTTCGCCGCGAGCCAGGGCCGCTATGCCCTGCTGGTCAGCCGCTGGAACGGTTTTGTGGTCGAGAGCCTCAAGGCCGGCGCGCTCGACACCCTGCGTCGCCAGGGCATCAGCGATGACCAGATCACCATTTACTACGCCCCCGGTGCCTTCGAGTTCCCGCTGGTGGCCCAGAGAATCGCGGCCAAGGGCGGCTTTGATGCCATCATCGCCTTGGGCGCGGTCATCCGCGGCGGCACTCCCCACTTTGATTATGTCGCGGGCGAATGCACCAAAGGCCTGGCGCAGGTGTCGCTGAATGCGGATATCCCGGTCAGCTTCGGTGTGCTCACCGTCGACAGCATCGAGCAGGCCATCGAGCGCTCGGGCACCAAGGCCGGCAACAAAGGGGCCGAAGCGGCCTCGACCGCACTGGAAATGGTTTCACTGTTGGGAAGAATTTAACAATGTCCGATTCGGCTACAGCCCCCAATCCGGCCGCCCGGCGCAAAGCGCGCCACTACGCCATGCAAGGCCTCTATCAGTGGCAGATGGCCGGTGCCAACCTCAATGCCATCGAGGCGGAGTTCCGCACCGACAATGACATGGCCAAGGTGGATCTGGACTACTTCCACGAATTGCTGCACGGCGTGCCGCAGTACCTGAGCGAAGTGGAGGCGGTGTTTATCCCGCACCTGCAGGAGCGCAGCTCCGATGAGCTGGATCCGGTCACTCAGGCGCTGCTGCGCCTGGCGAGTTACGAGTTCAAATACCGCATCGATGTGCCCTACAAAGTGGTCATCAACGAGGCAGTGACACTCGCCAAAAAGTTCGGCGCCGCCGACAGCCACAAGTTTATCAACGGTGTGCTCGATCACGCGGCCAATGACGTGCGCGCGGTTGAAAAGCGGGCGCGTTGATCACTCCGGTAAAGACAAGACGCACGCCAGGCTGAAGGGCGATTTATGGGCGAGTTTGAACTGATCCGACATTTTTTCCAGCAGCACCGGGCCGAAACCATGCCCGGTTCGGTGTTCCTGGGTATCGGGGATGACGCCGCCCTCCTGCAACCGCCGGATGGCCAGACCCTGGTCGTTTCGGTGGACACCCTGGTCTGCGACGTACACTTTCCGGCGGACGCGGCGCCCGATGAGATTGCCCAGCGGGCCCTGCGGGTCAATCTGAGCGACCTGGCCGCCATGGGCGCCCAGCCCCTGTGGTTCACGTTGGCGCTGACGCTGCCGGAAGTTTCTGACGACTGGTTACGGGACTTCAGCCGCGGGCTGTTTGCCTGCGCCGAGGAGTTCGACTGTACCCTGGTGGGCGGTGATACCACCTCCGGCCCCCTGAGTATTACCATCCAGGTGATGGGCACCGTCGAGCCCAGCCGGGCGCTGCGTCGCGATGGCGCGGGCGCCGGCGATTACGTGCTGGTGACTCACACCCTGGGTGACGCCGCCGCCGGGCTGGCGGTGATGCAGGACCGACTGGACCAGACGTTGGACGAGCCGACCAACGCCTACCTCAGCGCTCGTTACTATCAGCCCACACCGCGCCTGAAGGAGGGCGTCGCCTTGCGTGATTTTGCCAGCGCGGCGTTGGACATCTCCGATGGTCTGGTGGCGGATCTGGGACATATCGGCGAGTCCAGCGATCTGGGCGCCGATGTGTATGTGGAAGATCTGCCGCTTTCGCCCGCCCTGAAGCGGCTTAAAGACAAAGACCAGGCCCGGCGCTGGGCGCTTGCCGGTGGCGACGACTATGAGCTGTGCTTCACGGTGGCGGAGGAAAAGATGCCTGAGCTGGGTTTGCGTATCGCCTCGGGTGAAATCGATGCCACGGTCATCGGTCGGATGCGGGCCGGCTCCGGCGTCAGCTGTCTGCTGCAGGGTCAGCCCTTCGAACTTGAATCCAGCGGTTATACTCACTTCTGATGGATAAAAAAGACTTAAAAACCCCGACCTTCTCCGAGATGTGGCGCAGCTCCGATCACCTGTTTGCGTTCGGGTTCGGCAGTGGACTCGCGCCCAAGGCGCCGGGCACCTTCGGGACTCTGGCGGCAATTCCGGTCTACTGGCTGATTCAGGATCTCGCCGTGCCGCTTTACCTGTTGTGGCTGGCGGTCACCTTTGTGCTCGGTGTCTACTGGTGTCACCGCAGTTCCGTTGCCCTCGGTGTGCACGACCATGGCGGTATCGTCTGGGATGAGATGGTCGGCTATTGGCTCACCATGTTCATGGCGCCGGCCGGGTGGCTCTGGATGTTGCTCGGGTTTGTCCTGTTCCGGTTTTTCGACATACTCAAACCCTGGCCGATCAGTTGGCTGGACCGGCGGGTCGAGGGCGGCTTCGGCATCATGATCGACGATGTGCTGGCCGCGCTCTATGCCCTGATCGTGCTGCAGGCGCTGGCCTATTTTATCTAACGTGCCGGGCCCCGATGCCCGGCGCTGAATCTGTTCAACGAGGGAAGTGCGTGACCATACGCTATGTAGAGTCCTCCAAGCTGCCCACTCCCTGGGGCATGTTCACCATGCACGGGTTTGCCGACGATGGCGCCGACAAGGAGCATCTGGTGCTGACGCTGGGCGACATCAGTGGCGATGAGCCCTTGTTGGCCCGGGTGCATTCAGAGTGCCTGACCGGCGATGCGTTGTTCAGTATGCGCTGCGATTGCGGTCCGCAGCTTCAGGCGGCCATGCACAAGGTGGCGCTCGAGGGGCGGGGGGCCATTTTTTATCTGCGCCAGGAGGGCCGCGGTATTGGTCTGCTCAACAAGATCCGGGCCTATCATCTGCAGGACTGCGGCGCGGATACGGTCGAGGCCAATGAGCAGTTGGGCTTCGGGGCGGATATGCGCGATTACAGTATTCTCAAGCCGATGCTGGAGCATCTGAATATCAAGTCGCTGAAGTTGATGACCAATAATCCGCGCAAGGTGAAGGCGCTGCGGGATATGGGGGTGACGGTGGCGGAGCGTATTTCCCACCAGACGGGACGCAATCCGCACAATGCCCGCTATCTGGAAACCAAGCGCGGCAAGCTCGGTCATCTGTTCGCCGACGATGACGACAACTGGGCGCCCCACGAGCCGCCTGTAGATGATGAGGGATCGGTCAAGTAGTTTTAACGCGCGAGGGGAAATTCTAGCTCCGGTCCGCTTCGGGGTAGAGTCTCCCAAGACACGTTGCACTAATCGGCAGGAAAGCCGATTTGCACAGCCGCAGGCTGCCCGCAGGGCGAGCCACAGGGATGTGGCGAGTGAATTACATCCCTGTAAACTCGAGAGCGCTAGTCCCACGGCTCACGGTCTTGGGAGACTCTACCCCGAATCGGCCCTCAGTGCCTGGTTTAGAGTTTTGCAGAAGCCATCCAATCAAGAATGTAGTGAAGGACAGAGTATGAACATCAGAATAGCCGTAAGCGGCGCTTCCGGGCGCATGGGGAAGGCCCTGATCGAAGCGGTCAGCGCCAATGACCAGACCGCCCTGGTGGCCGCCATTGAACGGCCAGACAGCAGCCTGATCGGCGCCGACGCCGGGGAGCTGGCCGGTATTGGAAAGCTTGGTGTGAGGCTGGTGGGCGATGTCGCCACGGTCATTGAAGACTTTGATGTGCTGATCGACTTCAGCGCGCCCGCCGCCACGATCAAAAACGCCGCGCTTTGCGCCGAAAAGGGCAAAGGCCTGGTGGTGGGGACCACAGGCTTTACCGATGAGCAGAAAGCCGAGCTGGAAAAGTGCAGCCAGAGCATGGCACTGTGCATTGCCGCCAACTACAGTACCGGGGTGAACCTCTGCCTCAAGCTGCTCGATACCGCCGCCCGGGTCATGGGTAACGATGTGGATGTGGAGATTTACGAAGCGCATCATCGCCACAAGGTCGATGCGCCTTCGGGCACGGCCCTGCGGATGGGTGAAGTGGTGGCCGGCGCGCTGGGGCGCGACCTGAACAAAACCGCCGTCTATGGCCGCGAGGGGCAGACCGGCGCGCGCGATCGCGATACCATCGGCTTTGCCACCGTGCGCGGGGGCGATGTGGTGGGCGATCATACCGTGATGTTCATGGCCGATGGCGAGCGGGTGGAAATCACCCACAAGGCCTCCAGTCGGCAATCGTTCGCCCGTGGCGCCGTCCGGGCCGCCCTCTGGTTGGCTCAGTCCGAGCCCGGCCTGTACGACATGCAGGATGTGCTCGACCTGCATTAACGCACAGTATTTAACGCACTAGTGCACAAGGCCGATTTATGAGCTGCACCCTGCGCATTCTGACAGTGAACACCCACAAGGGCTTCAGCCTGTTCAACCGGCGCTATATTTTGCCGGAACTGCGTGAAGCGGTGCGCACGGTATCGGCCGATATAGTCTTTCTGCAGGAAGTGCTGGGTGAGCATCAGGGCTGGGCCGATCGCCTGATGGGGCGCTGGCCCGCCGCTTCCCAATACGAATTTCTGGCCGATACCATGTGGCACGACTATGCTTATGGAAGGAATGCGGTCTATCCCAAGGGACACCACGGCAACGCCTTGCTGAGCAAATTCCCCATCACTCACTGGCATAACCACGATCTTTCGCTCAACCGCTGGGAGCAGCGCGGGATGTTGCACTGCTCGCTGAACCTGGTGACCGAAACCATGCCGCTGCACACCATCTGTGTGCATCTGAACCTGCGCGAGCACCACCGCCAGCGTCAATTGCGCATGCTGTGCGATCTGGTCAACTCCATTCCCGCCCATGAGCCGGTGGTGGTGGCGGGGGATTTTAACGACTGGCGCGGCCGGGCCCAGCGGGTGTTGGCCGAGCAGGCGGGGCTGCAGGAAGTGTTTACCCAGGAGCACGGCCGACCGGCGCGGTCTTTCCCCGCCACCTGGCCGCTGCTGCGCCTGGACCGGATTTATGTCCGCTCCGCCCGGTCTCATGCGCCCCTGGTGTTGCCCAACAAGCCCTGGGCGCACCTGTCGGACCATAAGCCCTTGTTGGCACAGATCGAGCTTGAATTTTGACGAACAACACACCCCACCTGGAAACGAGGTTACTATGTGGCTGAGAGCCGGTTGCGATATCCAGTTCGACGAGAGCGAGCCCGCCCCTTTTATTCTGATGCTGCGCCCGCGCAGTGGCACCTCACAGTGGGTCGCGCGGGAGTCCTATACCCTCACGCCCAGTGTGCCCGCCGTCGAGTTTACCGACCCCTACGGCAATCTGTGTCAGCGGCTGATTTCGCCGGCGGGTCAGTTTCGCATCCGCACCTCGGCTGATGTACTGACCGAAGATCACATCAATGTCACGCCCGGAGCGCCCTTTGTCGAAGTGCAGAACCTGCCCAACGACGTACTCACCTACCTGCTGCCCAGCCGCTACTGCGAGTCCGACCAGTTCATTCTGATGGGCAGTGAGATCGTGGGCAACGCCATCCCGGGGTATGACCAGGTGGCCCGCATCGAGGCCTGGATCCGCAACAACTTTGTCTACAACCCCAATGCCGAGCACTTCCAGCTCTCGGCGGTGGATGTCAATCAGCGCACCGAGGGCGTGTGTCGCGACTTTGCTCACCTGGGGATCGCGCTGTGTCGCGGGCTGTGCATTCCCGCGCGCATGGTCGTGGGGTATTTGCACAAGCTCGAGCCCATGGACTTTCACGCCTGGTTCGAAGCCTATGTGGGCGGCCAGTGGTACACCTTTGATCCCACCCAGCGCGAGCCGCGCGGTGGACGGGTGACCGTGGCCTACGGCCGCGATGCCGCGGATGTGGCGATCTTCAATCAGTTCGGGCCCGCGCTTTACCCCACGCGTATGAAGGTCACGGTCGAGGAGCTTGAGCACGCCCCGGAATAGCCGGCGCAAATTGACCCGGTCCCGGCGCGCCGCTACTATAGAAACCTTTTGCGGGTCGGGCCACCAGCGCCAGGGGACCTCTTGAGTGACGTAATGAGTGGCCTATGCGCATCGAAACCATCAAACGCCGAATCAGTGATTGGAAAGCCCGGCGCAACCGGCGTCGCATTTTGGTGCTCGAAGACCTCAACGCCGGCTATATCCCCGTGTACAAAGTGGCCTCCACGTCACTGCGCAACCTGATCTGCCGTCGTCAGGCCGAGCGCTTCTACCCCCAGTGGCAGGATCTGAAATTATCCAGCCTGAAAAAGCGGGTGGAGCGCAAGATCCGCCGCTCAATGGGTGTATGGCGCACCCGCCGCTTTGGGCAGCAACACTTTCTGTTCGCCTTCGTACGCAATCCCATTACCCGACTTTACTCCTGCTATCTGGATAAAGTCGTGCGCACGGGCAAACAGGGCAAGCGCTGCAGCCTCTGTGGCTACGGTATTGAGACCGACATCGATTTTGAAAACTTTGTGCGCACCATCGCCGAGATTCCCGATTCGGCGGCGGACAAACACTTTCGCAGTCAGTACTTCCAGATTTATCACCGGGGCGAGTGGTTGGTGGACTTTCTGGGGAAATTTGAAAACCTGGACAAAGACTGGCAACGCCTGGCTGATAAAATCGGCATCGATGAAAGCCCCGAAATCTACCGCAGCACCGGCGCCGGCAGCGAACTGGACAGCCTGCCGCTCAGCCTGGAGGCCGCGCGCAAAATTGCCAGACGCTACCAGAAAGATATTGACCTGCTGGGCTACCGTAAAGACGTGGATGCCTGGTTGGAGCGAAAGGCCGCTGGCGAAGTGTGAGGTGGTTTGAGCTTTGGGCGTTAACGTGGTTAGATTGTCCTTCATTTTTTTGAAAGGATCGGCCCATGAACCCCGACTATCAACTGGCCTATTGGGGCCTGTATCTGATATTGATGACGCTTGTCGTGCAGCAGGTGGTGGCCAGCGCGAGCAAGGCCAGCCAGCCCGGCTCCGTACCGGGAAAAATTGACAGTTCCCTCTCACACGGTTCGCTCGTGTTCCGCGCGCACCGCACCTTCATGAACTCCCTGGAAAACCTGCCGCTGTTGTTGGGCACAGTGTTTCTGGCGGTGTTTGTCGGCGCCGATCCGCTCTGGACGGCCATTCTGGTCTGGGTCTTCGCGCTCGGCCGTCTGATGCATATGCTGCTCTACTACGCCATCGCCACTGAACGGAACCCCAGCCCGCGCAGCTATTTTTTCGCGCTGGCCTTCATCGCCAATGTAGCGCTGCTGGGTGTTGTGGGTTTGGCTCTGGTATAGCGGGTCGTCCGGAATTTTTCCGCCCCTTTCTCGCTCTTCGACTATGCTCTTTAGTGAGCCAGTAGAGGAGAAAATCTCATGCCTTACCACAACAATTCAGAGCTGCCGGATGGGGTTAAAAATAACGTGCCACCCCACGGACAGACCATTTACCGCAAGGCGTTCAACTCCGCCTGGGATGAATATAAAGACAGCGAGGATCGGCGCGGTAACGCGAGTCGCGAAGAAGTGGCCCACCGTGTGGCCTGGGCCGCCGTCAAGCAGGAATACCACAAAGAAGGAGACCGGTGGGTCAGGGATAAGTCGTGAGGTGATCGGGCCGCCCATTTGTGTTTTTCCCTGGTGGCACTTAAAGTGAGGTGTCAGACGTCTTACACCTGACAGGAGATGAGGATGGATCAGTTTTTTTCGTTGTGGCATGAAGCGGCCCGTACCTCGGTGGGTTTTTTCTGGATGGCCCTCTGGGCGTTCGCCCTGGGTTACCTGATCAGCAGCCTGATTCAGGTGCTCGTGACCCAGGAGAGAATGCAGCGGTTGATGGGCAAGGACGGGCCGCGAAGTGTCGGGCTTGGCACCTTTTTTGGCTTTCTGTCCAGCTCCTGCAGTTTTGCGGCACTCTCAACCACCCGCGCCCTGTTCAACAAGGGTGCAGGTCTGGCACCCTCTCTGGCGTTCATGCTGGCGTCCACCAACCTTGTGATTGAACTCGGGATGGTCATCGCGATCTTCCTGGGCTGGCAATTTGTGGTGGGTGAATACGTCGGCGGCATACTGCTGATTCTCGTAGTCTGGCTGCTGGTGCGCGTGACCCGCCCACGGCGCCTGGAGGCCCAAGCCCGAAAAAAGATGGATGATGGGCACGATCATGACGGGCATGGCGAGCACAAAAGCTGGAAAGAAAAAGCGACCAGTCTGGCCGGTTGGCAGCAGATCGGGCAGACCTATGTCATGGAGTGGCAGATGGTCTGGAAGGATGTTCTGATCGGTTTTACCGTGGCCGGTATTATTTCCGCCATGGTGCCCGAGAGCTTCTTTCAGGCGCTGTTTATCGGCTCCGGCGGTGAGAACGCCGCCAACCCCGGCTTTGGCGCCGTCCTGGCGCAGACTCTGGTGGGGCCGCTGGCGGCCTTCTTCACCTTCATCGGGTCCATGGGCAACATTCCCCTGGCCGCCGTGCTGTTCACCCAGGGCGTCACCTTCGCCGGGGTCATGGCGTTCATCTTCTCTGATCTGGTCGTGCTGCCAGTGCTTCGCATCAACGCCGCCTACTACGGCTGGAAGATGGCCCTCTACATTCTTGCCCTGATGCTCACGGGCATCGTGGTCGTGGCGCTGGTCATGCACTACGGACTGGCCGCCCTGGATATGCTGCCGGATTCCTCCAGCGCGAAAAGCCCGGGCGAGCGGCAGTTTTTCCAGGTGAACTATCAACTGGTCCTGAACCTGGTGTTTGCGGCGGTTACGGCGGCGTTGCTGTGGCTGTGGCGGCGCGCTCAAAAGGCGCACGCCCATGGTGGGCATGGTCATCACCACCACCATCATCATGGCGGCAGCTCCCTGACCGACCGGGTGTTGCAGGTGCTGGCCACCATCGCGGCTCTGTGGCTCGCCGGTGGCTGGCTGGTGGGTGTCGCGGCCTGATAGGCGGCCCGTGAACAAGGACGTTCTATTGCTTTGTATGCGAGTTCAAGGGCCCTGACGGGGCTCCGTATCTATGCTATAACTGACGCCATCAGCAAAAAGGACGCTAACCCGGGCCCAGGCACGACGGGGGCGGTCTGGCTGTATAAAAAACAACCAGATAGACAGGTGACCGGATGGTCAATCAAAACCCCGAGCAGAAGGCGCGGGACCGCATCGACCGACAGCTCGTGCAGTCGGGCTGGGTGGTGCAGGACAAGAACGCTATCGATTTTAGCGTCGGTCGCGGCATCGCTGTGCGCGAATATCAGACGGACGTCGGCCCCGCTGACTACGTGCTCTTCGTCGATAAGGCCGCTCTAGGGGTCATTGAAGCCAAACCCGAGGAATGGGGCCACAAAATCACCACCGTAGAGCTCCAGTCCCAGGCCTACGCGGCTGCCAACCTCAAATGGGTCAATAACGGCGGCCCTCTGCCCTACGTATACGAGAGCACTGGTGTCATCACCCGCTTTACCAATGGGCTTGACCCTCACCCACGCTCCCGGGAAGTCTTCAACTTCCATCATCCAGAGACTTTGGCCGCCTGGCGGGAAGAGCCCGACACGCTACGTAAGCGCTTACAAACCCTGCCGCCACTCAACCACGAAGGGCTGCGGGAGTGCCAGATTACCGCCATCGAGAAGCTGGAGGAGTCCTTCAAGCAGGACAAGCCCCGCGCCCTGGTGCAAATGGCCACTGGCTCCGGCAAAACCTACACCGCCATCTCCTCGGTCTACCGGCTGCTTAAACACGCGGGTGCCAAGCGCATCCTGTTTCTGGTGGACACCAAAAACCTGGGAGAGCAGGCCGAACAGGAGTTTATGTCCTATCTGCCGAACGACGACAACCGCAAGTTTACTGAGCTGTACACGGTACAGCGGCTGAAATCCTCCTTTGTCGCGCAAGACAGCCAGGTTTGCATCAGCACCATTCAGCGCATGTACTCCCTGCTCAAGGGAGAAGAGCTGGACGAAGCCACCGAAGAGGAAAATCCCGCCGAACACACCCCGCTGCGCAAAGAGCCGCTGCCCGTGGTGTACAACAGCAAGATTTCGCCGGAGTTCTTCGACTTTATTGTCATCGACGAGTGCCACCGCTCCATCTACAACTTGTGGCGGCAGGTGATTGAATACTTCGATGCCTACCTGATCGGCCTCACCGCCACCCCGGACAACCGCACCTATGGCTTCTTCAAAAAGAACGTGGTCAGCGAATATGATCACGAAAAGGCCGTGGCCGACGGCGTTAACGTGGGCAACGAGATCTACGTGATCGAAACCGAACGCACCAAGCAGGGTGGCACTCTCACGGCCCAGCAGCAAATCGAAAAGCGCGAGCGCCTCACCCGCAAAAAGCGCTGGGAGATTCAGGACGAAGACGACACCTACACCGCCAAGCAGCTCGACCGGGATATCGTCAACCCGGACCAGATACGTACCGTCATCCGTACCTTCAAGGACAAACTGCCCGACATCTTCCCTGGCCGGCAGGAAGTGCCCAAAACCCTGATTTTCGCCAAAACCGACAGCCACGCCGACGACATCATCCACACCGTGCGCGAGGAGTTTGGCGAGGGTAACGATTTCTGTAAAAAGATTACCTACAAAATCGACGGCGACCCGAAAACCGTGCTGAGCGAGTTCCGCAATACCTACAATCCGCGCATTGCCGTCACTGTGGACATGATCGCCACCGGCACCGACGTCAAACCGCTGGAATGCCTGCTGTTTATGCGCGACGTCAAAAGCCGCAACTACTTTGAGCAGATGAAGGGCCGGGGCACCCGCACCCTGGATGAAGACAGCCTGAAAAAGGTCACCCCCTCCGCCAGCAGCGCCAAAACCCACTATGTAATTGTGGATGCCATCGGCGTGACCAAGTCCCTCAAAACCGCCAGTCAGCCGCTGATTACCAAACCCGGCGTGTCCCTCAAGGAGCTGGCCATGGGCGTGATGATGGGCGCCGCTCGGGATGAAGACAGCGTCAGCTCCTTGGCGGGTCGTCTGGCCCGATTGGACCGACAACTGGACGATAAAGACCGTGCTCGCATCAGTGAAAAAGCCGGCGGCAAACCCCTGCTGCTGATCGTGGGTGAACTGCTGGATGCCATCAACCCGGACACCGTCGAGAAAAAGGCGCTGGAAACGACTCAGCTACCGGAAGGCTCCGACCCCGGCGACAGCGCCCGAGACCAGGCCCGCGACCAACTGGTGGGCCAGGCCACCAACGTCTTCAACGGCGAGCTGGTGGAGCTAATCGACAGCATCCGCCGCGATAAGGAGCAGACCATTGTCCACGACGACCTGGACAACGTCACCCGCGCCGAGTGGGACGGCGACACCACTGAGAACGCCAAGGCGCTCACCCAGGAGTTTGCCGACTACCTGCGCGAACACCAGAACGACATCGACGCGCTCACCATCTATTTCCAAACCCCGGCGCGTCGCGCCGAGGTCAGCTACGACATGGTCAAAACCCTGCTCGAGCAACTGCGGCAAGACCGCCCCAAACTCGCTCCCCAGCGCGTATGGCAAGCCTACGCTCACTTGGAAGACTACCAAGGCGAAACCCCCATCAGCGACCTGACCGCGCTGATAGCGCTAGTCCGCCGGGTTACCGGGCTGGACGACAGCCTGTCTACCTACAACAACACCGTGCGCCGCAACTTCCAACGCTGGATTCTGCAACACCACAGCGGCGCTGGTGAAAAATTCAACGAGGCACAAATGGCTTGGCTACACATGATTCGCGATCACGTAATCAGCTCCTTCCATATGGAGCGCGACGACCTGGAAATGGCCCCCTTCGACGCCAAGGGCGGCATGGGGAAGATGTATCAATTGTTTGGCGACCGGATGGATAAAGTGATTGAAGAGCTGAATCGGGAGTTGGTAGCGTAATGGCACTTGGTCTAACACCTCAGGAAATTGTAGATAAAAACGAGTATCAACTTCTCGTAAAGGCAGATCACTGGAAGCGCGTCCCTTTATCCAAGGTTGCGACGGTTCAAAACGGATTCGCGTTCAAGTCGGCGCTCTTTGAGCGCGAAGAAGGGATGCCGCTCATTCGAATCAGAGACATAACTAAAAGCGAAACTGAGCACAGGTTCAATGGTGCTTATGACGAAAGCTATGTTGTCCGAAAAGGCGACATATTGATTGGGATGGATGGTGATTTTACTGTAGCCCGATGGCAAGGTGAGGACGCGCTACTTAACCAGCGAGTTTGCAGAATCAAGTTGATATCAGATGGTTATGATGAGAAATTTCTCTTCATATGTTTGCAGCCGTACTTAGACGCTATACACGCTGAAACATCCTCGGTAACTGTAAAGCATTTGTCATCCCGGACAATAGGACAAATTCCGCTACCGTTACCGTCTGTTGTTGAGCAGCGCGACATCGTTGCCAAAATAGATACCCTATTCTCCGAACTGGACAAAGGCATCGAATCCCTAAAAACCGCCCGCGAACAACTCAAAGTCTACCGCCAGGCCGTACTCAAATACGCCTTCGAAGGCAAGCTCACCGCCCAGTGGCGTGAAGAGAACAAAGACAAGCTCGAATCCCCCGAAAAACTCCTTACCCGCGTTCCTGAACCGTCTCAGCCACGAGGAGGAAGAGGAGCAAGTATCGAAGTTATTGAGGGAGTGGGCGCTCTTGCAGTCAATAAGCCCAAAAAGTCAATTCCATCAGGCTGGGCGTGGACTCCACTCATGAGGGTTGCCCGACAGGAAACTGGTCATACTCCGAGCCGGAAACATCCAGAATATTGGGGTGGCAATGAGTATTGGGTTGGCATCGTTGATGCACGCCTAAATCATGGCCAGGTAATCCAGGATACACGACAGAAAATTACGCCTGAGGGCCTAAGCAACTCTTCCGCCCGAACCTTGCCCGCTGGAACCGTATGCCTTTCAAGAACGGCGTCAGTTGGTTATGTATGCATTTTGGGAAAGCCCATGGCGACCAGTCAAGATTTCGCGACATGGACCTGCTCTGAGGCTCTAGATCAAAAGTATCTGATGTATGCAATCATGGCTGAGGGCGACGAGATCCGACGCTTCGGAAAAGGAACGACTCACACAACTATCTATTTTCCTGAAATAAGAGCCCTGCACATCGCGCTGCCCTCCATGGAAGAGCAGAAGGTGATTGTTTCCTATGTCGAGGAAAAGCTGCAACAAACAGACATCATGCTCAGTGAACTGAACTCCCAGGCTGCACGTGCGGATGTCCTTCGACATGCTATCTTAAAAAGGGCTTTTTCCGGCCAACTTACCACAAAAGATTCTAATCACACGGCCCTTGGTAAGCACTTGACGGACATTGGGTGGGATAATTCAAGTGAGAGCCCTAGCAATCTGCGAATGAATAGGATGGAAACATGAGTATTGTCTGTGTTAGAGGGGATTCGGCTCTAGATGAGCAGGATCTACGTGCCCATCTCGCAGCGATGCTTCGGCTAGAGAATATTTCAGTGCTCCTTGGGGCCGGAGCGTCTGTGGCTGCGGGAGGCCTCACCGTTCTACAGCTATGGAAGAATTTTCTAAGGGAGTATCCTCAATCAGCGAGACGATTTTCGAGAGAAGGATTCATAAACACAGAGGATACAGAGTTAGCGAACTTTGAAGGGGATAATACACGAGAAGTACCTAATATCGAAATTCTCTTGGATAGCCTGGAAATTGCCCGCATCGACTGGCAGCGGCGTAAGCCCACGAGCCGAAATCTAAAGGTTTTTGAGAAGGATGTCGACCTGCTACTTCAATGCGTCGTTAAGGCCGCAATCTTGAACGAGCAGTCTTGGAGAAGTGCCCCTAAATTTGATCAATTACCTCACCACGTAAAGCTGCTTCAGCGATTGGTCGGTGCGAGACAGCCGGGACAGGCCAGCCCTTGGATTTTTACCACTAACTACGATCTTTCCGTGGAGTGGGCTGCGGAATCCGTCGGAGTTCACACCCATACAGGATTTGTTGGGATACACAACAGGACCTTTTCTCCTCAGTCATTTGATCTGGGGTACCGGAACGTCAACGCAAGAGGAGAGGCGCGCTTTGGCTGCAATGATATATATCTCGCCAAACTGCACGGCTCACTTACTTGGGAGTCAAGTGACAACGAATACAAAGAACTCTCGGCTTCCGAATTTTGGCCTAGATTAAAAGGTATTATTGACGGTGCTCAGCCAGTGAGTTCGTCAATGATGGTTTTTCCAAGGGCGGCGAAATATTTGCAGACCGTTGGATTCCTTTCTGGCGAGCTCTTTCGAAGATTTTCGGATTTCCTGGCAAAACCACAGAGCTGCATAATTCTGATAGGGTACTCCTTTGGTGATGACCATATTAATCGACTCATTCGGTCCGCATTACTAAATCCAACATTGCAGGTAGTAGCATTTCTTCCTGAGTTCTCTGGCACTCAAGAAGATCAGTTGGTCCAATTAAAGCCCGAAGTTAGACGGCTTCTATCCTTGAACTCCCCAAGAATTACTTTCGTTGGCGGAGGTGAAAATGTCTATTTCAATAATATGGTCGATCTATTGCCAGAACCCATGCTTTATGACTTGAAGGAGCAGGAGTTTAAAGAACGAATAAGGGCCGCTAGCGGGGGCGACCATGCTGAGTAGAAACGCTATTGGCTATGTTGTCCAGATTGACGGAAGTCAGGTTACGCTGAATCTTTTGGATCGACACCGAGGACAGATGGCTAGCCACTATCAGGGCGTAACACCGGTCGGAGAAGTAGGCGGTTTGCTCGTCATAGATGGTGGTTATCGACTCTTTGTACTTAAAATTTCAGGCCTGAACTTCTCCGAACCCAAAGAAATACATAAGTCAACGAGTGGTAAAGCGAGTGAGAACTCTGAGCCATTGCGACACCTCCATGGAACGATTATCGGTTGGGTTGAAGGCGACCAGTTTGTTGCAGATAATCTAGTCTCCCCTCCATTGGGCGCAGAGGCACTTCCTTTGACATCAAAGGAGTCTCAAGTCATCTTGGGTGGACCTGAACCCGAAGGTCCAATTTCCCTCGGGACAGAGCCAAAAACCGGAAATGCCGTAAAAACTGGCTTAAACCGTCTGCTTGCGCAACATATCGCAGTATTGGGTAGTTCTGGACAAGGAAAGAGCTGTTTTACGGCGGCCGTGCTGCAACAGCTTGCGGATATGCCCAAATCTCGAATTGTTATTTTCGATATCAATGGTGAATATGATCGCGCTTTCCGGAAGTCTGAGCGGGCCATTGCAGATGGAGACCTAGATTGTCGCCTGCCTGAAGGCGCCTATAAGCACACTGTTATCGGTGAGGCTGAGGATGGAGCGGAAGGGTACCGTATTCCTTACTATGCACTGGGTCGACAAGGCCTTAATAGACTGTTGTTGCCCAGCGAGAAGACCCAGCGCCCTGCTTTGACTTTTGCTGTCGATAGTTTGAAATATGTCCGCTGGCATACAGCTGATAGAGGCGCGTCTATTGACGGCCGAAATCCAGTGCTTTTCGATGACTGTAGGCAGAACGGTGCCGCTTCGGCCGACCAAGCTATTGCGCAACTTCGCTCAGGACGCGTTAATGTGGCGCCGTACTGGCCACACATGGCATCATTAGCTGCCTTGGTGGCCGAGAGTCATAGCCTTGCACCCAATAATCGAGGTGCAATAGAGCGCAATGGATTTCAATACGGAAACGTGGCACCACTCATAACTCGAATCCATCGATTAGTTGATGATGAAATGCTAAGTGCCGTTGTCGATATATCTGGAGGACAGCCCGCTCACGCTGGTGTTTTAGATATGCGGGCCGAAAGTGAATTGCTTGTGGGAAAAATATTTGGCAATGAAAATACTCAATGGCGCGTACATGTTGTGAATCTGCGTAAAATTCCGCAGGACCTTATGCCACTGGTGCTCGGTTCGATGTTGGAGCTTTATTCTCAAGTATTATTTCGCCGAGGGCAAGGAAACAGTCGATCTACGTTACTTGTGTTGGAGGAGGCGCATCATTATTTACGTCCAGTTTCAGATGGGGATTCGGGCACTTCATCTCTAGCCTATGAAAGACTTGCCAAAGAAGGTCGAAAGTTTGGATTATCTGTGTGGCTGAGCACTCAGCGACCTTCTGAAGTGTCTCCGACAGTTTTGTCTCAATGTAATACTTGGGTGTCGTTTCGTCTGACGTCTGATCAGGACCTAAGGGTTATTTCCTCCGCGTGCGAATGGGCAGATAAGCACGAGGTCGCAAGAATTGCTGGTTTACCCCGGCAGCACGCGCTAGTGCTCGGGGGAACCGTTGCGCTACCAACCTGTATTAAGGCGCTGGATGCTAATCCGACTCCAAAATCCGAAGATGGACGGTTCGATCAATGGAATAGCGCCGATGAGGTTGATTTCTATTAATGTTTACGTCAAAAGCCCAATCCCTAGAACTCTTCTTCATCGACGGCAAGCCCGACGGCATGCTCACCGCCGAAGTATTTGGCTGGACGGGCCACGTACTGATGACGCCGCGTACCCAGCTAAGTGCGGCATTGAAGCGCGCCGAGGCACGTTACACCGGGGTCTACTTGCTTATTGGTGAAGATGACAAAGGACCTTTGGCATACATAGGTGAAAGCGAGGATATCGGCGGCCGCATTAAAAACCATGACACTATGAAAGACTGGTGGACTACAGTAATTCTGATTACCTCCGCTGCCAACAACCTTCACAAGGCTCACGTAAAGTATCTGGAATCGCGCTTGGTCGAAGAGGCACGGCGTATTGGCAAGATTGCTCTGGATAATGGCAATACCCCGCCGCGCTCATCGCTGAATGAAGCGGGTCAAGCCAATATGGAGAGCTTCCTTGAGCATATCCTGATGGTGCTGCCAGCCTTACGCATCGACTGCTTTCTAGCTCATACTCGACCCAGCTCTCCGTCTCTCGCGCCGAAAGCTGGCACTCAGGAGGGCGACGCACCGGTAGAGTTTATCCTGCGCACTCCCAAACACGACATTGAGGCTACCGCTGTTCTGGAAAACGGTGAGTTTGTGGTGCAAGCGGGATCAAGGACCAGTCATAAATGGAAGGGAGCGCACCATACTTATGCCAACTTGTTCGATGAACTGGTAGATACCGGCGTATTAGTAGAGCAGGGTCAAGGGCGTGCATTCAGCGACAACTATGCCTTTAAAAGCCCCAGTGCAGCGGCGGCCGTCGTCAATGGCCGTCCAGCGAACGGCACCATAGAGTGGAAGCTGGTTGACGGAAAAACCTATAAAGAGTGGGAGGCCGATCAGCTGGGTCAGGAAGGGGGTGGCAATGATTGATTGTAGATTTTGGCGTTACTGAGGGTTCATACAAGATGTTTGACTTTCAAAAAGATAGCTCGGTCACCTTTAGAGGCTCGTCGATCTCATTGATCGCTACACCCGCCTTAGCCGGAGCATGGGTTGATATCTCTCTGACGGGTCGAGCTACTAAGTTTGGCCGCCTGACGACTCCTCTATCTGGGGCGATGCAGCTCAAGGTTGCAGGTAAGAACATAGTCTGGAATGCATTTGACCTTAAGCAAGCTTATGCCCCTGAACCATTTCGTGATGAATATGATGACACATTAGCATTCCATGGTTTTATCAGTCATGCACAATTGGAAGCATTTGAGAAAGAGCGTAACGGTAAGGATTTTTTTGTAGAGGTAAATGCCTCCCTCCGAGTGATCAATAGAGATGGAAGCTTTGAAGGTTGGCATGTTAACGGCGATGCCTGGCGGATGAGCGCTCAAGATTGGGTTAGTAGGTTAACCAATTGTGGCTACAAGAAATACCTGTTCCATGAGCTGGCTTTTCCCGAAGACAGTGCGTCTGACGCTGACTCAGTCTACGCTAACCTTCGCAAGGCAAGAGAGCATTTCGATGCGGGACTTTACCGAGAATGCGTTACCGACCTTCGTAAGACAGAAGAAAAACTGCGCACCAGGAGAAAAGACAAAGAGGCTATTACTAACGCGACGCGATCTTCTCAAGAAAAAGAGAGCCGTGAAGCCATGTCTTTGGATGACCGTACGCTCGTCCTGCGCAATAGTGTGTATAACGCCTTGCATACTGCGCCACATCACGATGAACCTGACAGCGCATTCACCCGAGAAGTAGCGAAAGCGCTACTTATTATTGTGTCTGCTTTGGTAGAACTGTTTCCCGAGCCCCAAGAGTAGCTATGAACACTCTCGCCGGTCTACTTTCAACGCTCGTCGTTGCTGCTGCCTCTAATCACCAAGACGCGAACTGGGCCAACGTCAAACTGCTGCTCGAGGACGGGTATGTCAGCCTCAATTAGTTGGCTAGATCTCACCTCCTCGGACCGGAACAAGGTCCGTAGCATCTTGGACCTGTTCAGTGAGCAGGGTACCGTCGATGAGCTTGGGCTGGGCAGTCTGCGCGATGCTTTTTCTGATGCCTTGTTCCCCGGTACCTCGGTCCTTCATACGCGCTTGCGGTATGTCATTTTTGTGCCCTGGCTGTATCAAATATTGGAACACCGGGGCGCCGGTGGTGATGTGGCTGAGGCGGCTCGCAAGAAGGAAATTGAGCTTATAGACCATCTTGCGGTTACCGGTGAAGACGGCGTGATCGGTGTTCAGGCCCGAAAGTCGCTGGCGCGGCTGCCCAGCAGCGTGTATTGGTTCGCCTTGTCACGCTGGGGGATTTTTGTGCCCCAACAAAGCCTCAGTTGGTATCACACCCATTTCTCAGAGTTACGCCGCGAACGGCGGCCCGAAGTTACTGCTGATGACCCTGGTGTGCTTCAATCCATGCGTTTTACTTGGCATCCGCGCTTGCCTTCTCCCCCTGCTGGGTTTCCTTCCGATATCACGTTTGATTTGACCCGCCAAGAGGCGGAGTTTGTTCAGGCTCAGCTTGTGACGCAGTGCAAAGGCTCACTGCTGGCCTGGCTGGCGGATCACGCGACGGAAGTGTTGCCCGATAGCTTGTGGGAGCTCCTGTCGCAGAGGAACCTACCAGATGAGATCGCCCATACCCTGGAGTTGGCTCGGCAGTTCTCGCTGGTCGTGGAAGGGGCGCCCTTATTTTACAACCTGATGCTGGCAGAGAAGCGGGGCGAAGTGAACCAGTCCGATTCGGATAGGGCGTTGGCGCAGGGCTATCGCCAGGCGTTCACCGAGTGGCTGGCCCGAGCACAGGGAGATTTACAGAATTTTCGGGCCGATACGTTGTGGGCCTTTGTCGCTCGGCAGCAGGTGCGTTGCCCGGCACTGCAGCGGCGTTTTGTTGAGCGCTGGCTGGATTTGCTCCGCGACGGTGAGGCTGAACAATTACTCGAGAGTTCTGAAATACGCTCCTTGATTGAGCTGCGGGAACGTCAGCTCAAGGGCGCGCATCGGGCCAGGCTTGCCAATAAAGGGCGCTTGAGTGATTGGCGAGGCAGCGTTGGGGTGGGCCGCATGCAGTTCCGGTGGAGCCAGGTGCGCCGGTTATTGACTGACTTGCATGAAGGGCTGGCTCGCTGATGTTGTCTCCGGATTCCCGTATCGTGGCCATGGACCAGTTAAAGCCGCCGCCCGGTTACAGGCTGGATTTTACGGTACTGACGACCTATAGCCTGGATCTGGAGGTGCTGCTGGCGCTGCCGCTGGCGGTGTTGGCGCAGGCTGAAGAGGGGGTTGAAGAGTTATTGCAGGATCCCTTGTTGCTGCTGGAAGCCTTACGTGAAGCGGGTGAGCGGGTTCAGGTATTTGTTGATGAGGGTGGCGTTGCCATACCCGGGAACAGCCGCGCGCTTTATAGCGCTTTGGAGGCCAGCGTTCACCCGGTAAGAGCACCCAATGGCGGTGCTTTTCACCCAAAGGTGTGGGTGGCGCGGTTTGTGTCGGAAGATCGCCCGCCACTGATTCGGGTGTCCGTGGCCTCGCGCAATCTGACCTTTGATCGCTCCTGGGATCTGGCGCTGACCTCAGAGGCCACGGTCGGCAAAAAAGTAGTGGCAGCCAGCAAGCCCCTGGCCACGCTACTGCGGCGGCTACCCGCTTTAGGTCGGGAGCCACAGCAAAAGGACAGGGCATCGGCCATAGAGCAGCTGGCGAGTGAAGTGCAGCGTACGGTATTTCCGGCGCCGGAAGGCTTTACCGGGCAACTGGACTTTCAAGTGCTCGGGCTGGGTAAAAAGGGGGCCTTGTGGAAGCCGGTGGAGCAGGCCCGGCGTGTGCTGGCGATTGCTCCTTTCGTCTCCGCCAAAACCCTTCACTCCGTTGCATGGATTGCGACGCATGAGTCTCAATTGGTGAGTCGTTCCGAGGAGCTGGCAAAGCTGACGGAAGACCTGAACGAGGATTGGGATGGCGGTATTCGGGTACTCCATTCATCGGCGGAAGGGGAGCCGGAGGATGGTTCCCACCATAGGCCTTCCGGCTTGCACGCCAAGGCGCTGGTATTCGAGCAGGGGCATCAGGCAACCTGGTTTATCGGTTCGGCTAATCTGACCGATGCCGCTTTCAGTGGAAGGAACGTGGAGGTGATGGCATCCATATCAGGCCCCAAAGGTCGGTCGGGCGGCGACAAAGGCGTGGGTATTGATCAGTTTCTGAATGCCGGGTTTCTGAATTTGTGTGAAGACTATCAGCCCCAAGAGCGCATGCCCGAGAGTGATGAGGCGCTGGAAGTGGCTGAAAAACTGAAGCAGGCGCAGGACGCATTGCTGGGGTCCGAACTAAAGGTTGCTTGTCATTCCGCCGAGCAGGATTGGCAGCTTGCGGTACAGGGACATGTCGAGGTGCCCGAAGGTGTGCAGGTGAGTGTCTGGCCGCTCTCTGTCGAGGAACATCAGGCTAAGACGTTCTGTGAGGATGTCAGCTGGGCGTTGCCCATCGCGCGGCTTACCGCCTTTGTGGCCTTCAGCTTGAAAGTGGTTGGCTATAAAGACGAGTTGCGCTTTGTGCTCAAGTTGGCCGCAACGGGAATGCCCGAATCCCGCCTGCACCATGTGCTGCGCACGTTAATTGACAGCCCCGAGCGTTTCTTGCAGCTGTTGCGCGCCTTGCTCGGCGGCCTGGAAGAAATGAACCATTTGATCGGAGACAAAACGGGTGATGCGTGGCAGTTTTCCAGCACTCAGGGCTTGCGAGGTGAGCCACTGCTGGAGGATATACTGCGCAGCGCTTCCCGTGACCCTCAGCGGTTGGTCCCCATCCGGCGTTTGATTGCCGACTTGCGTGAATCGGAAGAGGGGCGTGAGATCGTCTCAGATGAGCTTTATGAGTTGTGGCAGGTGGTGGATGCGGTATTGGACGAGAGGTTAAGCTCATGAACCCTCCAGATACGGAAAAAATTCTGGCCCCGCTCAAGGGCTTTCAGCTGCGAACCGTGGATCACGCCTTTCACCAGTTGTTCGAAGCGGCCGATAGCCCCGGCCGGTTTTTGGTGGCCGATGAAGTGGGCCTTGGTAAAACACTGGTAGCACGGGGTGTGATCGCCAAGGCGGTGGAGCGACTGTGGCTAGATGTTGACCGCATCGACATTATTTACATCTGCAGCAATCAGAGTATCGCCCGTTCCAATTTACCCAAGTTGCGTATTTCGGGCGATAACGAGACGAGCCTATCGCTGGCGTCCCGGTTAACCATGCTGGCCACGGAGTTGGCGCCGACGGAAGGTCAAAAAGGGCTGGCCGATAGTAAACTCAATTTCGTCAGTTTTACTCCCGGCACCTCTTTTAACATGGGCAATTCGGCCGGAAAGAGTGAAGAGAGGCAGGTGTTGTTCCACCTGCTCGATGGGGTGGTCGAGCCGCGTGTGGGCTTAATGAATTTCTTTCAAGGGCAGGTGAAGAACCGAAAGAGTTGGCGGAGTGCGCTTAGGGATAACCCACTACCTTTGGAGAAAGGAATCGCCAAGCGTTTTCGCCAGCGCCTCAAAGTAAGCAAACGCTTGCAGGCTGAACTCCACCAGACAGTGGCACTACACTTTTCCCGTTACCGTGAGATCTACCCGAAAGAGGTGAGCCGGACCCGTCGTCGTCTGATTGGTGAGCTACGCCAACTGCTGGCCGAGGTCTGCGTGGCGGCGCTGGAGCCGGATCTGGTTGTCGTGGATGAGTTCCAGAGATTTAAAACGCTGTTGGACCCAAAACAGGCAGAATCCGACCCGGCAGCGGAGATCGCCCAGGCGTTATTCAATGCGGAGTCATCCGGGGGCGATGTGGCCAAGGTGTTGTTGCTGTCCGCCACGCCCTACAAGCTGTTTACCACTGATGCAGAGATTGAGCAGGAAGACCATTACCAGGACTTTATTGCTACCACCGCCTTCTTGCTCGGCCACGACGACCAGCGTGTTGCTCGCCTGAAGTCGGCAGTGAATGATTATGGCCGCGCGCTGCGACGCGCTGCAAGTGGTGAGGTAGAACGTATTGTGCCGGCCAAAGCCGAGCTTGAGCAGTGCTTGCGTGAGGTGATGGCGCGCACTGAGCGGGTGGGCGAAACCGAAGAGCACGACGGCATGGTGAGCGAGCCCGCCGGGGCGGTGGCGGTAGAGGCAGAGGATGTGCGCCAATATCTTGCGGCGGATGCGGTATTCCGGGCGGTGGGCGACCGAGACCCTATGGCGTACTGGAAGGCTGCCCCCTATCTCACCAACTTTATGCATCGCTATAAAGTCAATGAGCGGATTCAGGAGACACTCCAGACCTTCCCGGGCAAACTTGCCAAAGTGTTTTCAGAGCACGAAAGCAGTCTGCTTTCTTATAACGCCGTGTCCAAGCTGCAACCGATACCGGCGGCACACGCCAAGCTGCGGGATCTCAGCCGACGCTTGATTGATGTCGGCCTTTGGAAGCTGCTGTGGATGCCACCAACCGTGCCTTATTGGCCTCTGGCCGGCGCCTTTGAAGGCCAGCAGGGGCAGAGTAAGGCGCTGTTGTTTTCCGCCTGGAATATGGTGCCGGATGTCGTTAGTGGGCTGCTCAGCTATGAAGCGGAACGGCGTATGCTCGGGCCGGAGTTTGGTAGATACGAGGAACCGGATCGCCAACAGAGCCCGCTATTGCGTTTGACAGAGTCCGGCGGCTCCCGGTCACGTCATCGTTTGCTATTGCTGTTGTTGCCCTGTCTCACCCTTGCCGATAAAGCCCATCCGCTGGCCGCTCCCGAAGGTGCCGATCGAAAAGAATGGGTGCGGAATCGGGTGGCGGAACTGCTGGATGAGTTGCCCAACCCTCAGGAGGGTGCGGTGGACAGTCGCTGGGAGTGGGCAGCCCCTTTGCTGCTGGACCCGGGGATGCAGGGGTTTCTGGAGGCATGGCCGTGGGACGACACTAGGCCAGAGTATCGTCCCAACCCGGAATACCTGCCCGGCTATATTGATGACTTGCTAAGCCTGGATGTCAGTACCTTGGGCCGGCGGCCGGACGATCTGGTAGATATGGTTACCGACCTTGCCTTGGGCTCGCCCTCGGTGTTGGCCGCCCGCATGCTCGATGTTGATGGTATATCGACTGACGTTCGCCGGGAGTTGTCGGCGCGGGCGGCCTATTCCTTCTGGCGTCTGTTCAACCGTCCAGCGGTGATTCGTCTGCTCCGCCAGCTTTATGTGGCGGGATCTGCCGACGAAGATGCCTACTGGCACAAGGTGCTGCTCTATTGTCGCGATGGCAACTTGCAGGCCGTGCTGGACGAAACCTGGCACCTGCTCTCAGAGCAGCATGGTTGGGCGCCGGGGGAAGGTGTAGACGACGTCTGTCGCCAGTGTGTCAGTGATGTGGTGGAAATGGTGGAGCCCAGGCCGTCGCGCGCATTGGCGCGCTGTTATAGCGTCAAGGGCGGGCGTGTTGAATCCGAGGAGCTGCACTTGAGGATGATATTTGCCCTGCGCCTGGGGCATCTGCAGTCTGATGAGAACGTCCTGAACCAGGACGTAGTGCGCAAGGCGTTTAATAGTCCCTTCAGGCCGTTTCTGCTGTGCAGTACGTCGGTCGGCCAGGAAGGGCTGGACTTTCACCCCTGGTGTCACCGCATCATCCATTGGAACCTCCCCGGTAACCCGGTGGATATGGAGCAACGGGAAGGTCGCGTACACCGCTACAAAGGTCATGCGGTGCGCAAGAATGTGGCCGCCCGCTTCTCCTCTGAAGCCTTGGAGAGCTGGCGCCAGCAAGAGAATCTGTGGGAGAAAATTTTCGAGCTGGCGAACCGGGCTGCAAGAGAAGCTGAGCGCAGTGAGCTGGTGCCGTATTGGGTGGCACCCGGAGACGCCAAGATCGAGCGGCATGTACCAGCCTTACCCTACACCAGTGAAGTTGAGGCGTTTGCCAAATTGAAGCGCCAGCTGGCGGCCTATCGGGTCGTCTTCGGCCAGCCACGACAGGAGGAGCTATTGGACCTGCTGGACCAATCCCAGATTACGAGAGAGCAGTTGGAAGAGTGGTCTATCGATCTGGCCCCGCTAGCCTTAAGACAGAGCTAGGTAGCTGATGGTTAAGCCTCGCTCTAGGCGCGACAGGCCCATCAGCGGTATAGTATCGCCATAAGTGCACAAAACGGAAGATAAGGGCTAGCGCAAGTGGCGGTACCGGAGAAACCCAAAATCTACCATATCGTCCATGTTGACCGGCTGCCCTCGATTCTGGCTCAAGGTTGCTTGTGGAGCGATGCGGCCGTAGCGGCCCAGCCAATGCCGGGTACCACCATAGGTATGAGCGGTATCAAGGACAGGCGGCTGAACGAATTGAGCCTGGATGGCCATCAGGGGTTGTACGTGGGGCAGTGTGTGCCTTTTTACTTTTGCCCGCGTTCGGTCATGCTTTACCTGATAAATAAAAGCAATCACCCGGAGCTGATCTATAGGGGTGGGCAGGAGCCGATTATTCATTTGGAGGCGGATTTACACGACACTGTGACCTGGGCGGAGCAAAATGCCAGACGTTGGGCATTTACGCTGTCGAATGCTGGCTCCCGGTACTTTGAAGACCGTACCAGTTTGGCACAGCTCAATGAGCTAGACTGGACGTCGATACAGGCCCGGGAGTGGCAGGCCTGCAAAGAGGCCAAACAGGCAGAGTTCCTCTTGGAAGCCAGCTTCCCATGGGAATTGGTGGAAAGGGTGGGTGTCTATTCTGAAAGGGCTTATCAACGGGCCAAAGACGCACTGGCTGCCGTGGGGGCGAGGTCACACGTAGAGATTATAAAAGAGTGGTATTACTAGGTGGCTCAAATGATTGAATACACTAAAGGTGACATTCTGCAGGATGATGCCGAAGCCATCGTTAACACGGTAAACTGTGTGGGTGTGATGGGGCGCGGCATTGCGCTTCAGTTTAAGAACGCCTTTCCCGGCAACTTCAAAGCTTATGCGGAAGCCTGCAAGCACAATGAGGTGCGCCCAGGGCAGATGTTCGTTTACGAAGTCGGGCAGCTGACAAGCCCGCGCTTTGTCATCAACTTCCCAACCAAGCGTCATTGGCGCGGCGCGAGCAGACTGGAAGACGTCGATGCCGGGCTGGTTTCCTTGGCACAAACCATCCGTCGGCACCAGATCCAGTCGATTGCCATCCCTCCCTTGGGGAGTGGCTTGGGCGGCTTGCGCTGGGACGATGTTAAAGTGCTTATCGAGGACAAGTTATCATCATTGGAAGATGTCGTGGTCAAGGTCTACGAGCCTAAAGGCGCTCCCGTCGCTGAAAAAATGGTGCGCAACAAGAAAGTGCCCAAGATGACGGCTGGCCGCGCCGCGTTGGTGGAGTTAATGGACCGCTATTTTCGGGGGCTGCTGGACCCCTCTATCAGCCTGCTTGAATTACACAAGCTAATGTATTTTATGCAGGATGCGGGTGAGCCTCTAAATCTCAAGTATCAAAAAGGGCTTTATGGTCCGTACGCTGAAAATCTGAGGCACGTCTTGAAGGCAGTCGAAGGCCATTTGGTCTCGGGCTACGCCGACGGCGGTGATCAGCCGAATAAACCTTTACAATTGGTTCCCGGAGCTTCGAAGGATGCAGCGGTCTTCCTGGATAAGCATCCGGAAACGCATGCTCGCTTTGAGCAGGTCTCGGATTTGGTTGAAGGGTTTGAGACACCTTATGGGTTGGAACTTCTCTCTACGGTGCACTGGGTTGTAAAAAACGAATCGGTAAATACTTTTAGTGATGTCGTTAATCGTATTCACGCCTGGAGCGAGCGAAAGCAGCAATTTACCACCAGACAGATTAAAATAGCGGTGGATATCCTTGTCCAAAAAGGTTGGCTTCCGCCGCTGCCCGAAGCCTCTGCAGCGTAATATCCTCAGAACGTTTTGAACCTCCCCGCCCCGCGCGGGGAGGTCTTCTATTGAACACGGAAAATTGATTTATGAGCCCTACAGCCCCGATTGTTTCCAAAGTCTGGAGCTTTTGTACGACCTTGCGTGACGACGGTGTCGGCTATGGTGATTACTTAGAGCAACTGACGTACCTGATTTTCCTGAAAATGGCCGACGAGTACTCCAAGCCGCCTTATAGTCGCAACGTGGGGATCCCCAAAAAGCACAGTTGGCAGGTGCTTAAAACCAAGCGTGGTGCCGATCTGGAGGTGCATTATGTGGAATTGTTGCGTGCTTTGGGCACCCACAAAGGCATGTTGGGGCAAATTTTTACCAAGGCGCAAAACAAAATCCAGGATCCGGCCAAGCTCTATCGTTTGATTGATATGGTGGATAGCGTTCAGTGGGCTGTATTGGATGCCGACGTCAAAGGGGATATTTACGAGAGTTTGCTGGAAAGGAACGCCGAAGACACCAAATCCGGCGCTGGCCAATACTTTACACCGCGGGCCTTGATTCGCGCGATGGTGGAGTGTATTCAGCCCGAACCGAAGAAGACCATTGCCGACCCGGCTTGTGGCACCGGTGGTTTCTTTCTGGCGGCCTATGATTTCATTACCAACCCGGACAACTACAAGCTGGATAAGGCGCAAAAGACCTTTTTGAAGCACGACACGTTTTACGGAAACGAAATTGTCGCCAATACCCGCCGAATGTGCCTGATGAATATGTTCCTGCATAATATTGGCGAAATTGATGGCGATAGCCTGGTATCTCCCAATGATGCCCTCGTGGCTGCCAGCGACAAGACCTTTGACTATGTTCTCGCGAACCCGCCCTTTGGTAAGAAGAGCTCTATGAGCTTTACCAATGAGGAAGGCGAGCAGGAAACCGATGAACTGACGTACAACCGTCAGGACTTTTGGGCGACCACCTCCAACAAGCAGCTCAATTTTGTGCAGCATATCCGCACTATGTTGAGAACCACAGGCAAGGCGGCGGTAGTGGTGCCGGACAACGTGCTGTTTGAGGGCGGCGCGGGTGAAACCATCCGCAAGAAACTGCTGGAAAATACCGACCTGCACACCATCCTGCGCCTGCCAACCGGGATCTTCTACGCCCATGGGGTTAAGGCGAACGTCCTCTTTTTCGATAACCGCGAAGCCAGCCCCAAGGCCTGGACCAAGAGTGTCTGGTACTACGACTACCGCACCAATATTCACCACACACTCAAAAAGAAGCCGTTGCGGTATGAGGACTTGGCTGAGTTCATCAAATGCTATAAACCGGAGAACCGCCACAAGCGGCGCAGTACCTGGCACGCTGAGAAGAATCCGGAGGGGCGCTGGCGCAAATATTCCTATGAGGAGCTGATCGCCCGCGATAAGACAAGCCTGGATGTGTTCTGGCTGAAAGATAAGAGCCTCACAGATCTCGATAACCTCCCCGAGCCTGATGAGCTGGCTGAGGAGATTATTGAGAACTTGGAGGCGGGGCTGGACAGCTTCCGAAAAGTGCTGACTGAGCTCAATACTTAAAGCCGCCAGTCAGTTCTCGCAAGCCTCGGCCAGCAGGCCGTTGATCCACTCCCGCAACAGGGCTTCGCCTTCCTCGTCCACCAGGGCGCTGCCGATCGGCGGCATCTGGTCGGCGTGGTCGCGCAGGGCCATGCGTTCTACCAATGCCGAGGCGTCGGCGTTTCCCGGCACCAGGCGGCGCTCGTCCGGCTCCCCGCTCTGCACCGGCACATCACACAGGTTCATTGCCGGCAGGGCGGTAGTGGCGCGCAGGTCCATATCGACGTTGGTGGGCCCCTCGGGGCGGTGGCACTGGGCGCAGTTGGTGTGCAGGTAGGCGCGGGCACGGTCGGGCACCGGCGCTGTTTCGTCGCCCGGGTCGGCGAGCGGCGCTGCGTCCGGCTCGCCGGCCAGGGCCCCTACGGCGGTCAGCGTGTCCAGTTGGTTGGCGCGCCGGTCGGTGCTGGGGTAGGTGAAGTCGCGGTTGAGCTGGGCGGTTTCCAGGCCCAGGGTGCGGCCCGCCGCTTGGGTGTGGCATTGTAAGCACTCACTACCGCTCGGGTAGATCCACTCCTGCCCCTGGCGCTCGAGCACCGCGCCTCCCTGGACCAGCTCGGCGCCGGTCCCGTCGCTATTCCAGGCGTAGCTGTAACCGGCCCATTGACCGTCGGTGTGGTGCTTGAACAGGCGGGTTTCGATCAATTCCTCGTTCAGGTAAAAGTTTTTGACCACCACGCTGTCTGGTGGCAGCTGCCAGTCCTGATCCGAGTCGAGGGTGATGGACTCGCCCTCGGGCAGGGCAATCCAGCGCCGCTTGTCGGCCCCATCGGACCAGAAGGGCGCCTGCAGGTCGTAAGGAATCAGGCCTGATGCCGGCTCCCGGGGAGCATCGGGATTGACGCAGCCAGTGTCGGCCAGCTCGCGCGCGGGCGCGTTGGCGTCCTCCGCCGTGTCGTCGGCCACCAGTTGGTAGATGCCGCCACTGTAGTCCAGAAGATAGACTTCCCCCGCCTGATCACGAGCGAAGGAGGCGATATTCAGGCCGGTATCGTCCAGCAGATAATCGGTGTCCCAGCCGCCGTCATCGTTCTCGCTCAGGGCCAGAAGGGGGCCGGTGAGATAGTCCCTGAACAGATATTGGCCCTCCAGCGCGGGGATGGCCTCTCCCCGGTAGACCACCCCGCCGGTGATGGACTGGAAATCCGGCTGGGGGACTTCCGCGACCGGGTCAATGAGGCCGGTGGTCTGGCAGCCGCTGGACGGGTTATAGCAGTGTGCGCCCTCGAGGATGCGCCAGCCGTAGTTGCCCCCGCGTTCGATCAGGTTGACTTCCTCCCATTCAGACTGGCCCACATCCGCTAACCAGAGATCGCCGGTGGCCGGATCGAAGGACCAGCGCCAGGGGTTGCGCAGGCCCCAGGCGTAGAGCTCCGGGCAGTTGCCCCCGGCGGCCTGCTTGTCCTCCATCTGCTGGTCGGAGTTGCACAGAAAGCCGGATTCCCCGGCAAAGGGGTTGTCGTCGGGAATGGCGTAGGGCGCCTCACCGTCCACATCCAGCCGGATCATGCCCCCGAGGATATTACTGGTGTTCTGGGCCCGGTTCCCCGGATCACCCGCCGAGCCACCGTCACCGAGGCTCAGGTACAGATAGCCCTGCTCGTCAAATGCCAGATGGCCGCCGAAGTGGTTCTCGTAGGGTGGTGTAAAACTGAGCAGAACCCGGGCGGATTCCGGGTCCAGTCCTGTGCCGGCCTGGTTGCGCGTGTAGCGCACCAGCTGGCTGACACAACAACCGCCATCGGGCCCGCCCGACAGGTGTCGTTGACCGGGCGCTCGTCCAGGCCGCTGATAGCCGGGTCGGGCGCCGAACTGGAGGCGCTTGAAGTGGCGGAGCTACTGGAACCATTGCCCCGGTCTGAGCCGCCGGAACCGCCGCAGCCAGTGAGCATGATCATGAGTAAAAAAGCAATGTCGGGCCGCGCATGGATCCTCCCACGAGCTGTAACTGGTCTCCTACCCCATTACTTTACTCTATCGCCAGGCAGGCGGGGTTGCTGTGAACGCCCGCTCACTTTGGCGAGCTGTCGTTAGCTTCCGCCTTTTGTTGCTTTTTCGTCGGTCTCTTCATCCGCGACAATACAGTCACGCCCCTGCTCTTTGGCCTGATACAGCGCCCGGTCGGCGCGGTCGAGCCAGTCGGTGGCCGATTCCGAATCACGAAGCAGAGCCGTTCCGAAGGAGGCGGTGACCGGGCCGGAAGGGCTTTTGAGGGATCGTCGGACCACGTCCTGGACGTGGCTGATGGCCGCCTGCAGGCTGGCCTGGTTGACGGTGGGTAGCAGAATGACAAACTCTTCGCCGCCGTAGCGGAAAATCTGGTCGGAGCGTCGGATGTTCAGTTTCAGCAGCTCGACAAACGCCTTGAGTATTTCGTCCCCAGCAGCGTGCCCGTGCTCGTCATTGATCACCTTGAAGTGGTCCAGATCGGTCAATACCAGTCCGTAGGCGGTTTTATTGCGGGCATGGTCCGCCACAGCGCGATTGAGCTCCTCGTCCATGGAGCGCCGGTTTTTCACGCCGGTCAGCGGATCCAGTAGCGCCAGATGTTCGAGCAGGTTGCGCTGTTCCTCACTGCGCCGGGCGAAGACATAGGTGCAGGCACAGACAACCAGAAGGGTAATCGAGTAAGAATACATCTGCTGTTCAGAGGTGAACGCGGAACCCTCCACCAGTAAAAACAGCAGTGCGCCCAGTGGTAGCAGGGCCGCAATAGCGGGCTTGGTCAGGATAAAGCTGCAGATCAGGGCGGGATACAGCCAGAGGAGCCCCGCTTCGCCCACCAGGGTGGCGACCGCCACGGCACCACCAGTGCAGGGCCCCAGTGCCAGCACGAATCCGGTACGGGCCACATCATTGGTGCGCCAGGCATAGATCATGGCGGCCACAATGCCGCCCACAATGGCCAAATCGATGGTGCCAATCAGAGGTTCGCCGCGCAGAAAGCGCCAGACCGCAAAAGGGGTGATGCCGATAACCGAAAAGGCACTCATCAGCGTGATGACTGAGAGCTGGAAGTTGTTCCGCAGCCTGTGAAGCATTCGAACGTCTCGCTGTGGCTGAGTAGGGACACGGCAGGCTGCCAGCCGCGCTTTACATGATTCAATGGTGCCCCATGAGGAGGCGGTTGTACAGATATTTTGGCGCATAAATCATTATATTTGGCCTTGTGGGCGGTCCGGTCGAGATAAAGTCGATGAACGGCCTGCTTGAATGGCCTGCTTGAGTGGAAGGGCTCAATGAACTCCCGGATTGAGGTTTTTGACGGGAAGGGGGAAGGAGGCTTTGGCCTGGAAGGCTGAGCGAGGGGCTTCAGTCGCCGCACGGCTTGCCTGAAGGCAGGCCGTGCGGCAGATTACCGAAGCGGTAGCGGTTTGTCAGGGGGTCTGATAGAGCTCAAACACCTCACTGGCTGAGAGCGGTTTCTCGTACACCCGCAGCTCATCCATGGCGCCCTCGTAGGGCAGGTCCCACCAGTTGACGCCCAGGCTGAATGCCCCCGAGTCATGGGTAAAGACGTCCGGGAAGCCCGCGCCCGAGTACCGCTCGACCCCATCGATATAGACCGAGAGCGCCCCTTCATTCACCGTGAACGCAACGTGGCTCCAGGCATCCGTGGGGATGTTCATGCCGGTGGCGGCGTCATACCAGAGAGTGCCTGACCAGAGCATGGTTTCACCGTTGGCAAAGCCGTGCCCCATTGGCAGGAAACTGATCCAGCTGTTCGGGTCCCGGGCACCGAAAAAGGTGGTGGTGAAGGCATTCAGTGCGCTGGGGTTGAGCCAGAAGCTGACGGTGTAGGTGTGGCTGGAGATCAGCCCATTGGGCAGGCGAATACCGCTCTGACCATCAAAATAGGCCGCTTCACCGCCCACGCCAGAGACGAAATTGATCTGTCCCCCTGCCATGTCGATGCGAGCGCCACTTACCGTACCCGCGCTCTGCTGCCCGGATGCGTCGTTCAGATCACCGTTAAAGTCGTAGTGAGCCAGCAGGCCATCTGGCGCCTGTTCACGCACCGTCAACTCGTAGTCACGGGTGCTCTGCTCGCCCTCGTAGTGCACGGTGGCCTGGAGAGTAACGGTCTGGTTGCCTTCGCCGTGTTCCGGGCGGTTGACCTGGCCATCAGTGCTGATCCACTGGGGAGCGGAGGAGGACCACTCAATGGTGGCGTTGCGTGTGGCCGTGGTCGGAAGCTCGAGGTCGCTCTGCACGAGAGTCTGACTGAACTCGATATCGTCGAGGATCGCGTTCAACACCTCGTCAATCTCCCGGTCGGGCAGGCGGCTGCCCCAGAGGGGAAAGCCGGCGTCAGAGAGCGCGCTGAAGGTCAGGTCGAAACGCTCGGCGGTCTCGTTCCACTGGTAGGAGAGCACGCCCTCGTAGCCATCGTTCTCAAGCGCGATTGACAGTTGATTGTTGCCGCCAAACCACCACCGGCCTTCGAGATCCCCGCGAATGCGGCCATCGTTGGTGAGCTCAGCGAACTGTGAGGTCTCGATCTCGGCGGTCAGGGTTTTGTCCATCAGGATCAGCTTGTAGTCACCCACCACGCTGGGGCGCTGAACGTGATGAGTCGGGTGCGACCCTTCGCTTTTGCCCGGACGGCCATCGTCCACGGGGACCTTGGCCGCATAGCGGTAGGGTGCTGCCACCAGCCAGTCTTCATCGTTCATCAGCAACTCGTTGACCCGTACGTTGTGACGTTCACCGCTATAGGGGAAGCGACTGTGGAAGATCAGAAAGTACTGGCCCGTCTCCTCGTCGTAATAGGCCGAATTGTGACCCGGGGAAACATAGCCGGTGCCAGCGCCCTCGCCAGCTTCGCCCAGTTCGCGGGTAAACAGGTGGTTGCCCAGGATTTTTGTGCCGAAGGGCTCAATGCTGGCATCGTCGAACAGTGGCAGTGACGGGTCCGATTTCACATCCGCCATATCATTGCCTTCGGCGTCATAATAGGGGCCATCAGGCTGGCGTGAGCGCGCGATTCGCACATTGTAGCCACCGTCGGCCGCCAGGCCACCGAAAGAGGTGAACAGGTAGTAGTACTCCGTTTCCGGGCTGTAGAGGATATAGGGGGCTTCGATGCGGCTGTGGTTGCCGCCCATCAGGTGTTTGCCGTAGCCCTGGCCGGGCAGCGGAAATCCGGTCTCCGGGTCCATCTCGAAAATGAATATGCCGCCGGAGTAGGAGCCGTAGGTCATCCACAGCTTGCCTTCGGCGTCATAGAAGGCGTGGGGATCAACCACGTTGGGGTGCACCCTGGCATCATAGATGGTGCCGTCCTCACTCGGTTGGCCCCACATGCCCGAGCGCAGAAAAATGCCCTGGTTGCGGTAGGGCCCTTCAACGTCGTCAGCCACCGCCAGGCCCATGGCGGAGCGGGGAGAGTCGCCGCGGCTGGCGTTGTAGTACATATAGAAGCGGCCATCGGCCAGCTGAATGACATCGGCGGCCCAGAGTGTGTCGGTTTGGGCCCACTCGAAGGTTTCCCGCAGTTCGGATTGAACGTCGTCAAACAGTGGGTTGGCCGCGTTGGCCCCCTCGGCCACCTGCTGCCATTGCATCAGGTCATCGGATTTGGCGGCGGCCAGGTGGGAGCCGAAAACATAGTAAGTCTCGTCGACCTTGATCACCGACGGGTCGTGTACCGTGGCTTCGGCGAACTCGGGCAGTGCCCATTGGTGGTCTGACAGCGGAGTGGCGGACACCGTCAGCGGGGTCAGAGCAAACAGCATGGCGGCGGCCCAGGGGGCGCCAGACAGGCTGAAAAGGTCCTTCGTGATCATGGTTTTTACCTCGTTATTTATAATTAGACGGGGCGAAAACGGGTGTTTCCGTATCGGTCCCTGCTTCTTATTGTATGACGAAATATTCAATATACAATTGACGGTTTTTTTGACAATTTTGGGCGATGATCAATATAAATCAATAAATTTCAGTGGGTTACGAGAAATTTCCGTCTGAAATTGGCGTAATTTGGGCAGACTGATTGGCTATAAAAAGTAGTACAAGTTATTCCCGGGCCTTCATCTGGCCTTCACCGGGCGTCACGGCAGAGCAAAAGGCCAATTCTCCATTGGACACCCGGGGCCGGCTCGCGTAAAATTCCGCGAAATTACACTTGGCCAAACCGCCGGTCAGCAGGACAGTACGAAAGCGAGATGAGGCTGGGGTTTCATCTCGCTTTTTTGCACCCTGCGGCCGGGCTTTCACGCGCGCAGTCTGCTTCAGTCATCGCTGATTATCGCACCTTTTGGGCTCTTCAGAGTCGAACCGGGGAGCGAATGCCTCGCTGAATCCGTGAAACGCCCGGCCCGGACGGCCGCGCCACCATGCTTGAGGAGGTTGACTTGACTACTGGGGCTTCCACACCCGCTGTGCTCGTACTTGAAGACGGCAGTATTTTTCGCGGTATCGCCATCGGTGCCGAGGGGTTGTCGGTGGGAGAGGTGGTGTTCAATACCTCCATGACCGGCTACCAGGAGATTCTGACCGATCCCTCCTATGCTCGCCAGATCATTACCCTGACCTATCCCCACATCGGCAATACCGGCACCAATGCCGAGGACGCCGAATGTGATCGCAGCTGGGCGGCCGGCCTGGTGATCCGGGACCTGCCGATGCTCGCCAGCAACTTCCGCAAAGAGCAATCCCTGCCGGAGTACCTCAAGGCCCAGAACGTGATCGGCATTGCCGATATCGATACGCGTCGTCTGACCCGGATTCTGCGTGACAAGGGTGCCCAGAACGGCTGCATCATGGCGGGGGAGATCGACGAGGACAAGGCGCTGGACGAAGCCAAGGGCTTTGCCGGCCTGAAGGGCATGGACCTGGCCAAAGAAGTCAGCGTCAAGGAGCCCTACAGCTGGAGCGAGGGTACCTGGAAGCTGGGTGAAGGTCACACCACTCCCGAGGGGCAGAAGGCCTTTAAAGTGGTGGCCTATGACTTTGGGGTCAAGCGCAACATTCTGCGCATGCTGGTTGATCGCGGCTGTGATCTGACCGTTGTTCCCGCACAGACCCCGGCAAAAGACGTGCTGGCGATGAATCCCGACGGCGTCTTTCTGGCGAACGGCCCCGGCGACCCCGAGCCCTGCACCTACGCCATTGAGGCGATCCAGGCCATCCTGGATACCGACACCCCGATCTTTGGCATCTGCCTGGGCCACCAGCTGTTGGGCCTGGCCAGCGGCGCCAAGAGCGAAAAAATGAAATTCGGTCACCACGGCGCCAACCACCCGGTGCAGGATCTGGCGACCAGCCGGGTCATGATCACGGCCCAGAACCACGGGTTTGCCATCGACGAGTCCACGTTGCCGGCCAATGTGAAGGCCACCCACCGCTCGCTGTTCGACGGCTCGCTGCAGGGGATTCATCTTACCGACAAGCCCGCGTTCAGCTTCCAGGGCCACCCGGAAGCCAGCCCCGGCCCGCACGATGCCGATGCCCTGTTTGACCACTTTATTGAATTGATGAAAAACAGCCGCCAGTAACTCTCACTGACGACTGAACTGCGGAGCGACGATGCCAAAGCGTACAGACATTAACAGCATTCTGATTCTCGGTGCCGGCCCCATTGTGATTGGCCAGGCCTGTGAGTTCGACTACTCCGGCGCCCAGGCGTGCAAGGCCCTGCGCGAAGAGGGCTACCGGGTGATTCTGGTGAACTCCAACCCCGCCACCATCATGACCGACCCGGCCATGGCCGATGCCACCTACATCGAGCCGATTGAGTGGCAGACGGTGGAAAAGATCATCGAAAAAGAAAAACCGGACGTGGTACTGCCCACCATGGGCGGACAGACCGCGCTCAACTGTGCGCTGGATCTGGGCAAGCACGGCGTGCTGGAAAAGTACGGCGTGGAGCTGATCGGCGCCAACGAAGACGCCATCAACATGGCCGAAGACCGGGACCTGTTTGACAAGGCCATGAAGCGCATTGGCCTGGATTGCGCCCGCGCCAAGATCGTTCACTCCATGACCGAAGCATTGGAAGTTCCGAAAGACTTCGGCTTTCCCTGCATCATCCGCCCGTCCTACACCATGGGCGGCTCCGGTGGCGGCATCGCCTATAACTGGGAAGAGTTTGAAGAAATCTGTACGCGCGGTCTGGATCTGTCGCCGGTCAACGAGCTGCTGATCGACGAGTCCCTGCTGGGCTGGAAAGAATATGAAATGGAAGTGGTGCGCGACAAGAATGACAACTGCATCATTGTCTGCGCCATTGAGAACTTCGACCCCATGGGTGTCCACACCGGGGACTCCATTACCGTGGCGCCGTCCCAGACGCTGACGGACAAGGAATACCAGATCATGCGGAACGCCTCGATTGCGGTGTTGCGCGAGATCGGCGTGGAAACCGGTGGCTCCAACGTCCAGTTTGCGGTCAACCCCGACGACGGGCGCATGGTGGTCATCGAGATGAACCCGCGCGTGTCCCGCTCCTCGGCGCTGGCCTCCAAGGCCACCGGTTTCCCCATCGCCAAGATTGCCGCCAAGCTGGCCGTGGGCTACACCCTGGACGAGCTGCAGAACGAAATTACCGGCGGCGCGACCCCGGCCTCGTTCGAGCCCAGCATCGACTACGTGGTCACCAAGATTCCGCGCTTCACCTTTGAAAAATTCGGCGATGCCGACGCCCGCCTGACCACCCAGATGAAGTCTGTGGGTGAGGTCATGGCCATTGGCCGGACTTTTCAGGAGTCGTTGCATAAAGCCATGCGGGGCCTGGAAGTCGGGTCCTCCGGCTTTGAGTCCAAGCTGGATCTCAATGACAGTGACACCCCCTCCCGCGTCCGTCGGGAGCTGAGCACGCCTGGCGCCGAACGCCTGTGGTATCTGGGCGACGCCTTCCGTCTGGGGCTCTCTGTGGAGGAAGTGTTTGAAACCTCCAAGATCGACCCCTGGTTCCTGATCCAGGTCAAAGACCTGATCGACTCCGAGCGGGAACTCGAGAACAAGGCCGTGCAGGAACTGGACGCCGATGCCATGTTCCGTCTCAAGCGCAAGGGCTTCTCGGACAAGCGCCTGGCCCTGCTGCTGCACACCAGCGAGCAGGCGGTGCGCAGCCATCGCCATCAGCTGGATATCCGGCCGAGCTACAAGCGGGTGGACACCTGTGCGGCGGAGTTCGCCACCTCGACGGCCTATATGTACTCCACCTATGAACAGGAGTGCGAGGCCAACCCGAGCGACCGCGACAAGATTCTGGTGATCGGCGGCGGCCCCAACCGCATCGGGCAGGGCATCGAGTTTGATTACTGCTGTGTGCACGCGGCCCTGGCCATGCGCGAAGACGGTTATGAAACCATCATGGTCAACTGCAACCCCGAGACCGTCTCCACCGACTACGACACCTCCGATCGCCTGTTCTTTGAGCCGGTCACGCTCGAAGATGTGCTGGAGATCGTGCACAAAGAAAACCCCAAGGGCGTGATCGTCCAGTTCGGTGGCCAGACGCCGCTGAAACTCGCCCGCGCCCTGGAGGCCGAAGGGGTGCCGATCATCGGTACCACACCGGACGCCATCGACCGCGCCGAAGATCGCGAGCGCTTCCAGCAGATGATCAACAAACTGAACCTGAAGCAGCCGCCCAACGCCATTGTGCGCTCCTTTGAGGAGGCGCTGCTGGCCGCCAAGGAAGTGGGCTACCCGCTGGTGGTTCGTCCCTCCTACGTGCTCGGCGGCCGGGCCATGGAGATTGTCTATAAAGAAGACGAACTGCGCGGCTACATGAACTCGGCGGTGGAAGTGTCCGAGGACGCCCCGGTACTGCTCGACCACTTTCTGAGTGCTGCCATCGAGGTCGATGTGGACGCGGTCTCCGACGGCAAGCAGGTGGTGATCGGCGGCATCATGCAGCATATCGAGCAGTGCGGCGTGCACTCGGGCGATTCGGCCTGTTCGCTTCCGCCTTACTCGCTGCCGCACGAAGTGCAGGACGAGATGCGCGAGCAGATCAAGGCCATGGCCCTGGAGCTGGGCGTGGTGGGGCTGATGAACACCCAGCTCGCCTACCAGGATGGCACGATCTATGTGATCGAGGTCAACCCCCGCGCCTCGCGCACGGTGCCCTTTGTTTCCAAGTGCATCGGCGTGTCGCTGGCCAAGGTGGCTGCCCGTTGTCAGGCCGGCATCAGCCTGGCGGAGCAGGGCTTTACCAATGAGATTGTCCCCGACTACTATAGTGTCAAAGAGGCGGTATTCCCCTTCAACAAGTTCCCGGCGGTCGATCCGATCCTGGGGCCGGAGATGAAGTCCACCGGCGAAGTGATGGGGGTGGGCGACACCTTCGGGGAAGCCTTTGGCAAATCTCAATTGGGCGCCGGTAGTAAGCTGCCCACCAGTGGCACCGCCTTCATCAGTGTGCGCGACGTCGACAAGCCGGGCGTTGTGGTGGTCGCCAAAGAGCTCGACAGCCTGGGCTTCAAACTGGTGGCCACGCGCGGCACCGCCGCCATCCTGCAGAAGTCGGGACTGACGGTAGAGGTGGTCAACAAGGTGGTCGAAGGTCGCCCGCACATTGTCGATATGATCAAGAATGATCAGATCAATCTGATCGTGAATACGACGGAAGGCCGGCAAGCCACGCGCGACTCGGCCTCCATTCGTCGCAGTGCGGAAAATCACCGGGTGTACTACACCACCACCCTCGCGGCGGGCGAGGCGCTGTGTATGGCACTGCGTTTCGGACAACTGACACAAGTGCGGCGCCTGCAGGAGCTGCACAGGAGAATTGGCGCATGAGCAAAGTACCCATGACCGCAGAGGGCGAAAAAGCCCTGCGTGAGGAATTGGCTGACCTGAAAAAGGTTCAGCGGCCCCGTATTGTTCAGGCGATTGCCGAGGCGCGCGAGCACGGCGACCTGAAAGAAAATGCCGAGTACCACGCCGCGCGCGAGCAGCAGAGCTTCTGTGAGGGGCGGATTCAGGAAATCGAGGGCAAGTTGAGCAACGCCCAGGTCATCGATGTGAAGTCCATTACCCCCTCGGGTAAGGTGATTTTCGGCACCACGGTGACCATGGTGAACACCGAAACCGAGCAGGAAGTGCGCTACCAGATCGTGGGCGATGACGAAGCCAACGTGAAGATCAACAAGATCTCCATCAGCTCACCCATTGCCCGGGCCCTGATCGGCAAGGAAGAGGGCGACGTAGCGGTGGTCAAAACCCCGGGCGGCGAAGTCGAATACGAAATCGACAAAGTCGAGCACATTTAACCCGTAGGGTGGGCTCCGCCCACCAGAATCAACGCAACAAATTGGACAACTTCGGGTTGGGCTTGGGATTGGCGCGAAACAACAGCGCCACCTTGCCCACCTGCTGCACCAGCTCCACGCCGGGCAGGGCGCTCAATTGCTCGAGCAGTTCTTTGCGGTCCTCGCGCTCACCCACGGCCAGCTTGACCTTGATCAGCTCGTGATCGTCCAGTGCGCGGTTGAGCTCGGCCCGCACGTTGTCGCTCAGCCCTTTGTCGCCGATGGTGACAATCGGGTTCAGGTTGTGACCCAGGGCGCGAAACTGTTTCTTGCGGTCGGCGCTCAGTGGCATGGTAAATCCTCAGCGTATCAATGGTACAAATACCGGTCGGGCACAAAGCCGGGGCCGGAGGGCGAAAAGCCGGCATTGTACCGCATCTTTCAGGCACTTTTCGGACTTTTCATGGCCAAATCCAAGAGCAGCAACCGGTGGCTGGACGAGCATTTCAAGGATGCCTACGTCAAGCAATCCCAGAAGGACGGCTACCGGTCCCGGGCGAGCTACAAACTGCTCGAGCTGGACGACAAAGACAGGCTGCTGCGCCCGGGGATGACCGTGGTCGACCTGGGCGCGGCGCCGGGCGGCTGGTCCCAGGTGGCAGCCGAGCGGGTGGGCGAGAAGGGCAAGGTGCTGGCCTCCGACATTCTGCCTATGGATGCCATTGCCGATGTCGAGTTCATCCAGGGCGATTTTACCGAGGAGGCCGTGCTGGAGCAGCTCCTGACCGCCCTGGGCGGGCAATGCGCCGACCTTGTAATCTCGGATATGGCCCCAAACATGAGTGGCATGAGTGCCATCGACCAGCCCAAGGCCATGTATCTGGTCGAGCTGGCGCTGGATATGGCCCGACAGGTATTGAAACCTGGCGGGCATTTTGTTGCCAAAGTGTTCCATGGCGAGGGCTTTGACCCGCTGCTCAAGGACACTCGCGACGCCTTCTCGAAGGTGGCGGTACGTAAGCCGGACGCCTCCCGGGCGCGCTCGAGCGAGGTCTATCTGGTCGCTCGCGGCTTCAAGGGCTGATCCATCCGCCAATAGTGGGCGTTAACTGACAGTGATAGGTCGACTTTATTGGTATTTCCGGCCCTGGGGACACTATACTGTCGCTGAATTGCGTTAAAAAATGAGGGTACCTCCTTGAACGATATGACCAAGAATCTCATCCTGTGGCTGATCATTGCCGCCGTGCTGTTTACGGTATTCCAGGGTTTCAATCAGCCTCAGCCCAACGAGAGCCTCAATTACTCGGACTTCGTCAAGTCGGTCCAGAACGGTCGCGTGCGCGAAGTCACGATTCAGGGCCTGTCGATCGATGGTACCCGCACCGACGGCAGCAACTTCACCACCACGCGCCCGCCGGTGAGTGACGACAAGCTGATGGACGATCTGCTCAACAATGGCGTCGATGTCACCGGTAAAGAGCCGGAGCAACCCGGCCTGCTCAAGCAGCTGCTGGTCGCCAGCTTCCCGATACTGATCATCATCGCGGTCTTCCTGTTTTTCATGCGCCAGATGCAAGGCGGCATGGGCGGGGGCAAAGGCGGCCCCATGAGTTTTGGCAAGAGCAAGGCCAAGCTGTTGGGTGAGGACCAGGTGAAAACCACCTTTGCCGACGTCGCCGGTGTCGACGAGGCCAAAGAAGAGGTGCAGGAGTTGGTCGAGTACCTGCGTGACCCCTCCAAATTCCAGCGCCTGGGCGGCCAGATTCCGCGCGGCGTACTGATGGCCGGCTCCCCCGGTACCGGTAAAACCCTGCTGGCCAAGGCCATTGCGGGCGAAGCCAAGGTACCGTTCTTCTCCATCTCCGGTTCCGACTTTGTGGAGATGTTCGTGGGCGTGGGCGCTTCGCGTGTGCGTGACATGTTTGAGCAGGCCAAGAAGCAGGCCCCCTGCATCATCTTTATCGATGAGATCGACGCCGTCGGTCGCCATCGGGGCGGTGGCCACGGCGGTGGTCACGACGAGCGCGAACAGACCCTGAACCAGCTGCTGGTGGAAATGGACGGTTTTGAAGGCAACGAGGGCGTGATTGTGATCGCCGCCACCAACCGCCCGGATGTGCTGGACAAGGCTCTGCTGCGCCCCGGCCGCTTCGACCGTCAGGTCGTGGTGCCGCTGCCCGATATCCGGGGGCGCGAGCAGGTGCTCAAGGTTCACATGCGCAAAGTGCCCATTGACGATCGGGTAGAAGCCTCCGTGATTGCCCGCGGTACCCCCGGCTTTTCCGGTGCTGACCTGGCCAACCTGGTGAACGAGGCGGCGCTGTTCGCCGCACGCGGCAACAAGCGTCTGGTCACCATGGAAGAGTTTGAAAAGGCCCGCGACAAGATCATCATGGGCGCCGAGCGCCGCAGTATGGTGATGAGCGAGAAGGAAAAGGAAAACACCGCCTATCACGAAGCGGGTCACGCCATTGTCGGCCGGCTCGTGCCCGAACACGACCCGATCCACAAGGTCACCATCATTCCTCGCGGCCGCGCGCTGGGTGTCACCCAGTTCCTGCCCGAGAGCGACAAGTACAGCATGAGCCGCCGGGCGATCGAGTCCAGCATCTGCACCCTGTTCGGTGGCCGTATTGCCGAGGACATCACCCTGGGGGCCGATGGCATCACTACCGGCGCCTCCAACGATATCGAGCGGGCCACCGAGCTGGGCCGTAACATGGTGACCAAGTGGGGCCTGTCCGAGCGCCTGGGCCCTCTGCACTACGGCGAAGATGAAGGCTCCATGCCCGGTATGGGCACCATCAATTACTCGGGCGAAACCTCCAAGATGATTGACCAGGAGGTGCGCCGGATCATTGATGAGTGCTACAAGCGCGCCGAACAGATCCTGCACGACAATCGGGATATTCTGGAAGCCATGAAAGACGCGCTGATGGAATACGAGACCATCGATTCCGAGCAGGTGGACGACCTCATGGCCCGCCGCAAAGTGCGCCCGCCGCGCGACTGGCACGACAATGACTTCAACAGTCATCTCGGTGGCAGCGGTGGCACCAAAGACGATACCTCCTCGGATAAGGACGCCGAAGGGAAAAAGTCCGGGCCCATTGGCGGTCCCGCTGAAGATCACTGATGCTTCTGTCATGACCGCTGTGCACACTGCTATAATCCCCGGCCTCGCCGGGGATTTGCTTTTCCCGCCTACGATGATTGAACGTTGATTGCTGGACAACCTATGCCCGTGATTTTTGGCGATCATAGCCTGGATCTCTCCCGGCCCCGAATCATGGGGGTACTCAACACCACGCCCGATTCCTTTTCTGATGGTGGTCGTTACTATCAGAGTGGCCGCCTGTCGTTGCCCCTGGCGCTCCAGCGCGCCCGGCAGATGCTCGACGAAGGCGCCGATATGATCGATATCGGGGGCGAATCCACGCGCCCTGGCGCCATCCCGGTGAGCGAGCAGGAAGAGCTCGACCGGGTGGTGCCGGTAGTGGAAGCGGTCGCGGGCGAGCTGGGGGCTCTGGTGTCGGTGGATACCAGCAGCCCGGCGGTGATGCGCGAATCGGCTGCCGCTGGCGCGGGGCTGATCAACGATGTGCGCGCCCTGCGGCGCGAGGGCGCGCTCGAAGCCGCCCAGCGTACCGGCCTGCCGGTGTGCCTGATGCACATGCAGGGCCAGCCCGATACCATGCAGAAGCAGCCCGAGTACCGCGACCCGGTACAGGAGGTCAGAGACTTTCTGCTCGAGCGCTGCGAGGCGTGTCTCAATGCCGGTTTTCAGGCCGATCAGCTACTGCTCGATCCCGGCTTTGGTTTTGGCAAATCCCTGGAGCACAATCTCGAGTTGTTGCGCCGCCTTCGGGAACTGGCCGACCTGGGCTATCCTTTACTGGTAGGATTGTCACGTAAATCCATGCTGGGCAAGTTGCTCGGGCGTGATGTGGCCCAGCGGCTGCCCGGCAGTCTGGCGTTGGCCATGGCCTCGGTTCAGCGCGGCGCCAAGATCATCCGCGTACACGATGTGGCCGCGACCTGCGACGTATTGCGAGTGTTCTCGGCACTGGAAGACCAGGCCGGCGCACATTCACCATGAACATCACGATAGAACACTAGGGGAGCAAGGACTCTTATGGCGCGTCAGTATTTTGGAACCGATGGTATCCGCGGTCTGGTGGGTGAGCCGCCGATCACGCCCGACTTTATGCTCAAACTCGGCTGGGCCGCCGGCCGGGTGCTGGTAGACCGGTTCTCCGGTCCCAACCTGATTCTCATCGGCAAGGACACCCGTATCTCGGGCTACATGTTCGAATCGGCCCTGCAGGCCGGTCTGATCAATGCTGGCGTTGACGTGGGCCTGCTCGGGCCCATGCCCACGCCGGGTATTGCCTATCTCACCCGTACCTTCCAGGCTCAGGCCGGGATCGTCATCAGCGCCTCTCACAACGCCTACATGGACAATGGCATCAAGTTCTTCAGCGGCAATGGCACCAAACTGCCCGACGAGGTCGAGCTGGCCATTGAGGAGCAGCTCAACCAGCCCATGACCACCGCCGAGCGGCTGGGCAAGGCGCGCCGGATTGATGACGCCTCGGGCCGGTACATCGAGTTCTGTAAGGGCACCATGCCCTGGGGATTCAGCCTCCAGGGGCTGCAGATCGTGGTCGACTGCGCCAACGGTGCCACCTATCACATCGCTCCCAGTGTTTTCAGCGAGCTGGGCGCCAAGGTCATCCCCATGGCGGCCGAGCCCAACGGCACCAATATCAACCGCGGCTGCGGCTCCACCAAAACCGAAGCGCTCAAAGAGCGGGTCATGGAGCTGGGTGCCGATCTGGGCATCGCTTTTGACGGCGACGGCGACCGGGTGATGTTCGTCGACCACCGGGGCGATATTGTCGATGGGGATGAGTTGCTGTTCATTATTGCCGACTATCAGCAGCGCTACGGCGGTGGCTGTGACGGCGTGGCCGGTACCCTGATGAGCAACCTCGGCCTGGAATTGGCCATGAAAAAAATCGGCGTGCCTTTTGCGCGCGCCAAGGTGGGCGACCGCTACGTCATTGAAGCCATGCGCAACAATGGCTGGAGCCTGGGGGGCGAGTCTTCCGGGCACATCGTCTGCAGCAACGTCACCACCACCGGCGATGGCATCATCTCCGCGCTCCAGGTGCTGGTCGCGCTCACCACCATGGGCGAATCACTGAACACCATCAAAAAAGGCATGCAAAAAATGCCGCAGACCATGATCAACGTGCACATGTCGCGTCGGATCGACCTCAGCGAAGAACCCACCATCCAGGCGGCGGTGGCGAGCGTTGAGGCGACTCTGGGCGACAGGGGCCGGGTGCTGTTGCGCCCGTCCGGCACGGAACCCGTGGTCAGGGTAATGGTAGAAGGGCAGGATAAAAGTCAGGTCAAGGAATTGTGCCAGGAATTGGCCGCCACCGTGGAAAAAGCCCTCAATTAGAAGCGCTATCCTACGGGTAAGTACACAAAAAATGACCCATCAACCCACAGAGAGAGAAAAGCGGTACTGAGTGGCGATTTTGGGATTGTATGTTATCCCCAACTTCGCTAACATTGGCGCCCGCTTTAAGGGGGACCCCTTGAACGAGAGACACACCCGTCAGCGCCTGGTCGCTGGCAACTGGAAAATGAACGGCAACCTCGGCGATAACGCGCGGTTGCTGGAAGGCATCACGGCCAATTGGTCGGGCGCTGAGCAGGTAAAGGCGGTGATTTGTCCGCCCTTTGTCTACCTGCCCCAAGTGGCGAAAGCCATCGCCGGCTCGGCGATCGAGTTGGGCGCGCAGACTGTCAGCGAGTACAAGCCCGGTGCCTGCACCGGCGAAGTGGCCGCTGAGATGCTGGCCGATTGGCAGTGCCGGTACGTGATCGTCGGCCATAGCGAGCGGCGACGCCTGCAGGGCGAAACCGACGCCCAGGTGGCGGAGAAATTTCACGCCGCTCAGGAGGCCGGGCTGATTCCCATCCTCTGCCTCGGAGAGTCCGAGCAGGAGCGGGATGCGGGTCTTGCCCTCAAGACCATCGGGCACCAGTTGAGCGTGGTGGTCGAGCGGGTCGGGATCGATGCCTTTGCGAAGGCTGTCGTGGCCTACGAACCCGTTTGGGCCGTTGGCACCGGCAAGGTCGCCAGCCCAGAGCAGGCCGAAGAGGTGCATCGCTTCATTCGCGCCGAGCTGGGAGAGTTGGGGCCGAGCACACAGATATTGTACGGAGGCAGCGTCAAACCGGGGAATGCCAAACAGTTGTTTGCCTTACCCGACATCGACGGAGCCTTGCTCGGGGGAGCATCCCTGAGCGCAGAAGATTTTGTCGCCATTTGCGAGGCGGCGGCTTAACACTAACCTTGCCGCCGCCCTGACGAAACCGCTCACAGAGCGTTTTAAGAGAGACGAACACCATGGAAAAAATCGTTCTCGCTGTTCATATACTGACTGCGTTGGCCATTATCGCCCTGATCCTGCTCCAGCAGGGCAAGGGTGCGGTCGCCGGTGCCTCTTTCGGCTCGGGCGCTTCACAGACAGTATTCGGCAGTCAGGGCAGCGGCGGCTTCTTCACCCGGATGACCGCCATCTTTGCCGTTGTATTCTTCGCCACCAGCTTTGGCCTGGCCATCATCGCCAAGAACAAAGCCGGCGTAGGCGCAGACAGTAGCATTCCGAGCGCGATCGAATCGCAGCAGGAGCAACCGGCCGAGGACTCCGAAGTCCCCGACGTCGGCGGCGACGAAGGCAGCGCGGAAGAAGTGCCCGAAGTTCCGGAAACATCCGAGCAATAAAATCAGTTATAATCTGCAGCTGGTTTGAAAAGAAGTTAGTTTGACCCCTTATTATGCCCAAGTGGTCGACTGCATGGATGCAGGAGGTAGAGCAACGCAGGAGCAGTTGCCGAGGAATTGGGTAGACGACGCACAGGATGTGCTAGTGTCGCGGGAGGCAGGATGCCGGGAGCGACCACGCGTAGCGTGTCGGGAATCTGGCACGGACTACGCAAAGAAAGATGCAATTAGATTGACCCCTTATATGCCCAAGTGGTGGAATTGGTAGACACGCTATCTTGAGGGGGTAGTGGCGCAAGCCGTGCCGGTTCAAGTCCGGCCTTGGGCACCATATTAAAGAAGGCTCTCCTGGCGGAGGGCCTTTTTTTATGTGTGCCAGCTACGCTTGTGCCTAGCTTTGTTTCAGGCTTCGAGAAAGATGAGGGTAAAAGTGGTCATGTTCCGTGCCGATGTGGCTTCAGCGCGACCACCATGAGCCTCGACGATGGATTTGACAATCGCGAGCCCAAGTCCAGCGCCTTCGCTTTGACGAGCTCTCGATGGGTCGATGCGATAAAAACGATTAAAAATATTGGGCAAATGCTCGGCGGGAATCTCCGACCCCGGATTTTGCACACTTAGCGACACCTCCTGGTCTCCGGTCTTGGCCAGCTTTACCCGCACCGTCTCACCTGAGGGCGTGAGGCGGATGGCGTTGGAGAGCAGATTGGAAATCGCTCGTCGCAGCATGGCCCGGTCACCATGAATGGTCGGTGCCTGGCCTTCCAATATCAGGCGGATCTGCCTCTCGTCAGCCAGTGCCTCAAAAAAGTCGAACAGCGCATTCACTTCTTTTGCCAGATCCAATGGCATCTGCTCAGGCTTTAGTAGACCATGATCGCTTTTGGCCAGCCACAGCATGTCGTTGACCATCTTGGCCAGGCGCTCCTGCTCCTCCAGATTGGAATACAGGAGTTCACGGTACTCTTCCCTATCTCTGGCCTTTCCCAGGCCGACTTGTGTCTGGGTGATGAGGTTGGTGAGCGGCGTACGCAGCTCGTGTGCGATGTCGGCGGAGAAGTGCGACAGGCGAGTAAAGCTGTCTTCCAGCCGACCAATCATGTGATTGAACGAGGTGACCAGGCCCTGTAGCTCCGATGGCACCGACGCTGGGTCGAGGCGCACGTGAAGCCGATCGGCCTGGATATCGCCGATTCTGTCAGACAAACCGCGCAGGGGCGCGTGGGCCTGATGAATGCCATACCAGGCGGCCAGAAGGGTAATGGCGCCGGCGAGGCTCATGATAAGCCACAAAGTGCGGTGAAAGCTCTGGAGAAACTCCAGGTGAAAGCCCATATCAATGGCCGTAGTGATCGAGTAACTCCGGCCTCCGACTTCATTCTGAGTGATCACACCCCGGAAGGTCTTATCGCCTTCCTGCCAGGTTTGCACGTTGCCTGCATTAATTTCGGACGTTGGGGGAAGGGTGTCGGTTGCTTGCGACAGGTCGGTCCCTGGCATGCTGTAGATAGCATCGCCTTGCTCATCCCGAACTTGGAAAAAGACTCCGTGATGTCCGGATATGGCGTTAGCCAAGGCATCACTCTGTTGTGCAGAACCGTTGCCACCGCTCTGCAAGGCTTCGACAACGGCTTCGGTCATTACGGCCAGTTCACCGGCATCCTGTTCGGCGAAGTGACGTTCGACGGCACTGAGAACGAGGTTCCCGATCAGGAAGAGGCTGAGCCCAATGGCCAGCCCCACAAACACCATGACCCGAGCGGCCAGCGACAGTGGTTGCCGATCAGTGATCTTCATCGTCGGTTTCCACGTCAAGCATGTAGCCCATGCCACGCACGGTGTGAATCAGTTTGGGCTCGAAATCATCGTCAATTTTGGCCCTCAGTCGACGAATGGCCACATCAATCACATTGGTGTCGGAATCGAAGTTCATGTCCCATACCTGGGAAGCAATAAGCGAGCGAGGCAACACCTCGCCACGCCGACGGACCATAAGCTCCAGAAGGCAAAACTCCTTGTGACTGAGGTTGACTTTCTTCCCGGCGCGGGTAACGCGGTGCTTTGGCAGGTCAAGCGACAGATCGGCGATTTCGAGTTGTTCCGACAGGGTAGGGGCGGACCGCCGGCGCAGCAATGTGCGTATTCGGGCCAGAAGTTCAGTAAAGGCGAAAGGTTTCACAAGGTAATCGTCGGCGCCCAGCTCCAGGCCCTTTACGCGGTCGTCCACTGCGTCGCGGGCTGTGAGAAACAGCACCGGAGTCTGGCGGCCGGCTTCGCGCAATGACTGCACGATGCGCCACCCGTCCACATCTGGCAGCATGACGTCCAGAACTATCAGCTCAAAAGACTCCGTCATCGCCAAGTGATGGCCGTCGAGACCATTGCGTGCCAGCTCGACCATAAAGCCGGCTTCGGTTAAGCCTTGGCGTAGATAGTCACCAGTCTTTACTTCGTCCTCTACCACCAGCAGTCGCATGAAGCACCTCTTCTGATCCGTATCGCGCGAGTGTAGCTGACTGTGTCCAACCACAAGGTTACACGAACATTACAAAAATGTAATGTTCGAGTCATCTGGCAGACAGGGCCTGTTTGTTAGTCTGAGCCCCAGCTACGGAAAAACTGAATTGCCGTTCACCTTCGTTGTATTTGAGGAGTTACCCCATGACACGCAAAACTCTACTTTGGTTGACCGCCCTGCCGGCGCTTCTGTTGGCCCTGTCAGTGCAGGCGCATGAACCTTCGGAGCCTATGGAGGGCGACGAAAAACCGAATTGCTCGAAAATGAAGGATATGGACCACTCCGAAATGGACATGGATGATCCGGTCATGCAGGCCATGATGGAGAAGTGCAAGCATCACATGGATGAGAATGATGATGGCTCGAAGGAGCCCCAGCACAAGCACTCCGAGTCCGAAGGTGATGCAAAGCGTAAGTCCACGCATGACCATTAGACTATAAAGGAGGGCACATGGTGTCTCCCAGGCTTATGTCTTGCATCAAATGCCTGATCGCTGCCCTCGTCATCGCCATAGCGGCGGGCGTGGCGTTCATCTACTCGGGCCTGTATCCCGTTGGTGCGGATGATCGCCACACCCCCCTGACCTATTGGGCGCTGGAAACGCTGCGCGAGCGTTCGGTTGACCGGGCGTCGGACGGGATTGAGGTGCCAGCGGACCTGGATACGTCCGAGCGCCTGCTGGCGGGTGGTGCCGACTACAATGACATGTGTGCCGGCTGCCATCTCAAGCCGGGTAAGGCTGAGAGTGACTTCACGCTGGGCCTCAATCCCGCGCCACCGAATCTGACAAAGCAGCATCAAAGTGAAGACGATCTTGAGTCTCAGTCGCGACATCGCTTTTGGGTTATCAAGCACGGTATCAAAGCATCGGGCATGCCGGCCTGGGGGGCGCATCATGATGACGAACGGATTTGGGATATGGTGGCCTTCTTGCGTCGTCTACCCGAGCTGTCGCCCGAGCAGTACCAAATATTGACCGCCCGGGGAGACGATGACGCCAATCATCATTGATTTGGGTTATTGCGCCGCGCTGGTCGCCGAAGTCAGAGTTTTTTTGCGAGAGACAAGCAGGTAACGAGATTAGAGGTTACATGATGGAAAAACCAGTAGAAGCGGGCCGTCGACGGTTTATCAAATCTGCGATCGGGGCGGCATCGGCCCTTGCCATGGCGAAGATGGCGCCGACCTGGGCGTCTCCTCTGGGGCGAAGCTATGGCGATGTCGTCAATGCGGACCCTGCGGTCGACCTGCATATTCGCCGCGAGGATATGGACATTGGTGGGAAAATCGGTCGACCAATCACCATCAACGGCAGCATGCCCGGCCCGTTGATCAGGCTTAAAGAAGGACAGAGAGCTCGCCTGAACGTCACCAACTCGCTTGCTGATGACACCTCAATTCATTGGCACGGCATCATTCTGCCCGAAAATATGGACGGTGTGCCCGGCGTGAGCTTTCCCGGTATCAAGCCAGGGGAAACCTTTCAGTACGAATACGACGTTAAACAAAATGGAACCTACTGGTATCACAGCCACTCGGGACTGCAGGAGCAGTTGGGTCACCTGGGCCCACTGGTGATCGACCCGGCGGATGGTGATATTGGCGCGGACCGGGAACATGTCATTATTCTCAGTGACTGGACCTTTGAAGATCCGGATGAGGTATTCCGTAACCTCACGGTGGCGGAGGGCTATTACAACTACCAGCAGCGAACCCTGGGGGACACTTTTGCCGATATCCGCCGCCAGGGGTTGGCGAAAACCTGGGAGCAGCGATCCATGTGGAACAAAATGCGCATGAGTTCCCGGGACTTGTTGGATGTGACCGGATCCACCTATACCTATCTGATGAATGGCCGTGATAATGCAACGAACTGGACGGCGCTGTACAAGCCCGGGGAAAAAGTCCGGCTGAGAATCATCAACGGCTCTGCCATGTCGTTTTTTGATTTTCGCATTCCAGGCCTTGAGATGACGGTGGTCTCCGCCGACGGTCAACCGATCAAGCCAGTCACAGTCGATGAATTCCGTATCGGCGTGGCGGAAACCTACGATGTCATCGTGACGCCGAAAAGCGACCGGCCCTATACGCTGTTCGCGGAGAGTATGGACCGCAGCGGTTATGTCCGGGGCACGCTCGCAACGGAGGTGGGTCAGGAAGCGCAGGTGCCCGATTTGCGGCCGGTGCCCGAACGGGGCATGGCGGCGATGGGAATGAGCCACGAAATGGATGGCATGGACATGTCGTCTTCCGAGGGCGATGAATCCGGTATGGGGGGGCAGCATGAGATGCACGGTGACCATGGCGGGGGTATGGCGGCATCTCAACAACGGCCTTCGGCGCCGGACCTCGGCATCGAACACGCACCGGGTGGGCACGGCCCCGCCGCGGCGATGATTGCTCGCAACCCGGTCAGCCGGCTGAATGAGCCTGGCGTTGGTCTTGAGGATGTGGATCATCGCGTTCTGGTCTATGGTGATCTGATCGGCGCTCATCCCTGGCCCGACGAGAGGGAACCAGAGCGTGACATTGAGCTTCACCTCACCGGCAACATGGAAAAATACATGTGGTCCTTCGACGGTGTGAAGTTTACCGAGGTCGATGGCCCCGTAGAGTTCAAGCATGGAGAGCGTCTGCGTCTGATTATGGTGAATGACACCATGATGGACCACCCGATCCACTTGCATGGCATGTGGATGGAGCTTGAAAACGGCCAGTCTCCCCGGCCGCGCAAGCACACCATCAGCCTCAAACCCAGTGAGGTGGTCTCGTTGCAAATCAGCGCCGATGCGCCCGGCAGCTGGGCTTTTCACTGCCATCTGCTGTATCACATGAAGGCGGGCATGTTCCGCGTCGTCAACGTCAGCTAAGGAGGAATCATGAGAAAACCGGAAATCGTTGTGTCTCTGGTGCTGGCAGGAGTGTGCGGTCCGGTGTGGGCGGGCCACGCCGAAGACGACTGGCCCGAGCCCGTCAAATCCTATCGGACCGGCCAGATTCTATTCGATCGGCTGGAGGTCACCCGCACCGATAACGACGAAGACGTGCTCGTCTGGGATATGCTGGCCTGGTACGGTAGCGACAGAAACCGACTCTATTTCAAGAGCGAAGGCGAAAACCAGAAGGATGATGGCGAGCCCACCGAGCTGGAGAGCGCGGAGGTGCTGGCCAGCCGCCTGATCGCCCCGTTCTGGGAGCTGCAGGGGGGCGTTGGTACCCGGGGATCGTTGGCTTCGGGTGCGGAGCGCGAAAACTATTTGGTGTTCAGCCTGTTTGGTGTGGCCCCCTATCGGTTCGAGATGGACAACTCCGTTACGGTGAATGAGGATGGCGACATCGCCGCGACCATAGAGGCCGAGTATGATTTGCGCCTGTCGCAGGTGTCGTATCTCCAGCCGCGCATGGAGATTTCCGCCGCCATGACTGATGCGCAAGATTACAATCGCCCCAGCGGATTGAATGATATTCGTGTGGGATTGCGCTATCGATACGAGCTGTCCAGAGAATTTGCTCCCTACATTGGTGCCTATTGGAGCCGCTCTCTGGGGGACAAGGCTGATCAGATACGTGCCGGAGGCGGAGACGACTCCGAAACCGGCCTCGTCATTGGCGCTCGCCTTTGGTTCTGATTTCATAGAGTAGATAAACCAACTTAACAGCCCGGAGGCTTTATGGCTAAGGACGATGACAGAACAACGCATTATCAGGAAGGAAGTTTAACGTTACCGGGTACGGTCATGCTGGGAACTGGCGTCATGATTGGCGCCGGTATCTTTGCGCTTACCGGGCAGATGGCGCAGATGACCGGTGTCCTTTTCCCGTTGGCGTTCCTGGCCGCCGCCGTCATCGTCAGCTTCAGCGCCTATTCGTACATCAAGATTTCCAATGCCTACCCGTCCGCCGGTGGCATTGGCATGTACTTGCACAAGGCTTATGGCAATCCCTTGCCGACGGCTTTCAACGCCTTGCTGATGTACTTTTCCATGGTGATCGCCCAGAGCTTTCTCGCCCGCACGTTTGGCTCCTACACCATGCAGCTCTTCGGTGGTGACCAGAGCGGCATGATGGTGCCTGTTCTCGGTGTGGCACTCATCATCGCCGCCTTTCTGGTCAACCTTTCAAGTAATCGGTTGATCCAGGGTGTGGCCTCCTTTATCGGTATTTTGAAGATTGTGGGCATTGTCATTTTCGGACTGGTGGGGGTCTGGGTCGCGGACAGGCTTTCAGTGGACTTCTCAAGCCCCGGAGAGGCGGGTACCTTTGGCAACTTTCTGGGGGCGACGGCGCTCGGGATACTGGCGTTCAAGGGTTTTACCACCATTACCAACAGCGGCTCCGAGGTCAAAGACCCCAAGCGTAACGTGGGTCGTGCCATTGTGATTTCCATTGCCGCCTGCGTGGTGATTTACACCCTGGTCGGCTTCGCCGTTGCGAGTAATCTATCACTGGCCGAAATCATTGAGACGCAGGACTACTCCCTGGCGGCGGCGGCAAGACCGGCGTTGGGGGAGTATGCCGTCTGGTTTACGGTTATCCTTGCCATGATGGCCACCGCAGGCGGCATTCTGGCCAGTATTTTTGCGGTCTCGCGTATGCTGGCGATGCTGACCGAAATGAAACTGGTACCCCACCGTCATTTTGGGATGCCGGGCAGCATCCAGAAGCACACTCTGGTCTACACGGTGGTACTGGGCCTGTTTCTGACCGCATTTTTTGATCTGTCTCGGATTGCCGCTCTGGGTATTGTGTTCTACTTGATAATGGATATCGCCATTCACTGGGGCGTGCTTCGCTACTTGCGTGAAGATATAAAGGCCAAAGCGTGGGTGCCCGTTACAGCCATTGTTCTCGATTTACTGGCGCTCGGAGGCTTTGTCTGGGTCAAACTGAATACGGATCCCTTCGTGATCGGCGTGGCCGTAGTGGCTATGATCCTAATTGCGGTTGGAGAACAGATCTTTCTCAAAAAAACGTCGGGAATAGAGCCGCCGAGCGGCGAACACTCTCATGCTCACCGGCATTGAAATTACCAACAGAAGCGGAGTTTAGAATATGATGGAAGGTAACATGTTTGGAAGTGCCATGGGTGCGGGCCATTGGTTGTGGATGCTGGTCATTGCCATTATTGTTGTGATACCCGCTTGGCGTATCTGCCAGCGCACAGGGTATCCGGGATTTCTCGGAATTTTGATACTAATACCACTGGTAAACCTCGCTTTCCTTTATTTTTTGGCGTTTTCGGATTGGCCAATCAACAAGCGTGGCGAGTGAGTCTTTAAGGGACGTGGAAAGTAGGAGCGTTTACCGTTGTCAGGTTCTGTGGAGTGCGGAGGGTAATGCCGGGTTAAGAGCGGCCGGATATGGATGGATGACTATTCGTTTTTACGCCGATGCTGTAATGGCATTATCTTCCAGAAATTGTTCGCTTTGTGGTGGTTTTGTCATGAACCGAAAAGAGATTAATTATGAAAGTTGAAACCATTTTCGACCTGATTGAATGGAGCCGAACGTTGCACGAAAGTCTGGCAAAATGCCTGTCTCATTGCGCGTCGCTTCATCAGAATGAACGTGCTTCTCTGCTGCTCGAGTATCTGGCCTCGCATGAAGCCGAGATAGAGAAAATAGTAGCCGGGTTTGAACAGAAGGCTGATCCCAAGGCAGCCCGCACTTATGTGTACGATTACATGCCGCACAACCCTATTACCACCCACCTGGATTGCGATGATCACTACGCCAATATGGATGCCACTTCAATCGAGGCGGAAGTGGTCGATTTCCACGAACAAATCATCAGTCTTTACCGAACGCTTATCGAAAAGGCGGAAATACCCGAGGTCACAGAACTGGTGCAGTCGTTGCTGGATATGGAGGAGCATGAAACTAAACGCCTGGTACGGCAGATAGGGCGCATGGATGACATGTAGGTAAAAGAAGAACCTCCATTCTCGATGGGGCCGGAGCGAAGGCCCCGGCCCACCTGAAAAGCCCCAAAGATCGGTAGCATTCGTGCCGTTACTGCACGGCCTTTTCGATTTTGCGTCTCATTTCAGAAGTTATCTCAGTAGAGCGCGGCGGTAATGCCTCCTCCCCCCTTTCTCCGTTCTGATCAATGTCCTCAAGGAGCCGCTTCATTTCGGCAATTTCGCGAACCTGAGCCGCAATAATCTCATCAGCCAGCTTACGGACTCGAGGGTCACTGATGCTCGATCGGCGAGCGTTGTTAATGGCAATTGAGTGGTGAGGAATCATTGACTTCATAAAGTTCTCATCCCCGATCAGCGACTGGCTTCTGTTTACGAAAAGTAAAGCGAAGCCCAGAAATGCAGCCAGAACCAATACCGCGATCTTGGTACCCTTGCCTTTGTACATCGACCACATAAATGAGAGCATGACGATGGTCATGACGCAGGCCATAACCAAGGAGGCGACCAACCGGTTTATGCTGAATGTTGCATGATCGAACGAGTAGACGAGCTGGTACATCAGGAAAAACATAATAAACGCCGATGTCGCAATCATCGCCGCAAACCGGCCCCAGCTTCCTCCCATCATCTCTTTATCTTGGTCCATGTTAAAGTCCTCCAAATTGAAGAATTGCGGATTTAAGGTCGCGCAATCGCTGCTCTGGCTGAAAGCTAGAGCCCATGAAGGTGGCGCCTTTATCCACAAGTGTTGAAGAGCCTGGTAAAAAGCTCGTATCAACCTTCGCTCGTCTGGCGGGCGCTGTCTGTTCGGTGGCGAACCCATAAGTATGGCTTTCCCCCAGCCGCGGCCTACTCGCTCTCCCAATAGGGGGAGGAACGTTTCGCTGATCAGCCCGTAGCTATTGTGGCGAAAACGGGCATAAGCGATAACCAGTTCCACCAGGGTAAAATCGGCTCATTGGTGAGAACTCCAGTGAAAGAACGAGTAGCGCATGCCCAGCTGCGCCGCTTATACGCTGCGAAGTTCGGCAAGGCCCTGGGGCGGATCGATCAAGTGCATGAACGGTTACGCGACGCCCCAGAACACCAGTTCAACGTCCATGTCCCCGAAAAAATCATGGTGAGGCAGCTAGTAAAGGAGAATTCCGGCAATTCATTCTACTGGCCCAGGCGAAGGCCCCCGAACCTGGAGACCGCCAGGAAAAGAATAAATAGAACGAAGCCGGTGGTTGCCATCAAGTACGTCCAGCCGACATTCCTGGCGGTTGCATCAAGGACTATCTCCGCGTTTCAACCTAAGGTCCATTACAAATGGTCAATGGTTTCCTTTTGAGAACCAGCTATACAAAAACACGAACAAAGCTGCGATGTACCAACCGTACAAGTAAACTTCAACTAGTCCAATAAAGAAGCCCGACCACGTAAGCCATTCGAAGCCGGGCAGTAACGGGGCCCAAGCTTCGTACATACGCATCTGCTCCGGGGCGAGCAGGCCAAAGCCTACGCACAGCAGGTAGCTGATTATTAACAGAACTGACAGGGTGTTGCCTAGCGGGACGGTGCGTAAGCGGGTATTCACTACAGTAGAATCGTTCATAGCTCATTTCCTCTTCTCGTTGTAGAAAAATCTGATTTTTTGATTGGGGCAAGCGCTTGTACCGGCGCGGCGAGCCATCAACCCGATGCAACTAGACCGAAGAGCTGGACCGGATGGCGATGCAGCCGAGCATATGTCTGCGCGACAGCCACATTATCAGTGGCGGGAGAATAAGCCACTGCAGTAGTGGGGCTAGCCCAACGCCCAACAGCGGTATGATCGGCATAGAGTCTGCGTATGTCCATCGTTCCAGAGGGCCAGTCGCCAGCCGTTCCATGACGATGGTCACGAGAAGTGCCGCGAGCAGAAGGGTGATAGCAGGCTTTCGTTTTCCCTCGAGGAGCCATCGACGGTGTCCAAAGACTATCGAGGAAAACCAGAAGCTGGCCAGTAGAATCAGCACATCGCCGCCGGAAGCCTGTATACACATCCAAACCACTGAGCCGTGAGGCGCCTTCACCATACCGGTGAACCAGGGTACTTGAAGCATCTCCCACAAAAAGTGGGTCAAAAATCCAAATCCCGCCAGGGAGAGTTCTGGCAAGACTACGGATAGTCGGCTAGTGGGCGCTCCTTGGCGCATTCGTTCTATCACATGTTGCTCCTGTTGCGGGATTTTCCCCTGCATCATGGCTATACCAATAATGACAACAATTATTCCAGGAAAATGTACGGATTGAAGTCGCTCTTCAAAGAACATAATTCCAATTAGCAACCCAAGTGCCGGGGTTAAAGGGGTGAGGCTCGCGTTTGTGCTGAACCAAGTGAGCCGCGAAGAGAAACCCTCCTGAAAGAAAAGCACGAAAGTCTGCAAACAGCAATGGAGGAGCGTCTGGAAGCCCGGTCACGATGGACGGAAAACAGATGGCCCAGAGCAGCGTAACTACCACCATCCATGCAACGTTCTCGGCTTTTGATTGAGTCTTCATAACGAATCAGGCGAGGTTTGTGTAAGGAGTATTCTTCGGTCATCCAGGGCAGCATTTCGATTTCTCCTATCGTCGAGTATGCGGCGGCACTCGGTGGCAACTCCAGGGTTCATGCTGAGCGTTGTCTTTAACGTTCTGGTCCACGAACAGGTAGTACCCCTCTTTGAATCGTGTCCACCAATCTCGCTTTATTGGAATGTCGTACTTGACGAGGATGTCTTCTACGCATTGGAGGCACAGTCTTGATGCGTCGTAGGAGAAGTTGATCTTGCAGGAACCTTCATGAAAAACGACGTTATCCAGGCCGTATAGTTTGTCAATTTCTGCAATGGCGGCGTTCAGGTTTTCGGAAATGATCGGTTTTCGAAGCCCCAGCTGACGCTTCACCAAGTTGACTTCTGAAACGCCTAGTCGATGCTCTTTATGCTTCATTTTCTTTCACCTTCTTTTCTACCTTCCTCCAGTCCGCGGCGATAAGCCTCTTCCGCGTCTTGGTGTTGATGTTCACCGTTCCCGTTTTTCCCGTGACCGTGCCCCTTGTGCATAAAAAGGTGCATCAACGGACAGAGAAGGATGATCAGGTAGGGGAGGTACGGAAAGACGTGAGCACTGTGCTCCACAAATAGGAAGTATAGCGCTGCGAGAATCAGTACAATCGTCGTCAATCCGTGAAGGCTGTTCCAGTATCCGGTTTTGCTGGCCATTAAAATTCTCCTGTTCCGGCGTTGCGGCTTCTTTACCAATTTGAAATCGAATCATTTATCGACACTCAGTTTCACCCGTTTGAGTAAGAGTGAGTTGCCGATTACTGATAATGAACTCACAGTCATGGCGATCACGCCGATCATTTACGCGGTGGGTAGCGATATTGGCTGTAATTTCACCGACGCTGTCAAGGCGCTTCAGTGAGATCTTCACAATACCTGCACAATGGTCTGACCCCATGCCAGGCACAGTGAGCCTCGCCACGGCTCTGGCTTGCTGTGAATCAGTGACCATTTTTCCTTCTTGTTTTATCAGGTTGTGAACGCTTTCTCCGCAGGTTCCAGCCCACCAGCGCAAATACTGCCAACAGAACAATGCCACTAATAATAGTTGTGAATTCTAAGTTCATTCAAAACTCCTGCTGTTGTGGTCTATTGAGGTGGGGTATGAACATCGGAACGCGCCGTTGATAGGATCGGTACTCATCAATCAGATGAAAGATTATGTCGCCTGTTGGCGGCCGGTCTGGTTTTTATCCCGCGCCCTGATCGCGGTGTACATACGCTGCCGTAGCCGTACACTATCCTGGAAGCCCTTTTCGTGTCCTCCAGGCGTTTCTGTATAAGCTGCTTGGCGAGAGGGCAGGGGGACTCACTCTCATTGGCCAGTTGGTTAACACGCATAGGGCATATCCCTTTCGTGAGCAATGTAAACAGGGTAACGCTGGGCGTCAGTGCCCGTATTGATCTGGGTCAAGATCCTATGTTGGAAACATAGGTTTTACTGTCATTTAATTTACTATGGGTTATGTCTTGGTGGGGCAGATCACGGTAGGAATTGATTTTAAGGGAGATCGCTTTTCCGCCACATGACGCTAAGATTACAAATGTGTAATCTTCAGTTTATTTTTCCGCTACAGGCTCGATTCCGAAGAACTGGAAAATCAGCCTGGTTTTAACAATTTCGTTGTTTGTGCTTTTTGTTTTCCTGTAATGCCGTGTTTTTGGCTCAGTGAGTCTGAAGGTAGGTCTTGAGATGATTCCTGACCTGCGGTATCTTGTTCATCCAATCCCTTTTGTTGAGGTGGCCCAGATGGCGACGGTACGAATTGTTTTGACGGTATTGGCGTTAGGTCTGATGCTCTCAGCATGCCAGAGTCGAACCCTAGTGAAATCAGAAATCGATAACCGCTTCAATACTCCCACCGACAATCTGGTGACAGGAGGCCCTCCCTCAAAGAAAGAGCTGTCACAACTCAAAGAGGCGGGCATCACCAAAATCATTGACCCGCGCAGTCCGGACGAAGAGCGCGCCTTCGACGAAAGAGCCGAGGCGGAAAAGCTCGGGTTGGAGTATGTGTCTTTGCCCGTCGCCGGTTCGGCGGGTGTCACACGTGAGAACGCTCGAGAACTTGATCAACTATTGCAGGACGGTGAAAACGTATTTCTGCATTGTGCATCGGGAAATCGGGTCGGAGCCCTGCTGGCGATTCGAGCACATGAGATCCAAGAAAAGGATCTTGATCAGTCGCTGGAGTTTGGGCGCGCCGCCGGCCTGGGATCACTGGAGGAGAAAGTGAGATCGGTACTCAGCGAGTAGCGATCCTTGGTTTTCTGGCGGTTAGGTGCTTCCGCCTTCGCCGGCTGCGGAAGCACTCAGTGATGCCTATTCGTTGTGGTCATGCGAGCGAAGCTTCTTGCCTTGCGACTGGTGCTCTTGCATCTGATTCATCATCCCCTCCATCATGCTTTGGCGCTCGCTCATCATGCTCATGCACTCCTCCATGTTCATGGAGGCCTGTTCCCGGTTCTTCTGGCCTGAGTGGCGTGAAGCTCCCATGCCTTTTTTCATTTTATGCATGCCACTCTGCATGGCCTCCATGTGCTCCTCCATCAACTCCTGCCGCTTTTCAGGATCTTCCTCGGATTTTATCTTGTCCATAAGGGCATGCATTTCCTGCATATGTTCCTGCATTGATTCCATATGTTGACCGTGCATCCCCATGCCGCCGCCCGCCGTGGTGTCGCCGTGCTGATGGCCCTCCTGAGCGAGTGCCGGGGTTGCCAGAATTGTGGTGAGCGCGATTATCTTGTGTAAGTGCTTCATTGTTCTCTCCTGAAGGGTAAGTCGAAAAAGTTGACGCGCATCCCGCTATGACCCGGAGCGCGCCCAGGCAGTCAAGGGTATACCCCTGAATCAACATTGATGTTGATTTAACTCAAATCCACGTCCGTTAGGCTATCGGCTTCGCATGTGAGAGGTGAAATGGGGCAATGGAACGGTTGGTCTGGCAAACAGAGCGAATGGACGATCTGTAGAAGGGCAGGAGGTCACCCGTTCTCAGGTCGGGTGAGCCTCTGCATGCGTAAGCAAGCGCTTTTGGTATAGTTGTGGCCGTCTTTAGAGCAAGTACATCCTGATGGGCATCCACAGCCCCATCAGGATCATGATCAGGTTTTCGGTCAGTGACACGAAACCCAGCGGCACATTTGAATCGCCGCCAGCGCAGGCACATTTGAGTTCGCGCTTATCGATATACACGGCTTTGAATACCGAGACCGCCCCGACGGTACCGATAAACAGTGCCAGAGGGGCGGCCAGCCATATCAGCGCACCAGCGAGCATCAGAATGCCGGCGAAGGTTTCAGCGAACGGGTAGACGTAGCCATAGCGCACCTGTTGCTGGGCCAGCAGATCGTAGTTGAGAAACATGGTGCTGAAACTTTCCAGGTCCTTGAGCTTCTGCAGGCCCAGCAGGCACATGGCAATCGCCACAAACCACTCCAGTGTGCGTATTGACCAGAGAGTGTCCAGCGCAACCCAGGCGACGGCCAGGGCCATCAGGAAGGCGGTGGAGAAAATAGCTATGATGGGCTTGTAGCTGACTTCATCCTTCTCAGCCACCTTCAGCCCGAGGTGCTCTCGCAACTCCTCATAACCGCCGATGCGCTTGCCGTCTATAAAGGCTTGCGGTGTGGTGTCCACCTGGTGCTCCTGCTTGAAGGCATCCGTCTGATCGCGCGTTTCAAGCAAGTGGTCGTTGACCTCGAAGCCCTCTCGCTCCAGTAGATCCTTGCTTTTGAGTCCGAACGGGCAGACATGCTCAGCGGTCGCCATCCGATAGAGCTCAGCGGTCTTCGCTTGCTGTGGGGCGTCATCTTGTGTCATTTCTGCGTCTCCGGTGTCAGTGTCAGAGGTTCACGAAAGTCCTATCCCAGAAGTATAGGCGCGAAACCGCCGCCGGGGGTACGAAAATTCGTCGTTTGACCCCGGTACAACCGCGCTGCCGCGAGTAGCAGGTCGCCGCGATAGGTGTATAGCCGCACGTCGACCTTGAGCATTTCCCGTTGGTCATTGACCATCACCAGGCGCTCGGAGGGCGGGACCTGGGCTTGCGCGATATAGTCGCTCTCCAGAATCCGGGCGAAAGTACTCTTGGTCAGCTTGCTTCCACGGTACACGCCCTTGCTGCCATGACCGGCCACCGGCTTGAAGAACCACTGACGCCGCTCTTGCCAAAGAGTTGTGGCATTGTCGGTTGTAACCCTTACCGTCCGCGGTATGCCACGGCGTAGCGTACTGATGTTGTCGGCACTCAGGCCCCAGCTTTCCAGAGAAGCGGGGTCGGACAGTAGAGCCAGGTTGCGTTTGTCAGCAAACAGCGCGTGGGTGTGAGGGTTGGGGGTAATGACCGCGCCGCCCTCCAGCCACGCCGAACGCAAGGCGGCGTGTTCGGGGGCTTCGAGCCCAAAGTCTACGAGGCGGTTGTAAACCAGGTCGATCCGTAGGCCTTTCCCATAGAGCGCTCCGGCTTCATAGGTGAGTTCTTCGGGTGAGAGGATGAGGCTGTCGATACCGGCGCGCTGCAGCAATTGCTGAGCCAGCCTGAACTCCGGATAGAGATACTGGGACTCTGGCTGGTTATCGATGATCGCGATTCGCTCCGGACGACCACTACCGCGCTGGGCAAACCATTCACTCTCAAACTGACGGATCACGGCACGATCAAAGTTTCCGGTCCAGGACTCATTGGTCGCCCCACTACAACACCGCTGCTGTGCGCGACCCAGAATGGCATTGAGAAACGCGCCTCCGGCATTGGTATTGATTTCAATCAGGCGGGGGCCGTCGGAGCCGAGGTGGAAGTCATAGCCCATAAAGGCACCGGCGGGGCCAGGATCGAGTTGCGCCGTCTCCGGTGCCCAGGATAGCACCTGTTTCTGGAAGTCGGGGTGTGCGGCGGCGGTTTCCAGCGCCCGGACCACGGCCTGCATCCGGGCCAGGTCCTGACCGGGAACGAAAACGGCGGTGTTGGAGAAGAGCTGGTGCCAGGCGTCGCTGGAAAGGATGTCCTCGGCACTCTCTCCCAGCTGGTCGGCAATATTCCGGGAGACCTCGGGTCGATCGAGCGTGACGCAGGCACAGCTATGGTTCAACTGCTCCGCTTTCGTTGTTTCTGGAGAGTCTTCTGGAGGCGACAAATTCAGTCCTCTTTTCCGGTTCACGGGTGGCTCACTGAGCCAGGGCTCTATGACTATACGGGCTAGCTCTGTGCCGTAAAAGCCGATTATGGTAATGTCTGGTCCTTCTGGTCGATTGGTGGGCCATTAAGTAAGGGATTGATAGGATAATAATATGTCTGGAATCACCTGGCTGGGTCTCGTCCTGGCCGTTGTTCTTGTCTGGTCCGTCTGGAGCTTTAACCGTCTGATTCGCCTGCGCAATCAGGTGCGCACCGCCTGGAGCGATATCGATGTCCAGCTGGTGCGGCGTCATGACCTGATTCCGCAGCTGGTCAACACCGTCCAGGCCTATACCGATCACGAGCGCAGTCTTCTGACAGCGGTGACCGCGCTGCGTGCCCGGGCGGTCGAAAGCGACCGGCCCGGGACCCTGGCCGCTTTGGAGGGCCAGTTGGACCAGTCGTTGGCACAGATCTTTTTTCTGCAGGAAAATTACCCTGACCTGAAGGCGGACAGCAACTTCAGTCAGCTGCAGCGGGACCTGGTGGAAACCGAAAACCTCCTGCAGTACGCGCGCCGCTTCTACAATGGCGCGGTGCGCGCCCTGAACGATCGGGTCCTGCAGTTTCCCGATCTGTTGATTGCCCGTCTGGCTGGCTTTACCACCGCTGAATTTTTCAGTGCCGAGGCCCAGCAGCGCGAGAATGTTTCAGTGAACCCGGAGGGAAACCGATGAAAACCTTTTATTCTCAATTGTTTTTTTGTCTGACGCTAATGTCGATGGCTCTGCCGGCGTCGGCGCGCGAGCGGATCATTGATTTTCATTCGGATATTATCGTGGAGGCTGATGGTACTCTGGATGTGACCGAAACCATTGAGGTGCGCGCCGAGGGCAAGCGTATCCGACGCGGTATCTATCGGGATTTTCCCACCCGCTACAAAGATCGGCGCGGCGACCGGGTAGTGGTCGGGTTTGAAGTGGTTGGCGTCAAACGTGACGGTCAAACTGAACCCTGGTTTACCGAAAATCTCTCGAATGGTGTCAGGATCAATACCGGCAATGATCGTTTTTTGCCAACGCCCCTCACCACCCGCTACGAGATTCGCTACCGGACCACTCGCCAGTTGGGTTTCTTTGAAAACCATGACGAGCTTTACTGGAATGTCACTGGCACCGATTGGACCTTCGATATTGAGTCGGCCTCGGCGCGGGTGCAGTTGCCCCAGGCGGTTACCGAAGACCAGTTGCAACTGGATTTCTACACTGGGCCTCAGGGCAGCCGCGCCCAGGATGCCCGGGCGGAAGTGGTGGAGCCGGGGGTGGTGGAGTTTTCGACCACCGGGCCCCTGGGCCCGCGCGAGGGCCTGACCCTGGTGGTGGGCTTCCCCAAGGGCATTGTCGAGGAGCCATCGGGGCTGCAGGGGCTGCTCTGGTTTCTGCAGGACAACCGAGCCCAGCTGATCCTGTGGCTGGGTATCCTGGCGGCATTCGGGTATTACCTGCACCACTGGCGTCGGGAGGGGCGAGACCCTCAGCCGGGGCCGATATTTGCGCGCTACTATCCGCCGGAGGATTTCTCCCCGGGCGGTCTGCGTTACCTGTCGAAGGCGTTCTACGATGATCGCTGTTTTGCCGCCGATCTCGTGCATATGTCGGTCAAAGGGTTGGTCTCCATTCATCGGGAACGGAAATTCCTGTCCGATGACTGGCGGCTGGAAAAATGCAGCGATGTTTCCGATGAGGATCTGACGCCCAGCGAGCGAGGGCTGTTTTCTCATCTGTTTGCGGCCGGAAACGAAATCGAGCTGGACCAGAAAAACCACTCGATTCTGGGCGAGGCCATGCGTCAGCATAAAAAGCTCGTTAAGCGTCGGTTCAAGCCCCGGTACTTTGTGGATAATTTTAAAATCACCCTGAAGGCCTGGTTGGTCTCCCTGGTTGTGGCATTACTGGCATTCTGGCTCGCGGGGAACCTGGCATCCCTGACCTTCTGGGGACTGCTGTCGGCGCTGGTGGTGCTCAATGTGGTTTTTGCCCTACTGATGCGCCGCCCCACGCAGGAGGGGCGTCGATTGCTGGATCATATTGAGGGGCTCAAGTTATATATGGAAGTGGCCTCCAAGGACGACATTGCCCGCCTGGAGCATCGCAACCCCGATGAGCCACCGCTGGATGCGGAGCGTTTTGAGAGTCTGCTGCCCTACGCGCTGGCGCTGGATGTGGAGTCGGCCTGGACCGACAAGTTCACTCAGGTGGTAGGTGTCGAGGCGGCAAACCAGGCCACCAATCGCATGCACTGGTACCACGGGGACCTGGGGCGTGGTGGCCTGGCGGGTCTGAGCAACGATCTGGGTCAATCCCTGAGCTCGCAGATTGCCTCCTCTTCTTCCCCTCCCGGCAGTAGTTCCGGTGGTGGTGGAGGAGGTGCCTCCGGAGGGGGCGGTGGTGGTGGTGGCGGCGGAGGCCGCTAGATACCCCTTACCGGCCTTTTTGCTTGAAAAGCCACCGCGAGGTGGCTTTTTTTGTGTCAGGCTATGGGCGGTCCGGTTTTTACTCTAGGCTAGAGGGAATAAAATCCGTTCTGCTGCGTTGTCTTTAATATGAGGGTTGAATGACACAGGACTTTTGCTCACAACTGGTGGCCCTGCTGCCGCGTCTGAGGCGATTCGCACTCGGTTTGACGGCCAGCCGGGAGGAGGCGGATGACCTGGTTCAGGCCGCCTGCGAGAAAGCCCTGGCCAAACAGCATCAATGGCAGCCCGGGACACGGTTGGATTCGTGGATGTACCGGATCATTCAGACCCAGAGAATTGATTACCTGCGTCGGGAGAAGCATACCCCGGTAAGCCAGACGGAGGACGTAATGCTCGACTGGGAGGATACCCACAGTGCCGATCGTGCGGAGAACGAAGATCTGCTTCGGCACACGATGAAGGTTGTGGAAGGGTTGCCGGAAGAGCAACGGATAGTGATGCTGCTGGTGGTGGTTGAAGGTCACTCCTATCGGGAGGTGGCCGAGCAGCTGGAGATTCCTGTCGGCACCGTGATGAGCCGGTTGGCACGGGCCCGGTTGCGACTGATGGAGTGCCTGCCGGCAATGGAAGGACTAACCAATTGAGAGACAGCGCAATGAATGATGCCGAGTTTGAACTGATCATGGCCTATGCTGATGGGGAAACCGGACCTGAAGACACGGCCCGGGCTGAAGCACTGGTGGCGGACAATGCCGAGGCACGCCTGGTGCTGGCGCGGTTGCGCGCTTCGGACAAAAAGTTTAGAACCGGCCTGGATAGTGTCCTGGATGAGCCAGTGCCAGAGCGACTGATCCGCGCGGCGACGGAGCAGGCTCCGGAACGGGGGCGCCTGCTCCGCTTTCCTCAGAAGCGGCGTATTGGTCCCTCTCATTGGGCAATGGCCGCCTCGCTGGTGCTCGCGCTGGGCGTGGTGATGTTCTGGGCGGGAACGCCCGAACCGGGTACCGATGCCATGCGCGCCTTTGTCTACCAGACGCTGGAGCAGACCCCCAGCGGGGAGCGCAGAGCGGACCCGGAGCGAGGCTGGCAGGTAATGCCTCTGGCCAGTTACGAGACCGCCGACGGCCGATTGTGCCGGGAGTACGCCGGGCGCGCGGGCGATGATACGCTGTCCGGCCTGGCGTGTCGGACCGACACCAGCGAATGGGCGACCCTGGTGTCCGAAACCCGGGCTCCGGCCGCAGGCTTCCAGCCGGCCTCCGGACCTGAAGGGGCTGTGGTAGCGGCACTGGAGAAATTGCAGGCGGGCGAACCCTTGACGGCGCAGGAGGAGGCATCCCGGTTGCGCCGTCTGGACGAATGAGGATGAATTGAGTGGTGACAATTCCGGGAGTCAAGCTGGGCGGCGTTTTGGCGCCGCTCAGTCTGTTGTCCGCGCTGTGTATCGTTGTGCCGGTGGCTCAGGCTGAGGAGGGCAAGGATGACAGCGCCTTCTGGAGGGGCGTGGGCGACGCTGTCGATCTGTCAGTGTCCGCCGGCGCGCGCTACGAAGACAACCTGGTGGTGGAAGAACTCGACTCGGTGTCGCGGCAATCGGACGTGGCGCGGGTCGGGTCAGTGGATCTCGATGTGGCCCATTCGTATGGTAAGGATGGTCGCGTCGGCGCGGGTTATTTTCTGGAACAGCGGCGCTTTGAAGAGTACCCGGGCTATGACCTGGACCTGCATTACGGCTATGGCGATGTCAGTCACAAGGTAGGGCCGGTGCGCTGGACCACGCGCCTGGATGGGAGCGTGGCACATCTGGGTGGAGTGCGCCTTCTGGAGAACCGGAAGCTCGGGCTGCAGCTGTCCGGACTTGCCAGTCGGTCGTTCTACCTGCGCGGCGAACTGGCGTTCCGGCAGACCGACCTGCTGCGCGCCCCGGAGCGCAGCAGTGACGACACCCGGGCCCAGCTGGCTGGCTATTATTTTCTGGACGGCACCGCGCACTATCTCAGTGCCAACTACCGGTTCAATGCCAAGCGTGCCGAACAGTTCCGCTTTGACTACGACGCCCATCGGTTCGGGTTGCTGTACAACCGGCGCCTGTCGAGCTGGGCCACGCTGAAACTGGACTGGCGCTACGAGGAGCGCCAGTATCTCAGTGATGCCTCGACCCCCGCGAGCGGGTCGCGTCTGGATGAACGCCAGCGCTGGCGGGGGCGCCTGGAAGTTCCGATCGGCAAACGCCTGGAGCTGGAGCTGCGCTACGAGCACCGGGATTACGCGTCGAATCTGGCCAGTGTGGATTACACTGACAACCGACTGGAAGCGCGTTTTACCCTGGAGCTTCTTTAAGCCGGCGCTGCTGCCAACTCAGGGCTCAGTAGGGCTCCGAAGCTGACTTTTCCCCGGTAGGCCATGCCCGAATTCCGGGTCTTTGCCCGGCTCACCCAGATCCAATGTATCTTCTGTCAGTGCCTGCAGCGCCTCGTCCAGCGAGCCGGTGTCGGCCAAATAGCGGGCCAGAAGCGCCGATACCACGGGTGTGGCAAAGGAGGTGCCGGTAACCCTCTCAAACCCGTCCTCTCCCGAGGCGGCGGACAGATTGACCCCATAGGCCGCGAAATCCAGGTGATCTCCCCGCACGGCCTGGGAGTAGAGCCCCCCTTGCCGGTCGATGGCCGTTACCGCCACCACGGTGGCATAGGCCGCCGGGTATTGCGGGTCCGCCAGAGGGCCGGCGTTGCCCGCCGCTGCGACGGGCAGAATGCCCAGCTCCCGGACACGCTGCAAGACGGTTTCCAGCGTCTGGTTGGCCGGGCCCGCCAGGCTGATGTTGATGATGTCCACCGGCTGGGAGACCAGCCAGTCCAGGGCGGTAATCAGGCTCTGGGTCGTGGCAATGGAGCCGTATTGTGCCTGCTCGGAAAACACCGAGGCGGCGTAGAGTTCGGCCTCGGGTACCAGGCCTTGCCATTGTGGTGTGCGGCCCACGAGCAGGGAGGCAACTGCCGTCCCATGCGCCCGATCCTGTGCCGAGGGGTGTGAGACAAACGCCCTTTGTTCCAGGCGGGCGCCGGTGAAAACCGGGTGCTCGGCGTTCACCGGTCCATCCAGCATCCCGATGGCGACGCGTGCACGACCCGAAGGCGCCGGGCGGTAGAGGGCGGACAGGGTAGCGGGCTTCCTCCTTGCTTCCTCCTTGCTTGCTTTAGAGTCCTGCTTGTGTTCATAACCGTGGTTAAAATCCACCGACAGGCCGGGGTAGGTGTTGCGCAGTTCGGTGCGCAGCGCTTCCAGTGGCACATCGCCCTGCACATCGAAGCTTCCCAGGCTGACACCCAGCGCGGAGAGTGAGCGGCGGCTCTGCAACTCGATGTCCGGGTGGCCGTCCAGTCGGTCCAGCAGGGCGTCGTCGGTGACCACCAGCATTTGCCGGTTGACAATGAGTTCCCCGGTATTCAGCTCGACCAGGTTGTCCAGGTCATCTTCCAGCATGTCCAGTAGCCGCTCCTCCAGAGCGTCGGCCAGTTGTTCGTCCTGATCGAAGCGATCATCCAGGTCGTCCCGGTCCAGTTCATCATCGAGTTCATCCAGGTCGTCATCCACATCCTCAAGATCGTCCCTGTCTTCAAGGTCATCCATGTCTTCAAGGTCATCCTCCCAGTCGTCTTCGTCGTCCAAGCGGTCTTCGGCGGCTTGTTCAGCGAGGTCCTCGGCATGATCTTCCGCATCATCATCCAGCCGGTCTTCCAGCTCATCCTCGGCGGTATCTTCCGCCAGGTCTTCAAGCTCGTCTTCTACTTCGTCCTCAATATCATCATCGAGGTCCTCAAGGTCGTCCAGGTCCTCGTCGTCATCAAAGTCATCTTCGAAATCGTCATCCAGATCGTCCAGGCCATCCAAGTCGTCATCGTCATCGAGCTGCGCCAGATAGAGGGTCGGCGGCTGCGAATGACCAAAAGAGGAGAACGGCGATTCGGCCCCGGCGGAAGCGGCGCTCAGTAAAATGCCCAGGGCGCTACCGAGTAGCAAGCGGGGGACGAGAGGTAAGTCATTCAGGGGCATGGTCGTTGGCTCAGGTCAAAGGGGCGAGGACTGACAGCGCGCAAAGACAGGGTAGAGCAGGGATCACAGGTTTGGCAATCGGTTGAGAAACCGGGCCCGCTCCCTGCGGCCCGGCGCGTCCTCATGGTTTAGGCAGCGGTGCTCTCATCGTCGTCCTGATCGTCATCTTCCTGATCATCGGACGCTTGATCGCCATCGTCTTCTTCACCTTCGTCGGAGTCGTCTTCATCCGAGTCGTCATCCTCGTCCCGGTCGTAACTGGTGGCGACATCGTCATCCCAGCTGAACTCGACTTCGTCGGCCACCAGAGAGCCGTTGGAACAGCCGGAGTTACTGTCTTCGCCGCTTTCGGCTTCAACGATCGCATTGGTTTCCGTACTGAGGGTGCTGAAGAAATTGACCCGTCCGAGGCCGTCGTCTCCGAAGTTTTCGTCTTCCACAATGCTGGCGGTTTCGATGGCCACCCCGAGGATGGTAAAGGTGCCGTTGGAGACATCAACACTGCCGGCGTCCACCGGGCCGCGCAGGGAGCATGCCTGCTCGTCTTCATCGCTCTCGCGCTCGATCCGGCGCCAGGTCAGAGTGCCGTCTTCGGCGAGATAACCCCGGGCTTCAATGGCATCACCGGCCTGCAGGCGGGCCATGAAGTCTTCCGGTTTGAGGCGGTCACCGTCTTCGTCATCGTCTTCCACCCGGCTCATGCCCGTGGGGGTGATGGTGACGCCCAGGCGTGTGGTGAAACTGTCGGTTCCCACGGTTTCCACCTGGTCGGAGATTTCCACATTGCTGGTCTGCTCCCACTCGATGCCATCGTCGGAGTCAATTTCCAGGCCGCCCTCGGCATTGAAGGAGCCTTCGATTTCGACCTTGGTGCCCACCAGGCTGACCAGCAGACTGGCGTCAGTCACGGGGACCACAATGCCATTGATGGTGACGGTGTTGGGGCTGCTGTCGGTGTCGACGGCCTGAATGATGCCCTCAATTTCAAACTCGCCTTCCCGGTCGTCGTCGTCCAGACGGTCGTCTTCACGCTCGATTTCAGTGGCCAGCAGGCTGCCATCGGCCTGCAGTTCACCTTCAACATCCACGAACCAGCCGTCGCTGAGCTCACCGTCTTCGATGTCATCGTCCAGCGCCGTCAGGTCATACTGAACCAGCAGGTCGCGGATCATGAAGGTGCCGTTGGCGGTATCCAGACCGGAAATGACCCCTTTGATTTCCACTTCGTTGTCATCATCATCGTCGTCATCGCTGTTGAGCCGATCCAGACGAGTGGCGATAAAGCCGGAGTCGCTGAGAAAGCCGCTGACCTCGACCACAACACGCCCTTCGGCGCTGCTCAGGTCATTCAGGTCAATGCTTCCGTCCATATTGGCATCGGTGATGCCATCGCCCAGGATGGTGTTGGCGTCGACAGTCACAGTCTGGCCCAGAACCACCAGGGTGCCCAGCGCGGGGTTTTCGGCATCGGCCGAGACAGCGCTCACCGGTCCCTTCAGGTCTTTGTCGAACACCACGCGGGTGGCCCGGCGCTCGTCACCGTCCTGAGACGCTTCAATGGCGACCCGCATGCCCAGGCGAAGGTCGTCTTCGGACTTGAGGCCTTCACCGTCAAACTCGACTTCGGCGGTGGCGGTATTGTAGCGAACCCCATTGACGAAGATGCTGCCAAAGCCGGTGATCACACCGGAGGAGCTGACTTTGGTGCTGGAGCCATCGCTGTCCGGATTATTGGTATTCGGGGCCGAATCGCTGCCGCCGCAGCCGCTCAGAACCAGAGCGATGGAGGTGGCCAAGGCGCTTTTTTTAAGGTGTTTCATGGTAAGACCTCTGCTTGATTGATCGCTGTGCAAAGGCGACGGAGTGTCGCCTTTTGCCTGTATTTCATAAGAGACAACGGGTAGGGCCCGTTTTTATTCCCACCATGAAGAATTATTTAAGAAAGTGTGCAGTGGGTCACATCCAGGAGGGTCCGGCTTTTCACTACGGGGCTGTTTACCACCGGGCCTTGTCCCACATCTCAGGGTTGGCCCAGAAGCGCGGATTGTTCCAGTCGCGCTTGTGGTTGTAGGTAGCGATGTTGTAGGTATAGAGCGCCAGCCTGCGATCGTCCTGCTCAAACCGCGCCTGGCGCTTGAAGCCCAGGCCGATGAAGTCGGTCAGGGTCCAGTCTCCGGTGTCGGCCACCAGTACCGCAATCTGCTGGGTGCCGTAATTGCGCAGCTGTCCCAGCAGGGTCTGGCCCTGAGGGTGACCGAGGTGCTCCAGACAATCGGTGACCAGCGCCAGGTCCTGGGTCCGGGGCAGACTCAGGCCTTTTTCCGTGTCCTCCGCATTCAAGCGGGTGAGCGTGCAGTCGCTATGCTCCTGGCACCATTGTTGGGCCAGAACTTGTCCGGGTTCGCCGAAGGCGACCACCGCTTTGGGGGCGGTGCTTTCGATGAGGCTGGCGAGGGCCTGGTAGGGTTCATTCATGGAAGTGCCCGTGTCGGTTGCGACTCTGGTGTCATGCTCAGTATCACCCTGGGTGAGCGATCAGTATCACACCGGGCGATTGCGGCTGGCAAGGTTCTCGGTCGGGGTGAAAGTCCGCTATGATCGCAGTTCCACTCTGGCCACGGGGCGTCTATGAGCTTGAAGCAGATCGACCAGTTGTTGAACCCGCGCTCGGTGGCGGTGATTGGTGCCTCCAATCGGCCCAATCGACCGGGCAATGCGGTGATGCGCAATCTGCTACAGGGCGATTTTGCCGGGCCGATCATGCCGGTCACGCCCAAGTACCAGGCGGTCAACGGGGTGCTCGCCTACCGCTCGATTGCGGCGCTGCCGGAGGTGCCGGATCTGGCCATCATCTGCACCCGGGCGGTGCGGGTGCCGGCCCTGATTCAGCAGCTGGGCAAGAAGGGCACCCGCAGCGTGATCGTGATTGCCGCCGGGCTGGAGGAGCTGCAGACGGCCCAGGGCACCAACCTACAGGAACAGATGCTGGCCATTGCCCGGCACTGGGGTGTGCGCATTCTGGGGCCCAACTGCCTGGGGCTGTTTGTCCCGGGTATCGGCCTGAACGCCAGCTACGCCCACACGCACGCCCTGCCGGGCAAGGTGGCCTTCATCTCCCAGTCCTCGGCGGTCTGCGTCACCATCCTGGATTGGGCCAAACGTCGGCGCATCGGTTTCTCCCACTTTATTGCCCTGGGTGATGGCGGGGACATCGATTTCCATGAGCTGATCGATTACCTGGGGCGGGACCCCAAAACCCGGGCGATCCTGCTCTATATTGATTCGATTCGGGACGGGCGTGCCTTCATGTCGGCGGCCCGCGCGGCTTCGTCCAGCAAACCGATACTGGTGATCAAGGCGGGAGCCTCGGCGGAGGTGGGCTCGGCCATCAGTCGGCTGCCCGCCGGGCAGCGCGGCTCGGATCAGGTGTATGACGCCGCCTTCCGGCGGGCGGGGATGTTGCGGGTGCAGGATCTGCGCGATCTGTTTGCCGCCGTGGAAACCCTGGCTTACGGTCAGGAGCTGCGCGGCGAACAGCTGCTGATTCTGACCAACGGTAATGGTCCGGCCGCGATGGCCGCCGATGCCCTGATCCAACGCGGCGGTCATCTGGCCAGCGTCAGTGATGACACCCGGGCAGCGCTGCAACCGCTGGTGCCCAGCGGCGGGCGCGCCAGCAACCCGGTCAACCTGCTTGGCGATGCCTCGCCGGCGCTCTATCGCCAGGCGCTGGATCTTCTGCTACCCAGCCGTGAGGCCGACAACATTCTGGTGATGCACGCGCCCTCGGCACTGCATCCGGGCGAGGTGTACGCCGAGGCGGTGATCGAGGCCTATCGGAGTCTGTCCGGGCGCAAACCCAACCTGCTGGTGAACTGGATGGGGGAGGAGGCGGCCTATTCGGCCCGGCAGCGGTTTGCCGAGGCGGGCATCGCCTCTTTCCGCACGCCCGAGGGCGCGGCGGCCGCCTTCATGCACCGGGTGCAGTACCGGCGCAACCAGAAGCTGTTGTCGGAAATGCCCGACTCTGAAAGTGAAATGATCCCCCACCACCCGGAGGCGGCCCGGGCGCTGATCCGTCGGGCGCGGGAGGAGAGTATTGATACCCTCAGCCCGGCGCACTCGGCCGAGCTGGTGAACGCCTACGGCATCCACTCCCGGCCCCAGAATGATGAGTCTGGGGACACGGGCCCCGAGTGGACGGAGGATCGGGAGTCGCTGTCGCTGCGGATCCAGGTGCGCACCGACCCGGTCTTTGGCCCGGTGATGGTGCTGGGCGAAGCGGGGTCGGTGGCCGATTGGCAGCGCAACGCCGTGGTGGCCCTGCCGCCACTGAATATGGCCCTGGCCCGCTACCTGGTGATCCAGGCTCTGGCCGAGGGCAAAATCCGCGAGCGTCATCAGCCTCTGGAGCGCCACGCCCTGTGTCTGCTGCTCAGCCAGGTGAGTCAGCTGGTGGTGGACAACCCCGAGCTGGCGGAACTGGACATGAATCCCGTAGCGCACCGCCAGGGCATCTACACCGCGCTTGCGGTCTCCATCACTCTGGGCCCGGTCCAGCCGGGCCGACGCCTGGCCATACGGCCCTATCCCAAAGAGCTGGAGCAGCGGCTGAGCCTCAAGGACGGTCGCTCGGTGCTGTTGCGTCCGATCCGGCCGGAGGATGAAACCCGCCAACAGGCATTCGACCGGGCGCTCAGCCGCGAGGATCGTTACAACCGGTATTTTGGCGAGGTCTCGGAGCTCTCCCATGAGCAGATGGCCCGGGTCACCCAGATTGACTACGACCGGGATATGGCCTTTATCGCCACTGAACGCAATGAGCGCGGGGAAGAGGTGACGCTGGGGATGGTCCAGGCCCAGATGGACCCGGACAATCACGAGGCGGAATTCGGCATTGCCATTCGCAGCGACCTCAAAGGGCAGGGGCTGGGCCGCATCCTGATGGCCAAGATGATCGACTACTGTCGCGCCAACGGTACCCGCCATCTGGTGGGCTGGACCCTGCCCCAGAACCGGGGAATGGCCAACCTGGCCCGCAGCCTGGGCTTTAGCGTGCGCTTTGATGCCGAGGAAGAGGTGCTCGATATGCGCCTGGCGCTGTAGAGTGGGGGCAGTGGACTACAGTTTGGCGAGTGCCTTGATATGGGCCACGGCGCTGCGCCCCAGGGCTGAGAGGTCATAACCGCCCTCCAGCGTGGAGACGATGCCCCGGCAGTGATTGTCGGGATCCGGGTCCTGGCGGCTGTTGTCCACCAGGGTCCGTAACTGCTCACTTACCCATTGATAGTCCCGGTCGGTCAGACGGATGGATGACATGTCATCCTCCTCGTGCGCATCGAAACCGGCGGAGATCAGCAACAGCTGGGGCTTGAAGGCCTCAAGGGCCGGCAGCCATTGCTCGGTGATGGCCGCCTGAAAGTCTTCGCTTTTGCAGGTGGCCGGTAGCGGCACATTGACGATGTGATCGGCGCTGACGTTGATCGGGGTGCCCGGGTAGAAGGGGTGCTGAAAGCTGGAGCAGAACAGCACCCGGGGCTCGCGGAGAAACATGGCCTGGGTGCCATTGCCGTGGTGTACATCAAAATCGGCGATGGCCACCCGCTGTAGCCCGTGGTGCGACAAGGCGTGGGTGGCGGCAATGGCGACATTGTTGTACAGACAAAAGCCCATGGCCCGGTCGGGCTCGGCATGATGGCCCGGCGGGCGCACGTTGCAGAAGACCGCGTCGGTCTCACCGGCCATGACCAGGTCCACTCCATAGGCAGCAGCGCCGGCGGCGTGCCGGGCGGCCTCCAGAGTGCCGGGGGAGAGGTAGACGTCGGTATCAAAGGCGACAACACCCTCCCCTTCGGCGGGGGCGGCCGCCTCCAGCGATTCCAGGTAAGCCTCATCATGCACCCGAAGCAGCTGCGTCCGTGTGACCGCCGGAGCCTCCTTGTGCATCAGCAGGCCGTCGAGCCCGCTGGCGAGCAGTCGGTTGTCGATGGCCTCCAGCCGCTCCGGGCATTCGGGGTGCCCGTCGGGCATCCGGTGTCCGAGACAACTGGGGTGAGAAATGATCGTGGCCAGCATGGGGGTGCCCCTGAGCGCCGTGGTGATTAAAGCTGTTCCTGCAACTTTTCCATAAAGCGCTTGATGCGCTGGGCGTTGGCGCCCACGTCGCTCTTGCCCAGGCGGGATTTGCTGCGCATGTCCACGCGCACGCCTTTCTCGTGGGGCTGCAGGCGGATGACCACATCGTCTTTGAAACCGAACCAGAGGGTGGTGTCGGTGGCCTCCACCCGCGCGGTGTCGCCCTCGCGCTCGGCTGCCACCAGCTCCCAACCGCGCTGTTCGACGGTGGTCTGTACCGCTTCGAAAACTTCATCCATGGAGTAGTTCAACAGCAGCGGGGTGAGGTCCGGGTAGGCCTCGCGCTGTTGCTTGGCGGTTTCTTCGCCCGCGTACTCCGGCGGGTTGGGTGCGTCGGTGCGCAGCGGCAGGACGTCGACAAACTCGGGCGGGTTATCCAGGTCGGTGCTGATGTCGTGAATCGGCGGGACCGACTGGGCTGTCTGCCACTGGCTGAAGGGCAGGTAGAAGCTGAACAGTCCCAGCACGGCCGAGAACGCCAGAACAGAGACCAGCTTGCCTTCGGGCTTGCGCCATATGCCGTAGATGATCGCCAGCGGCGGGGCGATCAGACCCAGGATGGCACCGTAGCGCAGGAGGGTGAAGGCCTGGCCCAGATCGAGCCACTGCATTCGGTAAGCCGGGCCGGCCATGGCGACTATCAGCAGGGCGACAAAGCCACTGAGCAGAGCGAGCGTTGCGAACAGTTTTTTCATAATCAGCGCCATATTATCAAAATTGGTAGACTGGAGGCCTTTGGTTGCGGGGCCATGTTTCTATACGTGTAGCCGCTATTCTCGATCACAAAAGGTCTGACGTCCATGGCTGATATCGAACAACAGAGACTGACCCGCCATCCCGGGTTTCGCGTGCAGGTGGATTATGTGGGCGCTGAGCGCCAGCCGGTGGTCTGTATCGATTCGTTTCTCTCAGACGCGGAGCAACTGATGGAGGATGCCGTCGCGCGTGGTCGTTTCAGCGACAATACCGGCTTTTATCCCGGCCTGCGCACGCCTGCTCCAGGATCGTATTTTCGGGCGCTGTACGAATTGTTGCCGGAGATAGTCGAAGAGGTGTTCGGGATCGGCAACCACCAGATTGCCAGTGCCGAGTCCTCCTACTCGCTGGTCACCACGCCGCCGGAGGCGCTGCACCCGGTCCAGTGCATTCCCCATTTTGACTCCAATCATCCCACCGAGCTGGCCATGATCCACTTTCTGTGTGGCCCCGAGCAGGGCGGCACGTCGTTTTACCGCCATCGGGAGACCGGCTACGAATACGTGGATGAGGCGCGGCGAGACCGGTTTATCGGCGCGCTGGAAGCCGGGACCATGCCCCCCAAGGGCTATATCAACGGGGATACGGAGTTATTTGAGCGGATTGCCTCCTATGAGGCGGCGTTCAACCGGTTGCTGTTGTATCGCTGCACCAGTCTGCACTCGGGAAATATTGCGGAGGGTTTTCCGTTTGACACCAATCCGAGGACCGGGCGCTTGTCGATCAATACGTTTTTGTTGAACGAGTAGGGTGGGCTCGGCCCACCGTTTGGGATTATACCAGCACGCGTTATTTGGTGGGCAGAGCCCACCCTACGGGAAGTAGGGTGGGCTCTGCCCACCATCCAGGTTACAACTCCAACGTCACCAGCGACTTGGCCGGCAGCTCGACAATCAGCGTGCCGTCTTCGACACGGGCGCCGTTGAAGCTCTGCGGTACCAGATTCTCAGGATTGTCGAAGGTGTTGTGGGCGTTCATCGCGTCGGCGGTCAGAATGCGGCCTGATTTCACGTCGCTGACATTCATCTCCTCCAGGTCGATCTCGACAGTGCGAGCCACATTGGGGTCGATGTTGGTCAGGCTGATGTGCGTGCGGCCTTCATCATCGCGCGAGGCGGTGGCGCTGAGCGCGGGCAGGCTGTCGCCCTCGTAGCGATACTGCCCCTGGTCGAGGTCGATCGGCAGGGCCGTGGCGCCACGGTGAACCTTGTACAGGTCAAACACGTGGTAGGTCGGTGTCAGCAGCATCTGCTCGCCATCGGTCAGGATCATGGCCTGTAGCACGTTCACGGTCTGGGCGATGTTGGCCATTTTCACCCGGTCCAGGTGCTGGTGGAAGATGTCCAGGGTGACCGAGGCGGTCAGCGCATCGCGCAGGGTGTTCTGCTGATACAGGAAGCCCGGAATGGAACCTTCTTCCTGCTCGTGCCAGGTGCCCCACTCGCCCACGATCAGCCAGACGCGCTTCTCGGGATCGTGCTTGTCCATCATCTCCTTGTGGCCGGTGATGATCTCGTCCATCTCGATCGCCCGGTCCATCAGCTCGAACCAGTCGCTCTCGTCAAAATCGACGGCCTGGCCCTTGTGGGTCTCCCAGGAGCCCTGGATGGTGTAGTGGTGCAGGTCGAGCCCGTCGATCATGTCGCCGGCACGCTCCATGACCACGTCGGTCCAGTTGTAGTCGGCACCGGCGGCTCCGGCGGCGATGCGGAAGGGCTTCACATCTTCATAGGGGTGCAGGAAGGTGGCGAACCGGCGATAGAGGTCGGCGTAGTACTCGGGGCGCATGTTACCGCCGCAGCCCCAGCTCTCGTTGCCCACGCCCCAGTATTCGACGTTCCAGGGCTCGGCGCGGCCATTTTCAGCGCGCAGCTTGGACATGGGGCTGTCGCCCGGGTGGTTTACGTACTGCCACCAGTTGGCCATGTCTTCCACGGTGCCGCTACCGACGTTACCCACCACAATGGGGTCGGTTTCCAGCTCGGCGACCAGCTCCATGAATTCATGGGTGCCGACCGAATTGTCTTCGGTCACGCCGCCCCAGAGGTTGTTGACCACGGAAGGACGCTCATCCTTCGGGCCGATGCCGTGCTGCCAGAAATAGTAGTCGGCAAAACAGCCGCCGGGCCAGCGCAGGTTGGGAACGCCCAGGTCTTTGAGGGCATCCACCACATCATCGCGGATGATGTAGTCGCCATCGGCGTCTTTTTTCCAGAGGCCGTCGTAAATGCCGCGGCCCAGGTGTTCGGCAAAGTGCCCGTAAATATGCGGATTGATCTCACCGGCACTGTCGTCAGTGTCCACAGTCATAGTGTGGGTACTGTCGTTCTGGGGCGAGGTCGTCGTGCAGGCGGCGAGGCTCAGGGCCAGGGAACTGGCAAGGGTGAAAGAACGTAGCGTTTTCATAAGCCGATCTCTTATTAGGGTTGTTCAATGTGACAGGAATGGGGATATCGACGATATTTTAGGATGCAAAATATCATAGTACAAAAAGCGGGTGGTGGGCAATTGGCGAGCCATTGGCAACTGGAGGGAGCGGCCCCTCATTCAATCTGGATTTCGTGCGCCAGCAGATTCAGCGGTTCCAGCATTTCACCGGGGATGATCTTGTAGAAGTGGGGCGAGGCATCCTGGGCCCGGGGCTGTTTCATGGCCAGCGAGAGGCAGTAGTCGTCATCCAGCTCGTAGTGATGGAATTGCCATTGATGGGCATCGTCCTTCAGCGCCGGGTCGAACTCGGTGTTGATCAGGCCATTGTTGTCGAGGTGGAATCGGGCTTTGTCCAGGCCGTTGGCGATCCCCTTGCCGACGGCTTTCAGGTAGGCCTCCTTCAGGGTCCAGAGCCGGAAAAACTGCTCGGGCTGGCGCTTTTCCGCCATCTCGGCCAGTTCCCGGGCCTCATCGGGGTGGAAGAATCGCTCGGCCAGGGCCGTGACTGAGCGGTGGTGGTCCCGCTCCTGCAGGTCGACACCAATCTCGGCCTCCACGGTGATCGCAACCGCCAGCCATTCACCGCTGTGACTCAGGTTGAATGACAGGTCCATGGGGGCATCGTCGGCGACCTGGGGCTTGCCGTTGGCGTTGTGGGCAAAGGTCCAGTCCTCGGGTGAGATGCTGTCGGAGTATTGGGACAGACAGCTGCGCACCGCCATTCGGGTAATCAATTGTTTGCGGCGCAGGGCCGGGTCGGAAAATTCGTCGAGCCGCTTCAATTCCTCCTCGCTCAGCGGTTTTTCGTAGGCTTCCAGTTTTGAATCATCAATGGTGCGAAAGTCCAGCAGAAAAACATGGGCAATGCGCTGCGGCAGAAGAATCATGGGTACCTTCCCGGAGTCAATGGCTGAGTATGTCTGCTAGATTAACGGGGGTCGCTGGCCGAGATCAATGTCTTATCGCCTGGAGGGCGATCTTTACGAAACTTGTCACTTTTGCCGGAGCCGCGCGGGGCCGGGGTGGCGCGGGAGGCCGGGAAGTCCCTACAATGGAGCCATTCTGGTGTCGTCAAGGCACCCCTTCCTGTCGTCAGTGGCGGTTTCTAGTTGCCGCTGACACCCATTGGGCCGGTTTGCGGCGCAGCTTTGGAGTCTGAACATGATCAAATCACGTGCGGCGGTGGCCTGGGGCCCCGGAAAACCCCTGACGATTGAGGAAGTCGACGTCATGCCCCCGAAAGCGGGTGAAGTGCTGGTGCGGGTGGTCGCCTCCGGTGTCTGCCACACCGATGCCTTTACGCTCTCGGGGGAGGACCCGGAGGGTAACTGGCCGGCAATTCTGGGTCACGAAGGGGGCGGCATTGTCGAGCAGGTGGGCGAGGGGGTCACCAGTGTGGCTGTCGGTGACCATGTGATTCCGCTCTATACGCCCGAGTGTGGCGAGTGCAAATTCTGCAAGTCGGGCAAGACCAACCTCTGCGGCAAGATCCGGGCGACCCAGGGCAAGGGCGTGATGCCCGATGGCACCTCGCGTTTTTACAAAGACGGTGAGCCCATTCATCACTACATGGGCTGCTCCACCTTTTCCGAGTACACCGTGTTGCCGGAAATTTCCCTGGCCAGGGTCAACAAGGAGGCCCCGCTGGAAAAGGTCTGCCTGCTCGGTTGCGGTGTCACCACCGGCATGGGCGCGGTTCTCAATACCGCCAAGGTAGAGCCCGGATCCACGGTGGCCATTTTTGGTCTGGGCGGCATTGGTCTGTCCGCTATCATCGGCTCCGCCATGGCGAAGGCCGGGCGCATCATCGCGATCGATATCAATGAACGCAAGTTTGATCTGGCCAAGCAACTTGGCGCCACCGACTGTATCAACCCGAAAGATTACGACAAGCCGATCCAGGAAGTGATTGTCGATCTGACCGACGGCGGTGTGGATTACTCTTTTGAGTGTATTGGCAACGTCAACGTCATGCGCTCGGCCCTTGAGTGCTGTCACAAGGGTTGGGGTGAGTCGGTCATCATCGGTGTGGCCGGCGCCGGCCAGGAAATCAGCACCCGGCCGTTCCAGCTGGTGACCGGGCGCGTCTGGCGCGGCTCGGCCTTCGGCGGCGTAAAAGGTCGTAGCGAATTACCGGGCATTGTCGATCAGTATATGCGCGGCGAGTTCAAGCTGGACGATTTTATTACTCACACCATGCCGCTCGAAGACATCAATGAAGCGTTTGAATTGATGCACAAGGGCGAGAGTATTCGCAGCGTCATTCACTTTTAAAATGCGCCGGGGACCTTATGAGTATTGAAAAAATCAGCAGTGCCAAAAGCTTTGAGGGTTGGCACCAACAGTTCCGGCACCGTTCCGACGTGCTGCAATGTGATATGCGCTTTGCCGTCTATCTGCCGCCGCAGGCACAAACCCAGCCCGTGCCAGTGCTCTACTGGCTTTCGGGGCTGACCTGCACCGATGAAAACTTCATGCAGAAGGCGGGCGCCCATCGCGTGGCGGCCGAACTGGGAGTGGCGATTGTCGCCCCGGATACCAGCCCGCGCGGCGAGGGTGTGCCGGATGATCCGGAGGGGGCCTATGACCTTGGGCTCGGCGCCGGTTTTTACGTCAACGCCACCGAGTCACCCTGGCAGTCGCACTATCAGATGTACGACTATGTGGTGAAGGAGTTGCCGCAACTGATCGAGCGGGAATTTCCGGTCACCGACCAACGCGCGATCAGCGGTCATTCCATGGGCGGGCATGGCGCCCTGGTGATCGGCCTGCGCAACCCGGAGCGGTACCGCTCGATTTCGGCTTTCAGTCCCGTCTGCAACCCGGTCAACTGTCCCTGGGGGCAGAAAGCCTTTGGCGCTTATCTGGGTGAGGATCGGGCGGCCTGGCGCGAGTACGATGCCAGCGAGCTGCTGGCCGCGCGCGGCAGTGGCAAACTGATCCTGGTCGACCAGGGCGATGCCGATAACTTTCTGGCCGACCAGCTCAAGCCGCAGGCGCTGCAGGCGGCGGCCGATCAGAGTGAAGCACCGCTCACGCTGCGACTGCATCCCGGGTACGACCACAGCTACTTTTTCATCGCCAGTTTTATTGAAGAGCATCTACGCTTTCACGCGCAGCAGCTGGCCTGACGAGCGGTGCCATTGTCAGAGTTTATTTATTGGCTGGGCCAGTTTTTCGGGCTGATGAGTTTCGCCCTGGGCGTTTACTGCTTTTTTCAGCGCGATGATCGCAAGCTGAAAATTTTCATGTTCCTGCTACAGCTCAACAACTGTATCCATTTTGCGTTGTTGGCGGCACCCACGGCGGTGCTCAGTTCTCTGCTGGCGGTGGTACGCACCGGTCTGTCCCTGAAAACCAGCTCAAAGCTGGTGGCCTGGTTTTTTATCCTGGTCAGTCTCGGGTTGGGCTGGGTGATGGCCGATGTCTGGGTCGATATGCTGCCGGTGTTCGGCTCCTGCGTGGGCACTTATGCGCTTTTTTGCCTCACCGGGATTCGTATGCGCCTGGCGTTTCTGGTGGGCGCCTGTCTGTGGTTGGCGAACAATATCGTGGTGGGGTCCATCGGCGGCACGCTGCTGGAGATCACCCTGATCAGCGTGAACTCCAGCACCATTGTGCGATTGTGGTTGGCCAAACGCCGCGAGGCGGCTTAGGGCACCCTCGCGGTGCGGCGGATGCGCCTTAGGCTCCGAGGCGTCGGACCGATCCGCCCTACGATGAACCTCGAGCTATCTGTAGGGCGGATAAGCCTAAGGCGCATCCGCCGTAACCCAACGTTAATCTTCAGGCGTACTCCAACCCCCGCCCATCGCTTTAAACAGCGTCGCCGTCGCCGCCAGCCGATCACTCACCGCCTGACTCAACGCCAGCTCCGCATCGAGGAGACCGCGCTGGGCATCCAGCAACTCGTAAAAACCGATGCTCCCGGCCTCGTACTGCAGCTCGGCCAGCTCCAGAGTTTCTTCGATGGCGTCGGTCTGGCGGCGCACGGCCTCAACCCGGCGATCCGCGCTGTCATAGATCACCAGTGCATCCCGGGCATCGCGAAAGCCATTGGTGATGGCCAATTGATATTCCGCTTCGGCCAGGGCCAGTTGCGCCTCGGCGCTATCGACCCGTAAGCGCGTGCGGCCAAAGTCAAACAACGGGCCAGCGAGGTTGGCACCCACACTCCACATTTCCGCCGGCGCCGTGAACAGGTTGTCACTGTCGAGCGCCACACTGCCGCCCAGCGCCTGCAGATTCAGGCTCGGGAAACGCTGCGCCTGGGCGACGCCCACCCGGGCGTTGGCGGCAATCAGGGCCTGCTCGGCGGCGCGGATATCCGGGCGACGTTGCAACAGTTCTGAGGGCAGCACGGCGGGCACACTGTCGGGTAGTTCAATCTCGGTCAGCCTGCTGTCGCCAAAGTCCAGTTCACTCAACAGCTCCCTGGGGGTGTAGCCCACCAGCAGGGCCAGGGCGCTGCGCAGTTCGTGCACCTGCTGCTCCTGCTGAGGCAGGCGTGCGCGGGTGCTCTCCAGTTCGGCGCGTGCCTGGCGGGTGCTCAGCGGATTGCTGGCGCCGCTCTCGGCTCGGATTTCTTCCAGCTCCAGGGTTTCTTCCCGGGTGCCCAGGGTGTCCTGGGTGATGGCCAGTTGCTGCTCGGCGGCGCGCAGGTTGAAGTAGGTGGTGACCACATCGGTCACCAGATTCAGGCGCACCGCTTCGGTGCCGAACACTGATTGCGCCAGCAGTGCCCCGGCTGCTTCGCGCTCCCGAGCGAGGCGGCCCCAGAGGTCCAGCTCATAACTGAGCACACCGTTGACGGAGAACCGGTTGCCGATCTGGCCGCCACCCAGCTCGGGCGGCGTGGCGGCCGCCGAGCTCTGTTCCCGGGTGGCATCGGCCTGGGCGTTGAGGGACGGCCAGCGATTGGCCTTGCTCAAGCCGAGCTCTGCCCTTGCCTGCTCGATCCGCTGAAGCTGCACCTGCAGCTCCAGGTTGTCGTCCAGGGCGCGTTCGACCAGGGCGTTCAGGGTGGTGTCGTCAAAGCGGGTCCACCAGTTCTGCCATTCGCCGCTGTCCTGCCCGAGCAATTCGTGCTCGGGCCACTGCTCGGGTAAGTCTGGCGATTGGGCCTGGTAGTCCGGGTCCAGGGCGCAACCACCGAGTAGAGCGATGGCGGCGGTCAGCGTGGTCAGCTTACGCATTTTGCTCGCCTCCCTGATTGTTTTTACGGTTTTCATTCCAGGTCACCAGATCTTCCAGCACTTTGTAGGTCAGGGGGACAAACAGCAGTGCCAGAGTACTGGCGAGCACCATGCCGCCAACCACGACCGTCCCGATTTCCTGACGGCTGGCCGCACCCGCGCCCGAGGCAAACATCAGCGGCAGGGAGCCGATCACAAAAGTACCGGCGGTCATGATGATCGCGCGGAAGCGCTGGCGCGCCGCGGTCACGGCCGCCTCGGTGGAACTCATGCCCTCGCGCCGGTTCTGCGCCGCGAACTCGACAATCAGAATGGCGTTCTTGGCCGCCAGGCCGATGAGCACCAGCAGCCCCACCTGGAAGTAGATGTCGTTGGGGTAGCCGCGCAGGGTCGACGCCAGGGCGGCGCCCAGCACCCCGAAGGTGTTCTTGACGGTATAAGTTGGCCATTCTGGCCAAACTATGGTGTATTAGTACACTCATTTTGGCCACTTCCCGAGACTCAAAAGCCACCCTTTCCGTGAATTGGAGAGGCGGTTGACGCTTTTTCGACGTAGCCCACCAGTTCAACGCAGAGCTGCCACCGGCAAAAGCTGAAAATCCAAGAAGAATTAGTTGATCACTGCATTCCGCTGCCACTGGGAGCCTCCATATCATCAGTACAAATTATTACGATTCCATACAAAATTGATGCCAATTTCAGTCCCTATATATAGTGCGTTTCTGACTGCTATCCTAACGGTGAGTTGTTTGGAACAGTAACTTTCAGTCACATGGATGAAACACTAATAACTTATAGTTCGCTATGCGGCGTATCTGATCATGGCCGCCGCTTGATAATGGACATCAACATAGGTGGATTACCCATGGCTTCAACATACCGTCCTTTCGCTCTCGCTTTATCTCTTACTCTATTTTCACTCTCGGTTGTGGCAGAAAACCTCAATCGAAACGACTACCCGCCCTTAAATGAGAAGTATGAATATACGGTCGGGGACACTGTCTATACCATTCGGTATGAACGGGATGCTGACAATGGTGCGGTACGCACCCAGGCTTATGACAGCAACGGGGAACATATTGAATATAAGGATCTCCCACTTCCCAATCGGCCTTTAATATCAGAGGATCTTAAACAGTCTCTCGAGAAAGCGGTGACGACCGATAGAGTGGATAAAAATCATCGCGTCATCGTCGCGCTCAACAGCCCCAACATTCCCATTGAGACTCCTACATCATCCTCAATGAGAGAACAGAAACTATCCGACAGGCCATATCTAACCGTCGTAGCGTTCGCTTGGAAAGGCTTAACGCAGTTAAACGAACGTTAACAAAAAGACACGCATGGTTTGAGTCCGCTAAAAGTGAAGTGGTTGATAATTTTTCTGATCACGAAAGCCTCACGTTAGAGCTTACTGCATCTCAAATCTCGGAATTGGCGGATCGCTCATCAGACCTCATTGAGGGAATTGACCAGTACAAGCTAGCTTACGACGGCATCCAGACCGCGATGGACGCAACGGGGGTAGATCCATGGGCCACAGATTTTGCCGGTAGAGATGGGGCTGGATTGGGTATCTATATGACTGAGCTTGGTTGCCCCAACAGCAATCACATCACAAATTACACGCGCCTGGGAAGTCCTCAGCGTACCAACCACTCCGAACTGGTTTCTGGCATCATAAGGGCCGTTTCTCCAGAAAGCTGGCTATATTGCCGGGGAGGGCGTGTTCTTCCGAGAGCTGCTGACTTAGATGGTGTCGGTGGTCGCCCCCCGATTCATATAGCCAATGTTTCGTGGGGTCTTCAGGACGCATCATTTTATCAAGTACAAGATAGGGATTGGGACAACTTGGTGTACAATGAAGGCGTTGCGGTATTTGCCATTGCGGGTAACCACGGTGGCAGCGGCGATAGTAATGAAGTTGACTCGCCTGGCAAGGGTTACAACGTAGTTACTGTAGGTTCTTTCTCAGACACCAATGACTGGTATTCCTTTTTCTCAAGTGACAAAAATCCCGCCGCCGGACAGACAAAGCCCGATGTACTGGCGCCTGGAGAGAATATTGCGGCCGCAGGTCGCATGGATTCAGGCACCAGTTTTGCGTCGCCACATGCCGCAGGTTTTGCCGCAAACCTGATGTCCGAATGGATGCAGTATGCGCCTGCGACGCTAAAGGCAACATTATTAGCGTCAAGCACTTATAGCATTGGCGGTGTCAGTCAGGGTACCGTTGGAGCTGAGGGCCTTGATTTCCACAACGCGTTTTACGGGGCCTACTTCCATAAATGGAGCGGTTCAAACTCTTCTTTTGGCTATTTTGCGGCAAATGACGGGGGTTCATCGTGGGATGACAATTTCCTGGAAGCACCGGTAGACTTAAATGCATCAATGAGCAACGTTCGAATCGTTTTTTCATACCTTAACCGTGGCAGCTGGGCTTATCAGTATCCCGGTAGTAGCTGGGCGCTTGGAACGAGCTATAGGATGCGGGTTAGAAATCCTAGCGGTCAGACGATTGCGTATACAGATGTTAGCTGGGAAAACCCGTATTTGATGCTAGAAATCGATCCTACAGTGACGGGAACATATAACGTCATGATTGAACGTGTAGGAAATAATGATTACAGCGCCAACTTTATCGCTGGCCTAAATGTAACTTGGTAATCTGCCAATAATGAATGGCAGGGTGAGATTTTGTAGGCAACGAGAGGTGCATTGTGATGAAAACGCTACACTTAGCCTTAATGGTTTTATTCGCCGCCTGCGCCGGTTGCGACGATGAAGGTTCCATACGAGTGCTGAACGATGCCAATAGCAGCGAAGAACAGGTACCCTTCGAGATCGTCTCTTGCCCTGCCACTAGCGCTTACACTCATTTAGGGGAGGAAGAGGTTCACGAACCATTTGAAGTCGTGATCGAAGATCCGCATCAATTCAGGGAACTCTACTTAACCATTGACCCCACTAATCAAGAAGAAATACCCGCTATTGACTTTTCTGAAAACAGATCGGTTTTCATCTACTTGGGACAACAAACCAATACGTTTCCCGAAGTTCGGTTGGACGAGGTGATCTCTAACGAGAGTGGCATCACTGTTACGTACGAAAACGTCCAGCCATCGGCGGACTGCGAAACCGATGGGGCGCTTACTGAGCCCTACTGCATCATCTCGCTGCCCAAATCCGATGAGCCGATTCGATTCTCAGTGAGCACAGTTAAGGAATGTTATAAGCCGTAGCTCCGCATTACGGCGTCCCAAGGCGTAACACTCATTAATATACCAATCGTTGTTTATGGCACTGGGGTTTAAAGTGTTGACCCCGGTTCCCTCTACATACTTCTAGATAAATTAGGTAAGGCAGTCCAGCAATCGGGCTGCGCTCAATGTCAATCGGTTATAAGATTCGCCAGATTATGGTGCCAACTCTTGGCCAATTTAAGGTGTCAATACCACGTCACCATAATTTGGGCGCTGTATCCAAGCTATGGCGTCAGCTGGTGGCCAAGTTATGGTGGCAACACCAGAAGGGCACGGCGGTGGCCACGGCCAGGGGCAGTGTCAGGCGCTCGTACTGGGCGGCCAGAATCAGGAACACCATCAGCATGCCCATACCAAAGGCGGCGGTACCGGCACCGGCGGCCGCGTCCAGTTGGTAGGCTTCGCCGGTCCAGCCGAGCTGCACATCGGCGGTCTGGCGCTGTTCGGCAATCACCGCTTCCAGTGTGGCTTTGGCTTCACCGGTGGTGAAACCGGGGGCCGGGTCGGCCATCAGCTTGGCCGAGGGGTAGATGTTGAACCGGTTGAGAATGTCGGCCCCGGCGGTGCGCTCCAGGCTGACCAGGGAGCTGAGCGGAATCAACTCGCCGTTACCGGAGCGCACAAACACCTGACGCAGGTCATCGGGCTGATCCCGGTACTCGGCTTCGGCCTGCATGTTCACCCGCCACAGGCGCCCCTGATAGGAAAAGTCGTTGATGTAGCTGGAGCCAAAGGTGGACTGCAGGGAACTGTAGATCTGATCGATCGACACATCCATGGCCTTGGCTTTCTCCCGGTCCACCTCGGCGTGGAAGCGGGGGATGCTGGTGTCCAGAGTGGTGCGCACATTGGTCAGCTCCGGCCGTTCGCTGGCCGCGCCGACGGCCTGTTGCGCCAGCTCAAAGATCCGTGCGGGATCGGAGCTTTCGCGCACCTGCAGGTAACCTTCCACACCACCGGTGAGGGAGAGCCCCTGAATGGGCGGAGGGGTGAAGGCCATCACATTGGCTTCCTGAATGCCCGCGCCCATGCCCATCACCCGCTGGGCAATGTCCGCCGCGCTCTGGCCCTCGCCGGTGCGCTCGTCCCAGTCGGCCAGATTGATAAAGCCGGCCATGGCATTACTGCGCAGTGAGCCGGCGATAATGTCGAAGCCCGCAAAGGAGGTGAACTCCTCAACCTCATCCATCTCCAGCAGTTGTTGGGCGAGCCGGTCGCGCACCTGCTCGGTGCGGCCCAGGGCCGAGGCGGGCGGCAATTGTGCCACCGCCAGAGCCACACCCTGGTCTTCCTGGGGCACCAGCCCCGAGGGCAACCGATTGAGGGTGAACACGGTGGCGACGCAGAAAAGCGCGAGTAGTGCGAGGCCAATCACCCAGTGGCGCAGCAGTTTCTCCACAATGCTCACAAAGCCATTGGTGAGTGACTCAAACCCTTTGTTGAATATCTGGAAGGGCTTGCTGACATCGTGTGGCTCCTTATCCAGCAACAGGGCGCACATGGCCGGTGTCAGGGTCAGGGCCACCACACCGGAGACCACCACCGAAACGGCAATGGTGACCGCGAACTGTCGATACAGCTCACCGCTCAGTCCCCCCAGGAAGGCGACGGGCGCGAATACCGCGACCAGCACCAGCGTGGAGGAAATCACCGCACCGGACACCTGACCCATGGTTTCGATCGACGCCTCGCGCGCTTTCATGCCTTTTCCCACAATCAGGCGCTCGACGTTTTCCATCACGATAATCGCGTTGTCGACCACAATACCGATGGCCAGCACCAGACCGAACAGCGTCAGCAGGTTCACCGAAAAGCCGAGTAACTGCATGCCCGCGAAGGTCCCGATCAGCGACACCGGAATGGCCGCTACCGGAATCAGTGTGGCCCGGATGTGCTGCAGGAACACAAAGGTCACCAGCACCACCAGAAGCACTGCAATCAGCAGGGTAATGATCACTTCGTTGACCGACACCTCGACGAACTCGGTGGTGTCGTAGGGCACCTTGTACTCAATCCCGGCGGGGAAGCGCTCGGCAATCCGCTCCAGGGTGGCGTACACCTGCTCGGTGGTTTCCAGCGCGTTGGCGCCCGGCTGCAGGTAAACGCCCATGGGCACGGCCGACTCGCCGTTGTAGGTGGCGGAGAAGGCATAGTTCTCCGAGCCCAGCTCCACCCGGGCGACGTCTTTCAGACGCAGGCTGCTGCCCTGCGCGTTGGTGCGGATCACCACCTCTTCGAACTCTTTCGGGTCTTCGAGCTGACCCCGCGAGGTCATGGTAAAGGTGAAGGGCTGACCTTCCGGGGAGGGCTCGGCGCCAATGCGGCCGGCCGCATACTGGGCGTTCTGTTCGCGCAGGGCGGCAGCGACATCGTTGGGCGTCAGCTCGTGTTCGGCCAGTTTGGCCGGGTCCAGCCAGATGCGCATGGAGTAATCCTGGGCCCCGAACAGCGACGCATCGCCCACACCGTCCAGGCGCACCAGTTCATCCAGCACATTCAACAGGGCATAGTTACTGATATCCAGCGTGCTCTGGGAGCCATCCGGTGAGTACAAGACCGGCACCATCAGAATGTTGCTGGAGCGGGACTCCACCCGCAGGCCCAGATCGCGCACGGTTTGTGGCAGACGCGCGGTCGCCGCCTGAACCCGGTTGTTGACGTTGATCGCGGCCTGATCCGGGTCGGTGCCCATTTCAAAGGAAACGGAAATCTGCAGGCTGCCGGAGTCGGTGCTGGTGGATTCCATGTAGATCATGTCATCCACGCCGTTGATTTCCTGCTCCAGAGGCGCGGCGACCGATTCCGCCAGGACTTCGGCGCTGGCCCCCGGATAGCTGGCGTTGACCACCACTTCAGGGGGCACCACATTCGGGTACTGCTCAACCGGCAGCACTCGCAATGAAGCGACCCCCGCCAGGATGATGATGATCGAGATGACCGACGCAAAAATGGGTCGGTCAATAAAAAACCGCATCATGGGTTACCCCTCCTGGTCGCCGCCGTTGGTGACGTTCACCGGCGCGCCGTCACCGACCGCTACCTGGCCATTGATCACCAGTTCACTGCCATCGGAAAGTCCTTCCAGAATGACCTGCTTGCCGTCAATCACCGGCCCCATCTTCACGGAGTGAGCCTTGGCCTGGCCGTCTTTCACGGTAAAGACCTGCGGGCCTTCGGGGCCCTGGCCGACCGCCGTGGGGTCGATCAGAATGACGTCTTCGTAGGTTTCCAGGGTAAGGCGCACGCGCACAAACTGACCCGGGATCAACAATCCGTCCGCGTTGGGGAAGACCGCGCGCATCTGCACACTGCCCGTGGCGGGATCAATGCGTCGGTCGGCGAAGTCGACCTTGCCCGATTGGGAGTAGGCGCTGCCGTCCCGGAAAATCAGATCGGCGCTGCGCTCGGTCGGATCGGCATCCGCACGCTGTGCTTTGCGCGCGATGCGCTGCACCGTGGCGTCGTCTTCAGGCAACGAGAAGTAGACATGCACCGGGTCGTGCTGAATCACGTGAGTCAACACGTCGCCCACATTCACCAGGTTGCCTTCGGTGATCGCCTCAATACTGGTGAGACCTGACACGGGAGCCTCCACCCGGGTGTAGCGCAACTGCCGCTCGGCGCCGCTCAGGGAGGACTCGGCCGCCTCCAGGCGGGCCTGGGCAGCGCGATGATCGGCGCGGGCCTGGTCGCGCTCGCGCTCGCTGACCGCGTTGCGCTCAAACAACCCTTCGACCCGCTCCCATTCGCGTTCGGCGCGCAGGTTCTGGGCCTCGGCGTCGGCCAGCTCCGCTTTGGCGGCTTTGACGTTGTCCTCATAGGTTTCCGGTTCAATCAGAAACAGTGTTTTACCGGCCTCGACGGCCGTGCCTTCGTCATAGCGGCGCTCCTCCAGAATTCCGGATACCCGGGCACGCACGGCCACTTCCGTCGCGCCACGAATCCGGCCGGGGTAGTCCACCCGGTGCTCGGCGGTTTCGGCGCTCACTTCGGTGGTGGTGACCGGCGAGGGCGGACGCTCCTGTTGACCGCCGCCCTCGTCGCTGCAGGCGGTGACCAGGGTCGCGAGTAGCGCGAGGGGCAGACCCCGGCGCAGTCGTCCAGAAAACCGGTGGGAGGATGGGTACATCATGGTGAAAAGCTCCGTTTGATACTGCGTTGATCAAAGTAAGAATTGAAAAGCGTGTTGCTGGCTCTCACGGGGGGAGCGGTCAGCGTTCGAGAATGCCGTGCAGGTAAATATCGAAAATCGTGTCGAACCGTTCGCTGAGTGGCTTGCGGGGCAGGGGCGTATGGCTCAGCACCACGGCGCCGTGCATCAGGTCGCCGCAGACCTCCATCCATTCCTGGGAGTCGATGGCCCGGACCGGGTGGCGGGCGGCGATCCGCTCGAACATGGCCACCCAGTCTTCGCGACCGGCGAGCATGTAGGAAAAATACAGGGAGTTCTGGCACTCGGTTCGAAACTCGGCCCGCTCCTGGATGAACAGCTCAATCAGGTCGGGGTTCTTTTCGAAAAACAGTAGATAGGCGCGCATACCTTCCCGAAGCTGCTCCAGCGGGTCCTCCGGTATCCGGCGGGCCCGATCGACGGACTGCCGCAGCGCCTCGAGGTTGTGTCGCAACGCCTCGGTAAACAACACCTCCTTGGTGGGAAAATACCGGTAGACCGTGCCTTTACCCACGCCGGCCGCATCGGCCACAGCCTGCATGTCGGCCACCTGGTAGCCTCGCTCGGCAAAAATGCGGGTCGCGACGGCGAGAATCTCCGTGCGCCGCTGTTCGGCGGGTTTGTGGACGCGTTTGGGCTTGTCATTGTCGTCTGTCATGGCGGGCTCACTATTGGGACGGACCGGTCAGTCCGTTTATGGTAGGAGCGACGCCCCGGTCAGACAACAGCTTTTCTGTCAATAAAAGTAAAGGCAGGTCAGAAAGTCGGGAACAACGGCGGGTAGGAGCGGTAAATGTGGTGGGCCCAGCTGGACTTGAACCAGCGACCAATCGATTATGAGTCGACTGCTCTGACCAACTGAGCTATGGGCCCACAGATGCGAGAGCGCCGCATTATAAAGACAAGAGCCTGGCATGACCAGCCCGAATGCGGCCTGTGGTGCGATCAGGGTCTTCGGTCTCGTCAGGCCGAAGTGGTTAAGAGTAGAGTAGTGACCGATACTGTGCTACAAATAATTAACCGGCATCGGTATTAACAGAGGTGCCCCTCAGACCAGTTGCAGTGATATCGACTGGTCGGACAAATGGCACTCAACAATCCTGAACCAGACAGCGAGCCGCTTTCTGGTCCACACGGCATCGCGGCGGCACGCGCCGCAGGCGACTTGATAAGAGAAGGGTTTGATCATGGCAGACGAAGAGCAACGGATACCCGAACCGGAGTCCCAATCCAGTAAGCCCAAGGCCACCATCGCGCTGGTCGTCGTTGTGGCCATTGTCATAGTGATACTCGCGATTTACCTGTTTCGGGGTGACCCGGAACCCGAGCCGGAGCCCGAACCTGTGCCGACGCAGGAGCCGGAGCCCGAGCCGGAGCCCGAACCTGAGCCAGAGCCGGAACCGGAGCCCGAACCGGAACCCGAGCCGGAGCCGGAGCCCGAACCTCTGCCCGCCCTGGATGAGAGCGACAGCGAAGTGCTGGGCGAACTGGAAGCGGTCACCGGGAGCGATGAGGTGACCGAGGTTGTGGTCCAGGATGAATTGCTGCGCAAGGTTGTCCGGGCGGCCTATGCCGCCGCTCAGGACGGGAAGGTGGTGCACGAGTATCGCCCCCTGGTCTCGCCCCGGCCACCGCTGGAAGTTGAGAAAGTCGGCGACGCACGCACTGAGGCCGAGCAGGAGTATCGGCTGCTGGAAGAAAACTACGATCGCTATGATGCCTATGTCGCTCTGTTGACCGAGCCCGACACCGAGCAGCTGGTCGGCTTTTACGAGCGCTACCGGCCCCTGTTGGAAGAGGCGCTGGATGAGCATGGCGCGGCCGGCAATGGCAATTTTCACCAGCTGGTGCTCGATACCATCGATGAGCTGCTGGAAGCGCCAGAGCCACCGGAGGATATCCGCCTCGAGCGGCCCAAAGTCTTTTTCGAGTACCGTGATGACGAGCTCGAAAACCTGCCGGACCTGCACAAGCTGATGCTGCGCATCGGGCCGGAGCATCATCGTGCCGTCAAGCGGGCGCTGCGTGACCTGCGCGCGGAGCTGGAAAAGTTACCGGAGGAGGTGGAAGACGGGCAGTAATCAACCGTTCATAAAAAAGCCGCGAAGCCAGGGAGGAGCTTAAGCCTCCAGGGCGTCGCGGCAACAGCGCGCAGCTGTAAAAGGTTTCAATTTACATCAGGTTCAATCTGTTCAAACGACTTCACTGCAGGGTGAAGTTCACTTCCGTTTCAGCATCGGCTTCCACGGTCGCGTTGGATTCACCCACAAACGTCAGGCTGTCTTCCGCTTCGGGATCATCGTCCATGGCGCCACAGGTGTAGGCCACGGTGTAGTCACCCTCGTCCAGAAAGCCGGCTTCATAGCTGTACTCGCCGCCAGACTCGCTCACCAGCGCGGTGGTGATCGGGTCGCCGTCGCCGCCACTGACGTCAGACACGGTGGCGTCAGCTCCCGAATAGACGTAGACCGCACCGAACTGTTCGCCGGTATCGGACGCGCACTGCTCGGTGATCACTTCCAGGTCCACATTGCCGGCAATGCTGCCTGCAGCGGTGTTGTCAATCAGGCGCAGAGTGGGCTTGAGCATCGCGCCGCCAATGGCATCGGACGGCGGCAGAATCACGGATTTGCGCAAGTCGAAGTCGATGGTGAAATCGGCGGTGCCATTGGCGGTCACGGTAAAGCCGCTGACCAGTTTCAGGCCGGTCTGGCTGCCGCTGGGTACCCGGAGCTCAAGTTGATTGCCGGTGTCCAGCTCGAGATAGGAGTCCAGGACGCCGTCGTTTTCGGCATTGACGTGCAGGCGGATCCACTCGTAATCGCCGGCGGGGACTTCTTCACCGTTGACCAGGCCTTCGGACGCCGAGCCCTGCAGGGCCAGCAGATCGATGCTCTTGGCCTCATCAAAGGTAAATTCGATGGCCTCGCCATCCGCCGGCTTGATGGAAACCCCGGAGAACTCCACGAACACGTGGCTGGCGGAGTCAATTGCAGCGTCGGTGACTGCCAGGCTGAAGCTGCCGGTGCTCTCGCCGCCAGAGCCGGAGGAACCGCCGCAGGCGGCCAGAGCCGTCAAAGAAGACGCCAGGAGCAGTTGGAGTGGGTATTTTTTAAGCAGTTTCATAGAACTTACCTCGTTTCGGTTTGGCTGTGACCGTCGGTCACGGTGTTTTTAATAACGTTTAGCGTCTAAAAGAATAATTTTAATAGCTTATAGAATTTAAAAGCCTGTAATTTCCTTTGCTTTGCTCTTGTTTGACACTATAGTCCCAAAAAAAGATAAGTAAAAGTGCGCTGCGTCACATTTTTTTAATTTAATTTGACGCTATAATCCCAATATGAGCGATAGAACCCAAAAAGCCCTGACCCGAGCGGTCTACCGAGTGTTGCGCCCCATGGTGCGTCTGTTGATGCGTCATGGCGTCTCCTATCGCTTGTTTGCCGACATTGCCCGGCATGTGTATGTGGATGTGGCGCGGGATGACTTTTCCCTGCCCGGGCGCAAACAGAGCCTGTCCCGCATGGCGGTACTGACGGGTATCAACCGCAAAGACATCGCCAAGTTGCAGGATCGGCCGCACCCGCTATCCGATGCGGCCGAGGAAAAGCCCACACCGGCCGCCCGGGTCATTACCGGGTGGCTCAACGATGTACGCTTTCACACCAACACCGGCGAGCCCGCGGAGTTGCCGGTTGAATCTCAGGAGGACGCCCCAAGTTTCAGTTCACTGGTGCGCGAATACAGTAGCGATGTGCCGGTGCGCGCCCTGCTGGACGAGCTGGTGCGTATCCGGGCGGTGGTGCGTCGGGAGGAGGGCGTCGCTCTCATGGCCCGGGGTTACATTCCGGTGGAGGATATGCAGGAGAATATCCGCATTTTCGGGACCGCCGCCGCAGACTTGATGGCCACGATGGACCATAATATCGCCAAGATGGATCCGGGGCCGTTTATTCAGCGCACCGTCTCCTACCAGAATATTCCCGTGGAGTTGCTCGAGCGCATTCGCCAACGCAGTGCCCGGGACGGACAGGCCTTTTTGCTGCAGGTCAATGATTGGCTGGCTGAATACGATCAGGGCCCGGCTTCCGAGCCGGCACAGAGCCGGGCCCGGGTGGGGATCGGCCTGTACTATTTCGAACAATTGGACGCTGACGATACGCGCGAAGGTAATTCATGAGATTGCATCCAATCAAAGCCATTCTGCTCAGCAGCACCCTGCTCCTGGGCGCCTGCGACCCGGGGTCTGACTCCGTGGCGGGTATTGAGGGGACTGGAGGTCCCGCGACCGCCAGCGGCAGCGTGACCTCCTTCGGCAGCATCTACGTCAACGGAATCCATATCGACATCGGTGATGCCGACATCCGGGTCAATGGGGCCCTGGCCGGGGAAAACGACGTGCGGCTGGGCATGGTGGTTGACGTCGAAGCCGAGCAGGCTGAGGACGACTCCTGGGTTGCCCGGGAAGTTCGGCACGAGCGCTCGCTGCGCGGGGTGGTTTCGGACGTGCTTGAGGTGACCGATGTGCGTCTGGTCCTGCAGATACTGGGGCAGACCCTGGTGGTGTACGACGATGCGCTCTTTGATGGGGTGGACTTTGAATCGCTCGACGCCGGAACAGCCATTGATGTCAGCGGCTTTATCGATGCCGAGGGCCGGGTGGTGGCCTCCCGGGTCGCGTCGGCCAGCGCGGATGCCGGACCCGAGCTGCGAGGCCGGATCCAGAGCGTGGATACAGCCCAGAGCCAGTTCGCTCTGGGGGAGCTGACCGTGGATTATCGCAACGCCCTGTTCGATGACGGTGAGCGCGATCAGCTCGAACCCGGGGTGACGGTCCGTGTCCGGGGCGATGCCGGCGCTTTGCAGAGCGGCGTCCTGACAGCCGGGCGGGTGAGCTTTGAGGCGTCGTCATCCACCTCCGGGGATATCCCGGTCTCACGCGAAGGCATGATCCGGGACTTTCAGTCGGCCAAGCAGTTCAGCCTGGCCGGTCTTGAGGTGGATGCTTCGGCAGCCCGTATCACCGGTGGCAAAGCCAGTGAGTTGGGTCGTGGCGTGCGGGTTACCGTCTCGGGTGAGCGCGCGGGCGGCGTGCTGCAGGCTACAGAAGTACGGCTGGTGCTGCCGGGGATTGAGCGGATTCGCGCCCAGGTGGATTCCGTCGACCCCGACTCCGGGGAGATCGAGGTGCTGGGCACCCGGTATCAGAGCTCCGGTTGGACGGCCTTTGAAGATCGGCGAGACAATGGCAACCGGTTTATCAACCTGCGGGATATCAACGTCGGTGAGACGGTGGAAGTGCATGCCCGTCGCACCGGGCAGCGGTTGATCGCCACCCGCATCAAGCGCCTGGAGAACGACGCCCAGGTCAGCTTGCGGGGCCCCGTCACCGATATTGGTGAGACCAGTATTCAGGTGATGAACGTTGAAGTGGATTTGAGCGCTCTTGATGGCGAAACGCTGGCCGCTTTGCTACAGGACCTGACGATGGGTGACCGGGTAACGGTGCAGGGAGCCTTGACCGCTTCCCAGCGCATCGAAGCCAGTGATTTGTCTCTGTCCAGCATTCCTGGTAACGATGAGGCCTGCCCGCCGGCGCTGGGAAATGTCTGTGAAGAGGTGCCCGGACTGGATCTGACGGATCTGGAAGGGCGCAGCCTGCGCTTTTAAGCGCACCACACGGACCGCTAGGGGCGTTCAACCACCTGAGGTGGCCACTCCAGCACAAAGCGGGCGCCGCCCAGAGGCGCCCGCTCCACCCGCACCTCGCCCCGATGCCACTGCATGATGCGCTGAACAATGGCCAGACCCAGCCCGAAGCCCGCGGCATGGTGCTCGGGCGACTCCCGCAGGCGCACAAACGACTCGAAGATCCGCCTCCGCTCACTCTCGGGAACACCGGGCCCGTCATCATCAATCTCGATCCGGTAGCCGTGTTCGTCGGCGTGGAGATGGACCTCGATGGTGTCGCGGGCATGACGCAAGGCATTCTGCAGCAGATTGTGCAGCGCCCGCTCCATCAGTTGCCAGTCACACACGAAGCTCTCTGCAGGCGACTGGGAGTCCAGCTCGATCCTGGCCGGCTGGTTCAGGTGCCCGCTCAAGCGTTGACTGAGGTCCCGGATCAGGCCCGGCATGTCGCCGGCGGTCGTATGGAGCTCCGGTTCCTGCTCAAAGCGGGCATAGTGCAACAGCTGGTTCACCAGCTGATCCATTTCCGCCACATCGGCCTGCAGTCCCGCCAGCTTGTGTCGCAGATCGTCGGGGCTGCGGCTGTCCTGTGCCATCTCCAGGGCAAACTTCATCCGGGCCAGGGGGGTGCGCAACTCGTGCGAGACGGCGTGGGTCATTTCCTTCTGCGAGCGCAGCAGGTCCCGGATACGACGCGCCATATGGTTGAAAGCGCGCGCGAGTCGCTGGGCGGGCGAATGGCCTCTGAGCTCTACAAGGGGGTACTCAGGGTTGCGCCCCAGCGCTTCGGCGTGGCGCTCCAGGCGGGTCAGATCGCGGGTCAGGGGCCAGAGCCAGAAAAACACCACGCCGGCCAGGGCGATATAGAACAACACCGCCAGGAGCGATTCCAGACGTCGCGACTGGGCAAAGTCGGCTTCACCGATGACCACCACCTGGGGGTGATCGGGCAGCTTCTGATAGTGATAGAGCCCGCCCTCGGCGTCTTCGAACGACAGCGGTTCGCCCGCCTCGAGCCGCTCCACCATGCTCGCTCCGGAAATGTCTTCCAGCGGCACCAGGCGCACATCGGCCAGGCCCCGGGAGGCGATGCCATGAATCAGGGCGCGGGTCTGATCCAGCTCCCGGTCCTCACTCGCCAGTCGCAGTATTTCGGTCAGGGTGGCCCCGGGAGCGGGGGTGTTGTGTTCGGATTGATAGGCGTTCCAGAGCTGATCCAGTGCCCAGCCCAGGCCCAGGGTGGCCAGTACGATCAGCAGATAGAGAGAGAGAAAGGCCCGTTTCAAGGTGGTGTACCTAGGTCCAGGCATCGGCGATGAACAGATAACCCCGGCCCCAGATGGTCTTGATCCGGGAGGGGTTGTCGGGATTGTCCCCCAGCTTTTTGCGCAGCTGTGACACGCGCACATCGATGGTCCGGTCCATGCCGTCGTAGGGGCGACCGTAGAGCTCGCGGAAGAGAAAATCCCGGCCCACGATTTCCCCGGCCCGCTGGGCCAGGAGCCAGAGCAGGTCGAATTCGTGACTGGACAACCGGACTGGCCGGCCCGCGAGCTCGACGCTGCGCGACCCGCTGTGAACCTGGAGGCTGTCAAAGGTGAGCGTCTGGGGCTGGGAGGGGACACCCGGCTCGATCCGGCGCAGAAGGGCGCGAATACGCGCCAGGAGGATGCGCGGCTCGGCGGGCTTGATCACATAATCGTCGGCGCCGAACTCCAGCCCCAGTATCTGATCGGCGTCTTCGTTCCGGGCGGTGAGCATGAGAATGGGGCCGGTAAAGGTGGGTCGCAACTCCCGGCAGATTGTCAGACCGTCCTTGCCGGGCAGCATGATATCCAGAATCATCAGATCGGGGCGCAGCTTGCGCACCTGCTCGGCGACGCGGTCCCCGCGTCCCTCTATGGTGACCTCAAAGCCGTTATCGGCCAGATAGTCGCGTACCAGCGTGGCCAGGCGGTGGTCGTCTTCGGCGAGCAGAATCTTGTGCATAGCGGCTTTTGGCTTACCGGGTTGGAGGTTAGAAGAAGTTCCAGGGTTTACGGCGGCGCGATCGGTATTCGGTGTATTCGCGGATGACCTCGAATAGTTCGCTGGCCAGCAGCTCTTGCTCGGGGCGCGAGCGCAACTGGAAAACCAGGCTCTCGTCAGTGTTGGCGCGGTAGCGAAACTCCCCGCGATCCTGGGCCTGCCAGCATTCCAGCGGTTGGCCCTGGCGCTCGACAAACAGACACAGGGCCAGGGGGTCATCGGTGCGCCACTGGATGTCGACCATCTGCTGGCACAGCGTCTGGTTTTCGGCGAGCGCACAGACGCTCGGCTGCAGATGCAGATCCGCCTCCGCGCCGTACAGCGGCCCGCTGCCGACCAGGCCCAACAGCACCACCGCTCCCGCCCTGATGTGTCTGATACACAGCCCGGTGATCCGGCCTCGCAGCGCTGTTGGGTACCTCAGTTGCCTGAGTCTAAAAATGGTAAACGCCCCCGACGAATATTTGCATCACCTGGTTCTGGTCAATAAGGGGGCTGCTGCGTACCGCCTCGCTCAAATGCTCGTATTGAACGCTGCCCAGCCAACGCCAGGACTCGCTTGCCGGTCGGCTCCAGCTTAGGCGCACAAACGGTGAGGCGCCACTGCCGGGGCGGTAGGCGGGCCGCTGCTCGCTCGCTTCCCCTTCGGTTACGCCGTAATAGTATTCCATCACCTCGGCGCTTTTCCAGCTGAATCCGAGGGCCAGGCCAAATTGGTTGTCGCGCGCCCGGGTACTGCGGCTGAGGGCGAAGCGCAGCTCCTCACCCTCGTGGGCGCCCGAGACGTCGGTGAGTGCCTGTAATTGCCAATCCCAGCCGCCCAGCCGGGCGGAGGCCTCAAGGCCGGCGAGCGCCGAGAGATCGCGCTCCCGCAGCGGTGGTGGGGTGCTCGAAGGCTGTTCGGCGGGTGACTCCAGCGGATCATCGGCGGGTTTGGGCGAAGGGTCATCAAAAGAGCCCTCGCCCCCTTCGTCCGGGGAGCTCGGAGCATCGTCCATGTCTCCGCCGGAGGTGGGTGGGTTACTGGCATCGCCCACCAGGTTGAGGCCACCGTCCAGGACGAAGCGGCCCAGGTCATCGCGGAAAAAATAGAGACCGTCGCGTCCGGGGGTGATCAGGGCATTGAGCATCCACTGGGGCTTGTCCACCAGGGTATAGCCCAGATCCAGATTGTCGAGGAAAAAGCGTTTGCCGTAATAGCTGACCTGGGGAATCACCACCAGCGGTATGGGGTCGCTGTCGGCGAGCGGGTTGGTGCGCAGGCCGGCACCCACGGCCAGCTGCACCTCCCAGGTTCCGGTGGCGATACAGCGTTCATCGCCGGGACCGCAGTGCTCCTGAGCCCCGGCGTGTGCGCCGAGGCTGGTCAGCCAGAGTGCGGTGATGAGGGCCCCGAGTCGTTTGATCATTGTTTTTGCGGATCCATGGAATAAGTTGGACATTGAACCGTTGTCAGGTATGGAGCGACTCCAATACAGGGCGACTCTACTACAGAGCGACTCTGAAGCGGCTCATTGTGTACAGAGGTGTATTGTGCCGTCAATCGCCCGCCAAAGCCGTCATGGCTTTGTGAGAGTCTGTAAAAAGCTGTAAACGCGGGTTTGTCTGTAAAAAGCGCCCGTGACACCGCCGCTGGCGGACGAGACGGGTTACACAAAATTACATTCTTTCGCAGATCGACAACAGAACCCGACAGGGCAGGGGTGTAGATTGAAAGCTGACGGGTCTTTTGGATGTCTGGCCCGATTTGATGAATCGACACTCGCACCACAAAAGGGATGGGCTCACATGAAACGCTTAGCACTGATGACACTATTGGGTAGCAGCGTGCTGCTCGCGGCCTGTGGCTCGGGCTCCGACTCCGGGGGAGATCCCCGCGGTCGACTGGATACGGATTACAGCAATTTGCGCCTGGCGGACCCGGCACTGGGCCCGCTGAGCAACCAGCACCCGCCGAGCGATTTTTCCGAGTACCTGCGCAATGGCGTGCGCCTGATGGTCCAGCCCCAGGGGCAGGACGGGAGAAATGATGGTGACTTTGCGGAGAGTCCAGCCGCCGAAGATTCGGCCGGTGGCGGCGAGAACTTCTCGCAGACCAACGTCCATGTGCTGGGCGTGGACGAGGCGGACCGGCTGAAATACGACGGCGAGCACCTGTTTGTGGCCGAATCGCCCTATTACACCTACGCCCATTTTGCGGCGGGCGCCGAGATTGCCGTGGATGACGGCTTCGGCGGCAGCACGGAACCCCCGCCGAACCAGGCAGTGCGGATTTACAGCACCCAGCCCGAAGCGGTGGGTGCCACCTGGATGGCCCGCTACGAATTCGAACGCTCTGAAGAGAATCCCCTCACGCTTTCCGAGCTGTATACCCTGGATGACGAAGAGGGGCGGGCCCAGTCGGTGGCCGCCCTGAGTGACAAACGCCTGTATTTTCACTGGGGCTGGGGCGATACCCCCAGCTACGGTCGCCGCGCGGGCGCCACCCGGGTCGATCTGCTCGACGTCCAGTCGCCCGGCAACCCGCAGCTGGATTGGTCCATTGAACTTGAAGGGGCCCTGTTGAACAGCCGCAAGATTGGCGACGTGATGTACCTGGTGACGCGCACCATTCCGCAGATCGAGGGCGTGGAGCCCTACCCCGACTCACAGGAGGCCAGGGAGCGGAATGAGCAGCTGATCCGCGACGCGTCAATTGAGGACCTGTTGCCGGAATACAGCGTCAATGATGGTGACCTACTGCCGTTGGTGACCGAAGAAGACTGCTATTTGCCGCGGGAAATTGCCTCGGATCAGGGGTATGCCGACCTGGTGACGGTCAGCGCGATCGATCTGCGCTCGCGTGAGCTGGTGTCTTCGGCCTGCATCAATGCGCAGCTGAGTGGTATTTACATGTCACTGGACAGTCTGTACCTCGGCGCACGCGGCGGCAGCGGCTCCGAGCAACAGACCGGGCTGCACAAATTCACCATCGAACAGGGCGAAGTGGACTATCGGGGCACCGGGGTGGTGCCGGGGCACCTGAACTGGTCCGACCCCGCGTTCAGCATGGATGAGAAGGACGGCTATCTGCGTGTGGTGACCAGTGTCCGCCAGGGGTGGAATGACTTTGATCACTACCTGCACGTACTGCGTGAGCCCGAGACCGGGGACACCGAACAGCTGGAAGTGGTCGCGAAGTTGCCCAACGAGCAGCAACCCGAACAAATCGGCAAACCGGGCGAAGATATCTTTGCCGTGCGTTTTCTGGGTGACAGGGCCTATATCGTTACGTTCGAGCAGATGGACCCGCTCTACGTGCTCGATTTGAGCGACAACGAGAATCCGCAGATTGTGGGTGCCCTGGAAATCCCCGGCGTTTCGACCTATCTGCACCCGGTCGGCGATGGCTATCTGGTATCCGTGGGCGAAGATCCCATGAGTATGGAGGGTGGCGTCAAAATCGAGCTGTTTGATGTTCGGGATGACAACAACCCGCTGAGCCTTGAGACCCACATGATTGGCGGACAGCGCAGCTGGAGTGAAGCGCTGCGCGACCTGCGTGCCTTCAACTTTCTTTCCGTCAGTGACGACAGTCTGCGCTTCACCCTCCCGGTCACCCGTCGGGAGAATTACGAATGGGTGGACTCCGGGCTGCATCTGTTTGAAATCAACAACCTCACGGGCGAAGAAGCCGTTCTGGAGCCGGTCGGAAGCATGATTGTCGAGCAGCCCCAGGACAACAGTAATGGCTGGCATACAGATAGCGGCAATGGACGCAGCCGTATGCACGGCGACACCGTTTTCTATCTTCACGGCAATGATATCTGGGCCAGCGACTGGAGCGACCCGGAAAATGTTCAGGGGCCCTTTACGGAGTAAAGACAGAATGTATACGTTGATGCTGTCGATGAATATCGCCTCCAATGGCGCCAACCTGGCGCCCGATGCGCTGCTGCAACTCAAACGTCAGTACCACACAAGGGCCGATGATCCCCGCTCTCAACTGGCTTACCACCGCGCGCTGTGGCGCCTGAGCGGCTTCGATGACTACCGGTACACTCTCAGTCGTCGCTGTTTTGCCATGCCCGAAAGCGATATTCGGGTCCAGGTGGCCGGCGGTAAAATTCACTCGGCCCGCTGTCTGGAACCGGGCGGGGAAACCGCCGCGGTCGAGGACGAGGTGGGGACGATTGATGACTACTTTGACTGGATAGAACAGGCGCTGCGGGATGCGCCCGACTCGGTGCGGGCCCAGTACCACTCTCTACACGGCTACCCACTGAGTTTCACGCTGCTCAGTACCCAGCAGGGGCAGCCCGAGCGGCGGCTGGCCTAGTGGGCCATGCGCACAGCCCACTAAAAACTCACTCCTCCATCGAATTGTTATACTCTGGCAGAGTCGAAGTGGTGCGCGAGCGTAAAGCTCGTGTGCCACTATCGTGCTTAGGTGGAGAGAGTGAGTATGAAGCTCAAAGCGCTGGTGTTGTCACACCTGTTGTTCTTGAGCGCCTGTAGCCAACTGCAAACGCACCCCGATTGGGTACAGGCGCCCAGCGAGGCGGATCTGCAAGAGATCCTGTCGGGGGAGGTTTTACTGGGTGAACCGGTCCAACTACAGGATCTGCCCGACCATGACCTGATGCAGCTCTCTCCCATGATGGAAGTGATTGCCGAAGAGCTGGCGATGATGCACGGCCGCAGTTTCCGCCGCGCTGAAGCGCTACACCACACGCTGCTGTCCTCTCCCCTGGTGGGCGGCCAGGGTATCCGTTATAGCGCGCTGGAGACGACAACCGCGCGGGAAGCCTTTGAGAGCAAACGGGCCAATTGCCTCAGCTTCACACTCATGTATGTCGCCATGGCGCGTCACATGGGGCTAGATGCGCGTGTGAATGATGTAAAGATCCCCCCGAGCTGGCACCAACGCGAAAACCAGGCGCTACTGTACTTCCGTCATGTCAATGCCAAGGTGCGATTGCCGTTTGGCGACGAGCTGGTGGTGGATCTGGAAATGGATCGGTACAGTCCCGTTTACGAGCAGACGCTCATCTCCGAATCGCTCGCGGCGGCCCAGTTTTACAATAACCGGGGAATGGAGTTGGCGGCACAGGGCCACCCGAAACAGGGGTTTTTACACCTGCGCAAAGCGCTTGAACTGGACAGTACACAGGGTTACATCTGGGGAAACCTGGGGACCCTGTACATTCGCCAGGGCCATGCCCGGCAGGCCGAACTGGCTTATCTGGCCGGTCTGTCGCAAGCGGAAGATGATCTGACAGTCATGAGCAACCTCAGCACGCTCTACAACAAGCTGGGAGAAACCGAGAAAGCCGACTACTTTCTCGAGCGCGCACGCGAACACCGCGAGAGCAACCCCTACTACCTCTATTTCAGAGCACAGGAGAAGCTGGCAGAAGACGATCTGCGGGGCGCGTTGCGCTTACTGGAGCAGGCGATTGAACAGCAGGGGCGAGAGCCGCGGTTTTATGCGCTGGCGGCTGAGATTCACGAACGCAATGACCAGTCTGCCAAAGCCGAACAGATGCGCAAAAAACAAAAACGCTTCAGTGAGGATCTCTATCTGTAACGGAGGTTTTCAGGGGGGGGCTGAAGAGTACGGCGTGTAGAGAAGGGAGCGACCGACACGCTCATGCGTGTCGGTCAATAGCCAGTGAGTTGGCTATCTTACTTGATAACCACTTCGACCCGGCGGTTCTGTTCCCAGGCATTTTCGTTGCTGCCACGAACGGCGGGACGTTCTTCACCGTAGCTGACCACTTCGATACGGCTGGAAGAAACACCCTGCAGCACCAGGAAGTCGCGTACGGCCTTGGCACGACGCTCACCCAGGCCCATGTTGTACTCGCGCGAGCCGCGCTCGTCAGCGTGACCTTCCAGGCGGATATCCTGCGGCTCTTCTTTCAGACGTTCGGCGTGAGCCATCAGTTCGGAGCGTGCGTCCGACTTCAGGGTAGACTCGTCAAAGTCAAAATAGAAAACCGTGTCCAGCGGCTCGGGCTCGGGTTCCGGAGCGGGCTCGGGCTCGGGTGCGGGCTCGGACACAGCCGGCTCTTCAGTGGGTTCGTCCTGGGTGGAGGTAGAGCTACAGCCTACCAGCAGACCGGTGGCGGCAATAAAAATCAGAAAGCTTTTTAACAGGTTGTTCATCGTGATCTCCCGATGGGTGAACAGGGTGTATTCCGTCGATTCAATGAGTGTAGTTCTATGCGGTCCCGACACAGAGTCGCAGGGCAAAACCTGCCCTGCGGTTGGTAGCCGGAAGCCTGCGCCAAGATTAAGCGCTCCGGTCAGAGCAAGCAAGCCCCGGAGTGAAAATTTGTGGCGTGGTTAACCTTGTTTCTACCATTGGCTGAACAGTTCGCGTGCCGCACTCAGGGTTTGATCAATATCGGCATCGGTATGAGCCGCGGATACGAACCCGGCTTCGAAGGCCGCCGGGGCCAGGTAGACCCCACGCTCCAGCATGCCGTGGAAAAACCGGTTGAAGCGCTCGCTGTCGCAGGCCATGACCTGGTCGAACCGGGTCACCTGAGGCTCATCGGTGAAAAACAGGCCGAACATGCTGCCCCGGCTGTTGGTGGTCATGGGGACGCCGGCCTCATCGGCGAGCGTCTGCAGCCCCTGGGTCAACTGCAGTGTATGCTTTTCCAGTGTTTCGTACAGTCCCACGCGCGCCAGCGCGTTGAGCGTGGTCAGGCCGGCCGCCGTTGCCAGAGGGTTGCCTGACAGAGTACCCGCCTGGTAGACCGGGCCGGTGGGAGAGACCATTTCCATCACGTCCCGGCGGCCACCAAAGGCGCCCACGGGAAGTCCGCCGCCGATGATTTTCCCCAGGGTCACCAGGTCGGCGGTCACGCCAAACAGACCCTGGGCGCCGGCCGGCCCTACGCGGAAGCCGGTCATGACCTCGTCAAAAATCAGCAATGCCCCGCTCTGATCGCAGACCTCGCGCAGCGCCTCCAGAAAGCCCGGTACCGGGGGTACGCAGTTCATGTTGCCGGCCACCGGCTCGACGATGATGCCGGCAATTTCATCGCCCATTTCCCGGATAACCTGTCTGACCTGCTCGGCGTCGTTGAAGGTGAGGGTGATGGTGTGCTCGGCCAGATTGGCGGGCACGCCCGGGGAGCTCGGGACCCCATGGGTCAGAGCACCGGAGCCGGCCTTGATCAGAAGCGAGTCCGAGTGGCCGTGATAGCAGCCCTCGAACTTGATGATTTTGTCCCGTCCAGTGAACGCCCGGGCCAGACGGATGGCGGTCATGGTGGCCTCGGTACCGGAGTTGACCAGGCGCACCATGTCCATGCCCGGGACACGATCGCACAAGGCATCGGCCAGGGCCGTTTCGTTCTCGGTGGGGGCGCCGAAGCTCAGGCCGCGCTGGGCGGCATCGGTCACCGCTTTGACCACATCGGGGTGGCTGTGCCCGAGGATCATCGGGCCCCAGGACAGGACATAGTCGATATAGCGCTGGCCGTCCACGTCCCACAGATAGGCGCCTTCGGCCCGGTCGATGAAGCGGGGCGTGCCCCCCACGGCCTTGAACGCCCGCACCGGCGAATTGACGCCGCCGGGGATATGGCGCTGGGCGAGGGAAAAGAGTTCGTCAGAACGGCTCATAACAGACTTCCTCAAAGATGGTTGGATCCGGTTTAGTAGTTGAATCAGGGTTCATTGGCTCAGGCGGACAACGGGCGTGCCAGCTGTCGGAAAGCCCGGGCGCGCGCCTCGATATCGGGCGCGGAAAACAAATGATGGCTGACGGCCAGTCGGTCGGCCCCCGCCTGCAACAGCGAACCGCCATTATCCAGAGTCACGCCGCCAATGGCTACCAGTGGCAACCCGGGCAGCTCCGCTCGCGCCCGGGTCAGGAGGGTTTTGTCGGCGGGGGGCGCTCCGGGTTTGGTCTGTGACGGAAAAAAGCGGCCGAAGGCCGCGTAGCTGGCGCCTGCCGCCCGGGCGTCATGGGCCAGGGAGAGAGAGTCATGGCAGGTTACGCCAATGAGGGCGTCCGGTCCGAGCAGGCGGCGGGCCTGCCCGGGGTCGCCGTCGCCCTGGCCCAGATGAACGCCATCGGCGTCGATCTCATGGGCGAGGGCCAAGTCATCGTTGATCAGCAATCGGGCCTGATAGCGGCGACACAGGTCCAGTAGCGCCAGTGTCTCCTGTCGGCGGCGTGCCTCATCCCGGCTCTTGTCGCGATACTGAATCCAGCGGCAGCCTCCTTTCAGCGCGGCTTCCACCGACGCCAGCAGGCGGTTCTCAAGCAGCCGGGTGTCGGTGATGGCGTAGAGGGGGCTGGTGGTCATTGGTGCTCCTGTTCGGCGCGGCGCGCTGGTAGTTGTCCTGGCCCGCTGATCTATTGTGACGAATGGAAATCGTGGTTTTCTCAGCAGCCGCCGCCGGGGCCGCGTTTACCGGTATGGTTGCGGTCGGCCCAGAACAACCGGTTGGGAATGCTGTGGCCCATGCCCAACTGCCGGCTGGCCGAGAGGGCGTGCCAGGTGAAATTCTGACCCTGCTCGACCGCATCCAACAGGCGCAGTCCATGAGCCAGGTAGGCGGCGATACTGGCCGATAGCGTCGCGCCGCCACCGTGACTGAGTACGTTCAGGCGCTGCCATTGATACTCCCTGATCAGGCCTTTTCTCCCATACAGGCGGTTTTCATAGTGCTCCTGAGTGCGGCGCGTGCCGGTTATCAGCAGGTGCTCGCCGCCATGCTCCAGTATCTCCTGGGCGCAGGCATCGAGGGTGTCGCCCTGCTGGGCGAGTTCATGGGCCTCGACCACATCGGGGGTCATCAACGTGGCCAAAGGCAGCAGCAGGCTCTTGGTGGCGTCGCGGCTGGCCTGAAGTTCGGACTTGGGCGCCTGGGCAAGCTGGGTGACCGGCTCCAGCACCACCGGTATGTCCCGGTACTCCTGAAGAATGGTGTGTACGGCCTCAATGTGACTGACCGGCCCAAGGTATCCCAGCTTGATGGCCTTCACGGGCATATCGTCGAGGATGGCCCGTACCTGCTCGATCAGAAAGCTGACCGCGACCGGCACGGATTCCTTGACCGCCCGGGTATCCCGGGCGCACAGGGCCGTGACAATGGGGGTGCAGTGACAGCCCAGGCTCATGCAGGTCTCAATATCGGCCTGAATACCGGTACAGCCAGAGGGGTCTTGGCTCGATAGGGTCAAAACCACCGGGACTTCGGGGGCGATTGAGTTCATGCGTGGTACCTCCTGTTTACCCGCTGGCGGGTCGGGCCGCGTTCAGTGAAAGGGTTTCACGACCGCGAGAATGACGATACCGACCAGCAACACGACGGGAAACTCGTTGAACCAGCGAAAAAAGACATGACTGCGCTGGCAGCGGTCATCTCGAAACTGCTTGAGATAGTGGCCACTGACGAAATGATAGACTATCAGCACCGCTACCAGTGCCATCTTGAGCCAGTACCAGCCGCTGGCCCGATAATAGTCCCAATTGCCGGCACTCAGCCATAACCCCAGCGCCACTGTGGCAATCAGGCTGGGGGTGCCAATGCCCCGGTAGAGCTTGCGCTCCATGATTTTGAAGCGCTCGCGGCTGGTGTGGTCCTCACTCATGGCGTGGTAGACAAAAAGCCGTGGCAGGTAAAACAGCGCGGCAAACCAGCAGATGATGGCGATGAGGTGGAAGGCTTTAAGCCATAACATGAAGCGTCTCCGTTGGGCTCGCCGTCAAAGGCGGTAGTAGGTTTCAATCTGTTCCCGGGTGAGCAGCCCCGAAATGCCGCCCCCTATCGAAGGCACGTACAGCGCGTCCACCTGCGTCTGGTTCAGCGCCTGCCAGGCCTCGTACAGGTTGGCATTGGGGCTGATGGATGTCATCTCCAGACGAGTGGCAGGAATGGCCATCAGGTCCAGCGTCTCCTCCTGATCGGCTGGCTCGGCGCCCTCGCTCGGCCGGTCTTCGGCCTCCTGCTCAAGGTAGCGCATCAGGTCAGCGGGCTTCACCAGCAGCTGTTTGCTTTGCAGCACGATCCATTCGGGTTGCAATTTAAGCATGGCTCGCGCCTGTTTCCGGGTCAGTGTGCACTCACTATGGCAATAGCGCCGGTGCATCAGGCTGCGGACACCGGTGCGGCTGAGCAGTTGCTGCATGAGCTTGGGCCGATTGCTTTTCCCCTCCAGCTCAAGCAGTGTGGAAAAGAGACCCTCGCAACGGAACAGCCAGCGGGTGATCAGGCAGGCGACCACGACCACCAGCATACCGGGAAAGAGAATGCCCGGGTTGTAGGTCAGCTCCATAATGGCGACCATCGCCGCCAGGGGGGCGTTGAGCACGGCCCCCATCATGGCGGCCATCCCCAGGATCACATAGACGCCCGATTCGCTGACTTCGCCCGGCAGTAGCCCGGCGGCGCTGCCCGCCGCACCCCCGAGGCAGGCTCCCATCACCAGACAGGGGCCGATGACGCCACCCGGAATACCCAGGCCCAGAACGATGCCCGTGATGATCAGTTTGGCTACCAGAATCAACACTAGCAGTTGCCAGGTGAATTGTCCGGCGAGCGCACTGTCGATGGTGTCGTAGCCCATCCCCATGACCTGAGGCACCAGCAGCCCCCCGACGCCGCCGATCAGTCCGGCCAGCACCAGCCGCCAGCCAATGGGCCACTGGCGGGTGAGTTGCACACAACCGGTATGGAGGCGGATGTAGGCCGACGCTGCGATGGCGACCAGCAGTCCCAGTCCCGCCATCAGCGGCAGCTCGCTCAGATTCCCCGTCAATTGCTGGCCCTCGGTAAAGACAATATCGGGTCCAAACACCAGTTGGGTGATGGTCGTGCCCGCCACGGCGGCGAGAATGACGGGAATGAAGCCGGCAATGGTGTACTCCATCAACACCACTTCCATGGCGAAGATCACGCCGGCCATGGGGGTGTTGAACGAGGCGGCGATGGCCGCTGCTACGCCACAGGCCACCAGTGGGCGCAGGCTGTTGTTGGGCAGCTGCAACCACTGACCCAGCTGGCTGGCACTGGCCGCGCCCAGGTGCACCACCGGACCTTCGCGCCCGGCCGACTGGCCGCTGAGTAGCGCCAGTACGCCGCCGCAAAACTGGGTGAAAAAGTTGCCCTTGGGCAGGCGGCCCTGATGGTTGTGGAGCCGGTCGAGCACATGGAGTATGCCGGTGGGGTGATGGCGGCGATTCAGCCCAATGAACAGCAGCGCGATCAGCAGCGCCCCGGCCACCGGGAGGAAAAAGCGCCAATGGGCATCGAGGCCTTCGAAATTCTCCCCGCTCAGGGGGAGCCAATGGCCCAGCGGGCCCTCCACCGCCAACCGGAACGCCACGATGACGCCACCGGCCAACAGGCCGCTGAGTAGCCCCAGAACGGTGAGCTGGGGCAGGGCATCCACGTGCGCCAGCCGGTTGCGCCATTGTTCGGCCGCCTGCTGGCGCCGCCGGCGCAGGCGGTCGAGGGGCGATTGTGGGTCATCAGCGGCCATGGCACTCCCGGAAAATTGTGGCGTGGACTTTCGGTTTGCGGTCAAGGTCCGTATTATAGGCCGTTTAATAGTCACCCGGCCAAACCGGGTACGATTCTTCGAACCAGAGAGTGAGGTTCCCGAGTGATAAATGTGGGCATTGTGGGCGGCACCGGCTATACCGGTGTCGAGCTGCTGCGGTTATTGGTCAAACATCCCCAGGTGACAGTGACGGTGATCACCTCGCGCGCCGAAGCCGGTATGGCGGTAGCGGACTTGTACCCGAACCTGCGCGGGCACCTCGATCTGGCGTTTACGGAGCCGGACCTGGACCGTCTGGGCGAGTGTGATGTGGTGTTTTTCGCCACTCCGCACGGCGTGGCGCAGAATCTGATGCCCTCGTTGCTCGAGCGCGGGACCCGGGTGGTCGATCTGTCGGCGGATTTCCGGCTGCGCGACACTGACCTCTGGGGTCAATGGTACGGCCAGACTCACGGCTGTCCGGAGCTGGTACCCGAGGCGGTCTACGGCCTGCCGGAGATCAACCGGGCCGATATCCGCAATGCCCGCCTGGTGGCCTGCCCGGGCTGTTACCCCACGGCCGCACAACTGGGGTTGTTGCCCCTGCTTGAAGCGGGGCTGGTCGACCCGGAAAGTCTGGTGGTCAGTGCCGCCAGCGGTGCCACGGGGGCCGGGCGCCAGGCCAAGATTGATACCCTGCTGACCGAAGTCAGCGGCAGTTTCAAGGCCTACGCCGCCAATGGTCATCGGCACTTGCCCGAAATCGAACAGGGCCTGCGGGACATCCAACCCGAGGGCGCGCGCGCGGCGCGGGTCACGTTTGTGCCCCACCTGCTACCCATGATCCGCGGTATTCACGCCACCAACTATGCCCGGGCACTCAACCCTGACCAGCTTCCGGACCTGCAGGCGCTGTTTGAAGACCGCTATGCCTCCGAACCTTTTGTGGATGTCCTGCCGGCGGGTGAGCATCCGCAGACCCGCACCGTCAAAGGTTCCAATATATGCCGTATTTCCGTTTTTCGGCCCCAGCAACGTGATACGCTCGTGGTCCTGTCAGTGATTGATAACCTGACCAAGGGGGCCTCCGGGCAGGCGGTGCAGAATATGAACATCATGTTCGGCTTCGAAGAAACGGCGGGCCTCGATATTGTGGCGTTGCTGCCCTGATGGTCTGCCATTTGCGCCGATCGTTCCAGATGGGTCATTCAGACAGGTAATCTTATAAGAAGGTGCTATGCCCCAAGTGAAAGGCAGTAAACAGTATCACATGGTGGTGGTACCCCATCGGCCCGTTCGACGGGCCCTGATCATCGTGCTGTTACTGGTGGCCGCTGGCGCCGCCGTGGCGGCGAGCTACTACTGGGGATACCACCAGGGCATGACCCAGCAGGCCGATGCCGTGGCCGAGCGCGACCGCCTGCGCGAGGAGGTCAGTGTCTTGACGCGGGAGTCCGAAGAGTTGCGCCAGCAAGTGGCCAACCTGCGGCTGGGGTCTGAAGTGGATCAGCAGGCCAGCGATGAAATGCGCAAAGAGGTGATCAAGCTCGAAGAGCAGATCGCCGCCCTGGAGGAAGATATCACCTTTTACCGCGGGTTGATGGCGCCGGGGGACAATAACACTGGACTGACCATCGGGGCGCTGAACGTGATCGGCACCGATATTCCCAGGGAGTATGAATACAAGCTGGTTGTGCAGCAGTTGGCAACCGATCATCAGGTGCTGTCCGGTTACCTCAATTTCAACGTTGTCGGGCGGCGTGGGGAGCAGACCGAGACCATCCCGCTGCACGAGTTGTCGAGCCAGGTGGACAACGAAGACATACGGCTGCGCTTTCGGTATTTCCAGAATATCGAGGGCCGCCTGACCCTGCCGGAGGGCTTTGAGCCGGAGCGCATTGAGCTCATGGCCCAGTCGACCGGAAGCGATCGCAAAACGGTAGAGAAAAAGTTTGGCTGGTTAGTCCAGGAGTTGTAAGTGCGGGATTTCAAATAAACGCTGAGTATGCGGAGTACACCAACATTATGGCATTTTCAAACAATCATACGCTGATCTCCCGGGGCACCAAGGTGGTGGGCGACCTGCACTTTACCGGTGACCTGCAGATCGAGGGGACCGTGATCGGCAACATCGTGGCGGACAATGGCAATGACGCCAAACTGGTGGTGGCGGAAAAAGGCTCCGTGGAGGGCGAAATCCGCGTCCCCATGGTCATCATCAATGGCAATGTGAACGGCAATGTCTTCTCCACGAAGCACGTTGAGCTGGCGGCGAAAGCCACGGTGGAAGGCAATGTGCACTACCAGCTGATCGAAATGATCAAGGGCGCGCAGGTGAACGGTAGTCTCGTTTACAGTGGCGTTGAAGGGGCTCGCAAAGGCGCTAAAAAAGAAGAGCCGGCGGCGCCCGATAACGTCAAGTCTGTGGTTAATACTTGACTGTTTTGCTTGGTTAATGCGTATAATGCTCTTTGAAGTATCCAGTGGAGCCCATCATGTCAGCACCTGAAGTCTTTGTACCCGATTCCGCACTCGAAGTGACGCCGAGTGCGGTCGCCAAGGTTAAAAGCCTTATCGACGAGGAAGGCAATACCGATCTCAAGTTGCGGGTCTACATAACGGGCGGTGGTTGCTCGGGATTTCAGTACGGCTTTGCCTTTGATGAAATGGCGGCCGAAGATGATGCTGTGGTCGAACTGGAGGGGGTGAAAGTGCTGGTTGATGCCATGAGCTACCCCTACCTGATGGGCGCCAGAGTGGATTATCGAGAGGATCTGCAGGGCGCCAAGTTCATCGTGGAAAACCCCAATGCCGCCAGCACCTGTGGCTGCGGTGCCTCCTTCTCTATCTGACCTTTCCCATCCCCGGGTAGATTGCGCCCAAAACCAGCGCTTCGCTGGCTCCCGTTACTGAGGGTAGATTGCCCGGCAGGCCGTGTTGCGTCTGGCGGGCGAGCCAGGCGAATGCCGTGGCCTCAATCCACTCGGGAGCCAGGCCCAACGCCCCGGTATCCTCAACGGGGTTGTTCGGTAGCAGGGCGGTCAAAGCCTCCCTGAGGCGCTGGTTGTAAGCGCCGCCTCCGCACAGATAGATCTCCGCTCCGGTTTCCCCCTGCAGCGCCTCCACACTGGCGGCAATGGTCTGCGCCGTGAGTATCAGCAGCGTGGCCTGCACATCTTCCGGCGCTACTTCCTCATCCAGTTGCGCGATCTGATCAGTGAGCCACTGGTAGTGAAAATCCTCCGGGCCGGTGCTTTTGGGCGGTGGCTGGCGAAAGTAGGAGTGCGCCAGCAACCGCGCCAGCAGCGCGGCGTTGACTTCACCGCTGGCGGCCCACTGGCCCTGATCGTCGTAGGGCTTGCCCTGGATCTGGTTGATCCAGGCGTCCATCAGACCGTTGCCGGGACCGGTATCGAAACCGATGGTTTCGCCCTCTGTGGGCAGCCAGGTGACGTTGGCAATTCCGCCAACGTTCACAATCGCCCGGTCCCGCTCTGTGCTCCGGAAGATGGCCTGATGGAAGGCGGGCACCAATGGGGCGCCCTGCCCACCGGCGGCCAGGTCCCGACGCCGAAAATCGGCCACGGTGGTGATGCCGGTCTGCTGCGCAATAATATTGGGATCGCCGACCTGCAGGCTGAAAGGGTATTCCAGCACACCGGGAGGCCGGTGTCGAAGCGTCTGGCCGTGGCTGCCAATGGCGGCAACGGCGCTCGGCTCGACCTGGGCTTCCTGCAGGAGTTCGTTGACGGCGCGGGCAAACAGGTTTCCCAGGCGGTGATCGAGCATGCCGAGGCGGTCAATTTCATTGGTGCCCGGCTGCGTCAGGTTCTTGATGGCCGCCCGGGTGGTCCGGTCGAGGGGGAGGCTGTGCGAAGCGAGGACGGCCAGGGGTTGTTCGGAGAAATCCACCAGCACGGCGTCGATGGCGTCCGCACTGGTCCCGGACATCAGTCCGATGTAGAGCTCTGACGCCATGGAAAGCGGCGAGGTCATGGCCGGTTGAGCTGGAGGTCGTCGCTGACACTGGCCAGTTGAGTTTCGCTGCGATACTGCTTCATCTGAGCCATGATGGGCTGAATGTTGGCCTTGAAACGGGCCATTTCAGCACTGGGCACAGAATCGGCCTTGGGCAGTTCAACCGTCACCGGATTTCGGACCGAGCCGTTTACGTAGAATTCGTAGTGCAGGTGTGGCCCGGTGGCAAGCCCTGTGGAGCCGACATAACCGATGGTCTGTCCCTGCTTGACGTTGCTGCCTGAGCGCACACCGCGGCGGAAGTTGTGCAGGTGAGCGTAGAGTGTCTCGTAGGTCTGACCGTGCTGGAGGATTACCGTGTTGCCGTAGCCGCCTTTGCGTCCAGCAAACTTGACTCTGCCGTCTCCGGCGGCCTTGACCGGGGTGCCTCGCGGGGCGGCGTAGTCCGTGCCCTTGTGGGCGCGGATGGTGTTGAGTACCGGGTGACGGCGGTTGGGATTGAAGGGCGAGCTTATCCGGGTGAACTCGACGGGAGTGCGCAGGAAAGCGCGGCGCATACTGCGGCCCTCCGGGGTGTAGTAATCGTTTCTGCCCTGGCTGTTTTCGTAGCGAACGGCCTGATAAGTCGAACCCCGGTTGGTGAACTCGGCCGCCAGGATCGCGCCATTACCGATCTTTTCGCCGTCGAGAAACTGCTCTTCAAACAGCACGCTGAAGGTGTCGCCCCGGCGAATGTCCAGGATGAAGTCGATATCCCAGCCGAAGATGCCGGCCAGCTCCATGGTCATGTTATCGCTGATGCCCGCGCTCTGGCCGGCCATGAACAGGGAGCTGTCGATGGTGGCGTGGCGATAGGCAATCTGAACGTCGGGCTTGCGCTCCAGTTCCTCGGAGGTAAAGACACCACTGTCGCGGCTGAACTTGAGGCTGTTGAGCCGATCCCGCTCGTACACCAGCTCCTGTAGCGCGCCGTCTTTGTCCAGAGCAAAGGTGATCTCGTGCCCGGGCATGATGCGTCGCAGGGCGCCGGCTTCAGAAGCTTCATTGATCAGCTGGTACAGGTCCCGGTCGCTCAGGCCGGCGCGCTTGAACAGGGTCGAGAGGCTGTCCCCGGACTTGATGGTGAAGGTCTTGTAATCAAGGGGAGCCTCCTGAGGCTCCAGATAGGCATCCACGAGCGGGTCGCCCACTGTGTCGAGTGACAGCGGCTCGCTCTCCGGGGCCTGATCATCGGCGCTGGTGGGCGCCATCAGCGCGGCGGGCTGCGCAGCACCGCCCAGATTCAGCTCCAGGCTGTGGCTCTGACGGGGCTGTGGCGTGCCTTCTGAGGCAGGCAGCGCCATCAGTAGCCCCAGACCGGAAACCAGTGCCCCCGCTGCGAGAACGTGGGCGCGAGGAAATTGTTTCAAAAAGACGGAAATTGTCTTTTTCTTTGTATTTTCAGTGGCTTGCATGGAAACGTTAAACCCGTTTTTCATGTGTGGCTGTTAGCATTAGTTATAACAGAAATCCAGAGTAATAGCACCCGGTAAATATTGAATATCGACCCTGGTGTGAAAAACCTGAGGACTGGCTCTTGTTTTTAAGCCCGGATTCGGTATCTTGACAGCCCTTTTTACCCCGGCGGCGCTGCGCGCGGCGCATCCAAACACTCTGAGACGGTAGCTATGGCAGCAGTAGACCCCAATTTACTCCAGGACCTCCAGAATCGCGGCTTGATCGCTCAGACCTCCGGAGGTGACGCCCTCAAGGACTACCTGGCCTCTGGCAGTCGCACGCTGTACAGCGGCTTTGATCCCACGGCGGACAGCCTGCATATTGGCCACCTGGTGCCGCTCCTGGCGCTCAAGCGCTTCCAGCTGGCGGGGCATAAGCCCATTGCGCTGGTGGGCGGTGCGACCGGTCTGGTGGGCGACCCCAGCTTCAAGGCGCAGGAGCGCAAGCTCAATACCCCCGATATCGTGGCCGGCTGGGCCGACCGGCTCAAAGGTCAGGTCAGCCGGTTTATCGACTTTGATTGTGGCGAGAACTCGGCCGAGGCGGTGAACAATCTCGATTGGGTAGGGGGGATGAGTGTCCTTTCGTTTCTGCGGGATGTGGGCAAACACTTTGCCGTCAACAATATGATCTCCAAAGAGTCGGTGCGCCAGCGGATCGAGCGCGAGGGGGAGGGGATCTCCTTTACCGAGTTCACCTATATGTTGCTGCAGTCGCTGGATTATGCGGAACTCTACAACCGCTATAACTGCACCCTGCAGATTGGGGGCAGTGACCAATGGGGGAATATCACCGGCGGCATCGATCTGACCCGGCGCATGCATGGCGGCCAGGTCTACGGCCTGACCATGCCTCTGGTGACCAAGGCCGACGGCACCAAATTCGGCAAGACCGAGACCGGCACCATCTGGCTCGATCCGGCCAAGACATCGCCCTATGCCTTCTATCAATTCTGGCTCAACACCGCCGACGCCGATGTCTACAAATTCCTGCGCTACTTCACCTTTCTCCCGCTGGGCGATATCGAAGCACTGGAGCGGGAGGATCGCGAACGTCAGGGGAGGCCGGAAGCCCAGAGTGTGCTGGCGCGTGAAATGACAGGCCTGATTCACGGTCCGGAAGGACTCGACGGTGCGGTCCGCATCACCGAGGCGCTGTTCAGCCACGACCTGACGGGGTTGAGTGAGCAGGACCTGGAGCAGGTGAAGCTCGACGGCTTGCCTTTTTCGGTGCTGGCACGCGAACGGTTGGGTGAGGAACCTCTCACCCAGTTGCTGGTGGATGCCGGTATGGCCGGATCGGGCAAGCAGGTAAAGGATGCCCTCGGTCGGCAGGCCGTGGTGATCAATGGTGAGCCCCGGTCGGCGGAGGACAATCTTCAGGTGCCCGAGTGCTTCGCTCCGGGCAAAGCACTGTTCAACCGCTTCTATATCTGTCGTCTGGGCAAGAAGAAGTACCATCTGTTCGAGGTCCGTTAACCGGTCTATAGGGCTCCTGGCGGTCGTCGTCAAAAAAGTTTCAAAAAGCCCTTGCGCGGTCCGGTGTAGATCCGTATAGTTCGCCCTCTTC
>NZ_JBCAQT010000008.1:0-212187 GCF_038419845.1 Marinimicrobium sp. C2-29
CAGGATGGCCAGGATCTGACTGTCGGTAAAACGTGACTTCTTCATGCAGAATCTCCTCTGGGGATAGATTACGAGAAAATTCTACTTATGAGTACCCTTAATTTATGGGAGGATTACCGAACGTTATAGGCAATCCAGTCGTCAACATCAATCCAACCGATATTACTGCCGCCCCCCTCATCCGAGGTCAGTTCGACTTCTATCCCAGACATCTCCATGTAGTCCTCGGCCTCGATGCGTTGCGTCTGAGCCATGGCGGAATGAGAAACAGTGAGAGATAGAGAAAATGTAAGTAGGGTGACGAAGATGCTTCCCTGCATTTTATGAATTCCTTAACAAAGGTTGGACGATATTAGTGTGGAGGGAGCAGAACGTTATTCTATTTCTGGCTACTTCCGCTCCCTGATAATAATGGCAATATTCTATCCTTCAGCGAAACGGCGAAGCAAATATGACTAATGTGCTATGCGCCTGTATTGACGCGTCAAGCGACAGAATGAAAGACTCGTCTGTCGCGTAGAAAAACACACGAAACATTATTTTCGTTATAAAACATGAATTTACTTAACATTAGAACTAAAGTTGAGAAACCCAAAAAATTTTCATGAAAAATTTACTTCAAGATCACCATGCAGGTAATTTGACGCCCCATAATGAAGAGGGATGCGCCGAAGGTAAGGGCGAGTGCCGTTTTCGATCACCACCTTCTATTATATGAACTCCCGGTCAACCGCTGCTTATTGGCCCATTCCGCCCCGCCACAAAGCCAAGCACGAGGCTGCCTTCTGACTCCAAGCTGACACCATTGCTCACCCCTTACCGGCAACCGGGTTCCAGCTCCCCGCTCTCTGGTATACAATAAACCAATGAACCGCCGAACCCTGACCACATGGCTCTCCGCGCTACTGCTTCTGATGGCAGGGTTGACGAGTGCCACTCATGGCGCCCCGGCCCCCGCCGAGCCGGAGCCCTGCCATGAGATAGCCCAGGCCGCCGACATGGGGCATGAGGGCCATCACGGCGGGCATACCGATCATTCAGCCGACACGTCCGATGAGGATTGTTTCACCGACTGCCAATGCTGTCCTGGGTCCTGCTCCGGCGCCTCGGCGCTGACGGCCAGCCAGTGGCTGTCGCCTGCTGTCATCGAGGGCGGGTTTTCGGCCTACACCCTCTCCCACCCCCACTCCACACCGCTTGAGCTGCTTCGCCCACCCATAGAGGCCTGACCCGGGGTTAGTGCGCCTGAAAAACGCACCGGTCGTCTCTTTTTTCAACTTGTGGGCAAGTGTTATGAACAAATCTCTCTCTATTGGCGCGCTGCTGTGCGCGCTTGTGTTGGGCGCTGGCGCCGGAATCGGCCTCAGCCTCTGGTATCTGTCGGATTCGGGGTCAGCGGACAATTCCGGCGAAAGCTCAGAAGCCGGTGAAGACGGGGACAAAGGCGAGCCCCTCTACTGGGTGGCGCCCATGGACGACAGCTACCGACGGGATGAGCCCGGACAGTCCCCCATGGGGATGGATCTGGTGCCGGTCTACGCGGGTGATGAAGACGATGAGCCCGGCGACGTGCGCATTGAGCCCACCGTGGAGCAGAATCTCGGCCTCAAACTCGGCGATGTCACCCGCGGCGACTGGTCCCAGCCGGTGGAAACGGTGGGCCTGGTGCAGGTCAATCAGGACCGGATCAAGCACTATCATGTGCGCGCCACCGGCTGGGTCAGCGATCTGTCGGTCGCCACCGAGGGAGACCCGGTGCGGGCCGGCCAGAAGCTGTTCGAGTTCTACTCCCCGGAAATCGTGAATATCCAGCAGGAATACCTCCAGGGCATCCGACAGGACCAGCCCGAGCGCGCCCGCTCTTCGCTGTCGCAACTGCGCGCCAAGGGGGTGAGCGAACGGGAAGTCGAGCGTCTGAAAGAAACCCGCGAGGTGCGTGAGAAGCTGCACTACTACAGTGAGCGCGATGGCTATGCCGTCCAGCTGGGCGTGCGCGAGGGTAACTTTGTCGACCTGGCGCAGAACCTGATGTCGATCGGCTCGCTCGACGATATCTGGCTGACCGTGGAGGTGTTCGAGCGCCAGGCCGGGTTGCTCGCCGAGGGCCAGCCCGTCACCGTCACCTCGGACAGCTATCCCGGGGAAGAGTGGCAGGGGGAAGTGGACTACCTCTACCCCTCACTCAACGCCGACAACCGTACCCTGCGCGCACGACTGGTATTTCCCAATGAAGACGGCAAGCTCAAACCTGACATGTTTGTCCGCGCCCGTGTGGATACCGGGGAGCGCAATAACGTAATCTCCGCGCCGGCCAGCGCGGTGATCCGCACCGGCCGGGGAGCCCGGGTCGTGAAGCAGGTCGAGCCGAACCGGTACCGCTCGGTTCCCGTGCGGATTGGCCATGCCCGCGATGGGCGGGTAGAAATTCTGGAAGGATTGAGCGCTGGCGACAGAGTGGTGGTGGATGGTCAGTTCCTGATTGATTCGGAATCCAGCCGCGAGGCCGAGCTGTTGCGCATGGAGCCCCAAGAGAAACAGTCCCCGGAAGAACAACAGGCCGAAGCAATGGACCACAGTGAGATGGACCAGGGGGATATGGATCACAGCGAGATGGACCATGGTGAGATGGATCATGAAGACATGGAGCACGAGAACCAGGGAGGGGATCGCTGATGATCAACGCTGTTATTCGCTGGTCCGTCCACAACCGGGTACTGGTACTGATTGCCAGCATTCTGTTGGCCGGCTGGGGCTTTTACTCGGCCCGCACCACGCCCGTGGATGCAATTCCCGACCTGTCCGATGTGCAGGTCATCGTCAAAACCTCCTACCCCGGCCAGGCACCGCAGGTGGTTCAGGATCAGGTGACCTACCCGCTGACCACCGCCCTGCTGTCCGTCCCCAATGCCCAGACGGTGCGCGGCTTTTCCTTCTTTGGCGACTCCTATGTGTACGTCATTTTTGATGAGGACACGGATCTGTACTGGGCTCGCTCCCGGGTGCTTGAGTATCTGAGCCAGGTGAGCGGCGACCTGCCGGCCGATGCCCGCCCGGAGCTCGGGCCTGATGCCACAGGCGTGGGCTGGGTGTTCAACTACGCCCTGGTGGACCGCACGGGCAACCACAACCTGGCCGAGCTGCGCAGCCTGCAGGACTGGTTTCTGAAGTACGAACTGCAGGCGCTGTCGGGCGTGTCCGAAATCGCCACGATCGGGGGCATGGTCCGGCAATACCAGGTGGAAGTGGATCCGGACAAACTCCGGGCCCACAACCTGCCGCTGGCCCAGGTGCACGCCGCCATCGAGCGCAGCAACAGCGAAACCGGCGCCTCCGTGGTGGAAATGGCCGAAGCCGAATACATGGTGCGCGCCACCGGTTATCTGAAAGGCGTGGAGGATATGAAACACATTCCGCTCAGCACCAGCGAGCGGGGTACCCCTCTGTTACTGGGAGACATCGCCGACATCCGGGTGGGGCCGGAGATGCGCCGCGGCATTGCGGAACTCAACGGCGAAGGCGAAGTGGTGGGCGGTATCGTGGTGATGCGCTCGGGCGAGAATGCCGCCGAGGTGATAGGCCGGGTCAAACAGCGCCTGGAGGAATTGAAGCCCAGCCTCCCGGAAGGGGTTGAGATTGTCACCACCTACGATCGCTCGCAGCTGATCCTCAACGCCGTGCAGAACCTGTATGAAAAACTCGGGCAGGAACTGCTGGTGGTGGTCCTGATCTGCGCGCTCTTTCTGTTCCACTTGCGCTCGTCGCTGGTGGTGGTGATCAGCTTGCCGCTGGGCATTCTCACCGCCATCGTGATCATGAAGCTGCAGGGCATCAACGCCAACATCATGTCCCTCGGGGGCATTGCCATTGCCATCGGCGCCATGGTCGATGGCGCGATTGTGATGATCGAGAACATGCACAAGCACCTGGAGCGCCACAAGGGGCCCCTGACACCGGAGGAACGCTGGCCGTTGGTGGCGCGCGCCGCCTCCGAGGTGGGCCCCGCGCTGTTCTTTTCACTGTTGATCATCACCCTGAGTTTTCTGCCGGTGTTCGCATTGGAGGCGCAGGAGGGGCGGATGTTCTCCCCGCTGGCGTTTACCAAAACCTACGCCATGGCGGCTTCTGCCGGGCTGGCCATTACCCTGGTGCCGGTGCTGCTGGGCTACTGCGTGCGCGGCCGGATCCTGCCCGAGAGCCGCAACCCGATCAATCGCCTGCTGACCGGGTTTTACCGGCCCCTGCTGCGCGGCGTGTTGCGCTTTCCCAAAACACTGGTGGTATTGGCGCTGGTGATCATGGTGGTCGGGCTCCTGCCGGCGAATAAGCTGGGTACGGAGTTCATGCCGCCGCTGGATGAGGGCGACTTGATGTACATGCCCACCACCTACGCGAGTGTGTCCATCGGGGAGGCCCGACAGATCCTGCAGCAGACTGACAAGTTGATCAAAACCCTGCCGGAGGTGAAAACCGTCTTCGGAAAAATAGGTCGCGCTGATACCGCCACCGACCCGGCGCCGCTGACCATGATCGAGACGGTGATTCAGTTCAAACCCCGAGACCAGTGGCGACCGGGGGTGACGCCGGAGTCCATCCGCGAAGAGCTCGATGCGCTGATCGACTTTCCCGGCCTGACCAACGCCTGGGTCATGCCCATCAAGACCCGCATCGATATGCTGGCCACGGGCATCAAGACTCCGGTGGGGGTCAAAATCGCCGGGCCGGAACTGGACGTGATTGAAGGCCTGGGGCGCGAGCTGGAATCACTGCTGGGCGATGTCCCCGGCGCCACCTCGGTCTACGCCGAACGGGTGGCCGGTGGCCGCTACCTCAAGGTCGACATCGATCGCCAACGGGCGGCCCGTTACGGGCTGAATATGGCTGATGTGCAGGCCGTGGTGCGCACCGCCATCGGCGGCGCCAACATTACCGAAACCATTGAGGGCCAGGAGCGCTACCCCGTGAACCTGCGCTACCCGCAACACTATCGGGACTCCCCCGAGGCCCTGCGCACCCTGCCCATTGTGACACCGGGCGGCGATCACATTCCACTCGAGGCGGTGGCGGAGATCTACGTGGAAGACGGCCCACCAGCCATCAAAAGCGAAAACGCCCGGCTCAACGGCTGGGTGTTTGTGGACATCGCCGGACGGGATCTGGGTTCGTTTGTGGAGGAGGCCAAGACGGTAGTCCAGGAGCAACTGGATCTGCCGGCCGGCTATTCCGTCCGCTTTGCGGGGCAATACGAGTACATGGAGCGCGCCAAAGAACGGCTCACCCTGGTCTTGCCGTTGACCCTGGCGATCATCATTCTGCTGCTGTATCTGAACTTCCGCCGCTTTGTCGAAGTGGCCATGATTCTCGCCACCCTGCCCTTTGGTCTTCTGGGCGGCGTCTGGTTGCTGCTGTGGCTGGGCTATGACCTGTCCGTGGCGGTGGCCATGGGCTTTATCGCTCTGGCCGGGGTGGCGGTGGAGATTGGCGTGCTGATGCTGGTATATCTGAACCTGGAATACCGCGAGATGCTGAACCGGTGCGACGATGAAGAACGCTCACCCACCCGGGAGGATATCCAACAGGCGGTGATGGAGGGCGCTGGCCTGCGTCTGCGGCCCATTGTGATGACGGCGGCCACGCTCTTTGCCGGCCTGCTGCCCATCATGCTCGGCGGCGGCACCGGCTCGGAGATCATGCACCGCATCGCCGCACCCATGGTCGGCGGGGTTTTCTCCACGCTGATTCTGACTCTGCTGGTGCTGCCCGCGGTGTATTACCTGTGGCGTGTTCACTCCTCTCGCGCCCGGCAGGCGGGATAGCGGTCCGCGGGGCCTGAACGGCCAGGGATGGCTTTCCCTTTAAGGCCAGAAGGCAAGTAAGGCAACCGCTTTGCTTTCCGCGTAAGAGCCTCCTATGCTTCTAATAGCGTTTTGGAGCGTCTGCCTGTGAAATCTGCCGAATGGCCCGTCAACACACCCTCTGTCGACCAGTTCAGACGCCTTGAAGGCGTCTGGCGCTCGCGCGGCTACGGGAAAATACTGCACATTACCAAGGATCGTTACACCCTCTACGAGGAAACCGCCGTCAGCTGTCTGGCGGTTCACGCCGGCCCTTTAAGCGAGCTCACTCAACACCATGAAGATCTGGAGGTCTCTCCCGCCGGGCAGGCGTTCAGTGCGCGCCGGGCCACCGGGGTATCGCGCGTGGGCTATTACCGCCTGAAGCAGTTACCGCCCAGCCTGGCGCGAACCGAAGCGCACGATCCGGAGGACCCCGAGTACAACTTTGAGGTGTTCTGGCACACCTTCGCCGAGCAGTACGCCCTGTTCACCCTGAAGAATGTCGACTGGGACAAGAGCTACCGCCGCCACCGGCGCCAGATTCACCCCGACTCCGACCCGGACGACCTGTTTGCCGCCCTGACGGCGATGCTTCGCCCCCTGCGCGACGGGCATGTCCGGCTGCATTCGGACTGGGGCAGCTACAGCGCCGCCGGCCAGTCGCAACTTTATGAGCGGCTGGATCAGGAGCTGGAAGACGCCGATGACCCGCGCGAGGTCAACTCCTACCTGTCCGAGCTCAGGGAGTGGTTGCACGATGTCATTCACGAAGATTATCTGGGCAACAACGTTCGCCACGGCGGCCGGCGGCTGGTGGAGTGGGGGCAACTGAACGCCAGCACCGGCTACCTGAATATTCGCGCCATGGCCGGGCAGAGCGGCGATGTGGGCCACCCGGGCAAGGACCTGGCGATTACCGACGCGATGATGCAGAAGGCCTTGGCGGACATCGGCCATCTGCCCAACCTGGCCGTGGATGTGCGCGGCAACGGCGGCGGGTACGACGGGGTGGCGCTGCGTTTTGCCTCCTACCTGCTGGACCGGAAGACGTTGGCCTTCACCAAGGCCGCCCGCAAAGGCGGGGGGTTTACCGGGCGCCAGCCGGTTCACGTCGAGCCGGCCGAGGGGGGCTATCAAGGCCGCCTGTTTGTCCTGACCAGTGAGCTGACCGCCAGCGCCGCCGAGATCTTTGTGTTGTCATTGCTGCAGCGCCCGGCGCTGACGCTGATCGGCGAGCCCACCCAAGGCATACTGTCCGACACCCTGGAGCGACACCTGCCCAATGGCTGGCACATGACGCTGTCCAATGAGATTTACCGCGCCTTCGACCAACAGCTGTACGAGGATGTGGGTATTCCACCCCATATTCACCAACCGTTCCTCAGTCACGAGTCCAGGGAGGCGGGGTATGACAATGCCCTGGACCAGGTGTTAAAGCTCACCGAAAACGACTGACCCGGCGTTCGACCTCTGCCCAGTTTCTACACACTGAAGAAGCTGACTTTCCGCGACAGGGTGTCGGCCAGGCTCGCCAGCTCCCGACTGGCGCCCGCCACCTGGTTGGAACCGGCCGAGGACGCTGCCGTGGCCTCGCTGATACGGGTAATGTTCTGGTTGACCTCTTCCGCTACGTGACTCTGCTGCTCCGCCGCGCTGGCAATCTGGGTATTCATGTCGGTGATGGCCACCACCTCCCGGCGGATGCTCTGCAGGGCCTGCTCGGAGCTGCGGGTCTGCTCCACCGTTTCCTGGGCCAGCTCCCGACTGGTGAACATCACCTGGGCCGCACTCTGGGCCCCTTCCTGAAGCGTCCCGATCATGGTGCTGATCTCCCGGGTCGACTCCTGGGTGCGACTGGCCAGCGAGCGGACTTCATCCGCCACCACGGCAAAACCCCGCCCGTGCTCGCCGGCCCGCGCCGCCTCAATGGCCGCGTTGAGCGCCAGCAGGTTGGTCTGCTCGGCGATGGCGCTGATGACTTCGATGATCTTCTCGATATGACGGCTGTGCTCGGACACCGCCTGCACTTTCTCGGTGGTGTCCTCCAGCGTGGCGGCCAGGTGCTGAATCGCCGCCACTGTGCGCTGCACCGTCTCATTGCCGGCCTCCACTTCGCGATCGGCGGTCTGGGCCGCATCGGCCGCGCTGCTGGTGTTGCGCGAGACTTCGGCCACCGAGGCGGTCATCTCGTTGATCGCCGTGGCCATCTGCTCGGTTTCCTGAGACTGGCGCTGGATCTGATGATTGTTGTCGTCGGAGGTCGCGCTCAACTCCTCCGAGGAGCGCGTCAGGTTCTCCGCCGCGCCGCGCACTTCCAGAATGATGCCCGAGAGCCGTTCGAGCGTCTGATTCACCCGGCCCATGACGCTTCCGGGATGACGGGTTGTCTGATAGAGGCTGAGCTCCCCCGAGGCAAGCCGCTCGATGGCCTCTGACACCTCGTGCGGCTCGGCGCCCAGCGTGGCCTTCATATTGCGGATGATCATGAAGGAGATCACCACACTGGCGACAATCGCCAGAGCCGCAAACAGCACCATGGCAATACCAAAGTTGCCGGCGATCTCCTGGACCAGACCGATATCTTCGCCGATCACCGCCTCCTGGTAGTCGATAAACGCATTCACCCGGGCAAGCCACTCGGTGTAGGCGGAAGAGACCTCGGACAACAGAAACGCCCGGGCACCCTCCCGATCCCCGGCCTGCCGCTGGGCGAGCAGATCAGCGGTCAACGCCTGGGTCTTTTCTTCAATGGCTTTGATGCGCTCCAGCAGTTGTTGCTCCTCCGCCGTGGCGCCGAGCTCATTCATCAGAGCGTCCATGGGTCCGGCGGATTCCTGATAGAAGGCATCCAACTGGCGGATCTGCTCCAGGTGTCGATCGAGAGCCCGATCATTATCCACCAGCACCGCGTCGCGTATGGCAATGGCCCGGTCGTGGACACTGCCGCGAAAGTTGATGGCAAAACGCTGCTTCTGACTGGCGCTCTGGTTCACTTCGGTCAGGGTCGCGTCAATCACGCTGACCCGGTGCATGCCCAGAAGCGTGACAATCACCAGCAGGGAGACAATCAGCCCAAAGCCCAGCCCCAAACGCTGGGCGATCGTAAGAGGTTTGTTCATAGTGCTTTTCTCTTCTCATCCGGTACCACGTCCCTGCTCTACCGGGCCTACCCCAGCTGCCAGAAACAATGTTGTTAAATTTCCCGACAATATACGGGCCTATTTGTCGCGTGGATCAACATTATGGAGATAAAATCGACGGGTCGTCGCTTTTGCGCCGATGGGGAAAACAAGCTAGAGCCCCACGATAGTGGTGCCACCCGACGTTATACCGAAAGAATCTATAAAACGGCCGTTCCGCGCCCCAGAATTGGGCGACATGGTCAATACTGGAAGAGAGGTGCTCTACCACCATTGATCTCTGAATGCCGAGAGGGCTCGGCGAGGGGGAAAACCATGATCCGGACACTGTTGCTGGCATCAACTCTTCTGGCCGCTTTGGCCTCGGTCCCGACGCTGGCGGACCAGCACAACGGAGACAGGGACGCGGCCTATTTAAACGACATTCTGAACCAGCTGGAGCTGAGCGAGGCAAAGCGGGAGGAGGTCCATCAGGTCTTCAGGGACTTCCGCCGGGATCGCCAGCAGGCGGAAAAGGCACTGAGCGAGCTGGGCAAAAGCCTGCCCCCACAGGAGGAGGTGAGGGCCATGAGAGCCTACTCCGATACCGTGCTGGAGGCGCGGCTGGATGAGGTCCTGGAAGCCGGGAAGGTGGCCAGCGTGATGAGCGCCATTCAGGCGAAAAGGGAAGAACACCAGGAGAAACGAAAGCATCGCGACCGGGATCACCCGCAAGGTGGCCAGTCCCAATAGTCCCAACCCCGGCCCGTGCCTGCGGCACCCAGTACCGGAGTCCTGTGGCACCCGGGATGAGGGCGACTGAGGTGCCACACCCGGGTTGTCTGTGCTATATTCACTGCCACCCCAATGCTTGGGCTCCATAACAACAGAGGCCGTAACAGACGGCCCGGGACTTTCGGTGCATGAAAGACGACAAGGCCACCTCCTTTGATATCGCCTATCGGGCCGGGGTATCCCAGTCCACCGTTTCCCGCGCTCTGCGCGACAGCCCTCTGGTGAATGAGGCCACGCGAAAACGGGTTCAGGCCATCGCCCGGGAGCTCAACTACAAAGTCGACAAAAACGCCCGCAACCTGCGCTCCCAGCGGACCAATACCATTGCGTTATTGCTGTGCGAAGACCAGGGCATCGGCGAGTCGATGATCAACCCCTTCTTTCTGTCGATGCTCGGCAGCATCACCCGCGCCTGCGCCAACCGCCAGTACGACCTGCTGGTGTCGTTCCAGCAGATGAGTGACGACTGGCATGCGGATTTCGAAGACGCCCACCGGGCGGATGGCATCATTTTTCTCGGCTACGGCGACTATGTGACCTATGTGGAGAAGCTGATCCACCTGAATGAGGCCGGCGCTCACTACATCACCTGGGGCCCGGTCCTGCCCGGCCAGCCGGGCATGTCGATCGGGTGTGACAACTTCAATGGCGCCTACAAAGCCACCCAGCACCTGCTGAGACTGGGTCGTCGGCGCATCGCCTTTATCGGCAACGCCTCCGAGCATGCGCCCGAGTTCAGCCGTCGCTACGAGGGCCACAGCCGCGCGCTCAAGGACGCCGGTGTCGAGCTGGACCCGGCTCTGCAGGTGGATGCGGAAACTTCGGAAACCCAGGGGGCCGACGGCGTTCGCACCCTGCAGGAGCGGGGCGTAGAATTCGATGCCATTTTCGGGGCCAGTGACCTGATTGCCATCGGGGCGATTCAGGCACTGGAGGACAGTGACCTGCATGTACCCGATGATGTGGCGGTGGTCGGTTTCGATGATATTCCCACCGCCTCCTACACCCACCCCCCGCTCACCACCGTGCAGCAGAACACCGGCGTGGCGGGCGAGCTCCTGGTGGACAACCTGCTGAGGCTGATTGAGGGGGAGACTCTGGAATCCTTCCTGCTCCCCGCAGAGCTGATTGTGCGCGGATCCTGCGGGGCCAAGCGCTAGCAACGATCAGAGCTGTTGCAACTCAGCCAGCCGGTCGGCCAGAGCCTCGTTGTTCACAACTCCGTCGAACAGCAGCACCCGGACACCGTTGGCCGGGACCCGCAGCGTCAGTTGCCCCTCGACGTCGAACCGCTCACCACTGGCGGCGTCGTACCACTCACCTTCATTGAGCCAGCGGTCCACCGTGATACTGGTCCCCGCTTCCCCCTTGTTCAACAGAACCAGTGCGGTTTGCGCCTGATGATCGTCCTGGTAGACACGCAGGAAAGAAGCCTGATCCCCTTCGAAATCCAGATTGACCTGCAGGCCTTTTTGCAGAGCAATGGACTCCTGTCGAATGTGCGCAATCTGGCCCAGATTTTTGGCGATGGCATGGTCGCGAGCTTGTTCAATACCCTCGGTGCCAAAGTAGTTGCGGTTGCCCTCGTGCTCTTTGGTGCCCGGCATGAAACCGATTTCCGAGCCGTAGTAAATGGATGGAATGCCGCGCGAGGTGAACAGCCAGTTGTTGGCGTTAATGTAAGCCTCGGTGTCACCATCCATCCGACGAATGTCGTGGTTCTCGTAGAAGGACACCAGCTCGTAGGGGTTGTGATAGGGCCCGTCTTCCAGGTGCAGGTAACCCTGAATATCGGCATAGTCACTGTCGGGATTTTCAAACACGGCCGTCAGGGTTTCCTGGGCCGGAAAATCGAGCACGCTCAGGCCCCCGTTCTCCGGCTGGGTGTGTGCGCCCAGAAAGTCCGCGTCAAACACAAAGCTTTCACCGAACATGAAAAAGTCCGGGTGCTCGGCCCGAATCCGGTCGGTGAACTCTTTCCAGAAGGCGTGGGGCTTGTGGCGCAGGGTGTCGATGCGAAAGGCGGCCGCGCCCTGGTCGATCCACTGCAGATAGGCGTCCACTACATAATCCATCACCGCCGGGTTGTCGGCATCGAACTTCCCAAGCTGGGCCAGGTCTTTCTCCCGCTCATAAAAGGCGTGCAGCGGATTGTTCGGGTTCAGCTCCTCGGGCTCGAGGTTTTCATGGTCGGCAATCAGCTCGCCATTCGGGCCCCGCACTTCGCCAAACATGGGCTGATCCTCCGGCATGGAGTAAGCCGGCGAGCTGTGATTGGCCACAATATCCAGCACTATCTTGAGGTCATGCTCCTCGCGCAGGCGGCGGGTAAGGTCGGCAAAGGTCAGCCCCTCGGATTCCCAGTGCTCATCTACCTTGAAAAAGTTGGTGCCCCAGTAACCATGAAAGCCGGTTTTACCGCCATCGCCGGGCTGGGCAAAGCCGACGGGATCGCCCCCGGTAAACGCCTGGTCGGGATTGTCGACAATCGGTGAAATCCACAGCGCGGTAATACCCAGCTCGGCCAGGTAGTCGGCGTTATCCAGGATGCCCTGGAAGTCACCCCCAAGGTAGCCCACGTTGGCCTCTTTACCCTCGGGCCCGGGCATGGGCCGATCAAAGGTTGGGTGCTCACCGCCCTGATCTTCGTGGTTGTTGCCCGGATCGCCGTCCACAAAACGGTCGGTCAGCAGAAAGTAGATGGCCTCCTCGGCAAAGGCTTCCTGGGTGCCGTAGTAATGGGGACGGTCCTCTTTGCCCGGCTGCCCGGAGCAGGCGCCGAGCGTCACCAGCGTGGCGAGAACCAGAATTCGGTAGTTCATCAAACGTTTCATGCTTCGGTTCCCTCGTCGGTTACCAGGAGAGTGGCGGCAGCGGCGATCAGGAAGGACACACCCCCGGCTACCAGAATGTAAATGGGCTCGCCATCAAACAGGACGCGCAGCATCAGCCCCAGAACGCTCACCGCAATGATCTGGGGAATCACAATAAAGAAATTGAAGATGCCCATGTACACGCCCATTTTGTGAGACGGAAGCGAGCAAGACAGAATGGCGTAGGGTACGGACAGGATCGACGCCCAAGCAAAGCCGACGCCAACCATGGACACCATCAACCACACGGGGTCACGAATGATCACAAAGGAAATCAGGCCGGCGGCGCCGAGCCCCAGATTGATCATGTGCGCCTGCTTGCGACTGGTCCAACGTGCCAATACCGGAATGAAAAACGCAGCCAGGGCGGCAAAACCATTGTAGGCGCCGAACAGCACGCCCACCCAGTCGGCCCCGTCGTTGTAGAGTTGGCTGCTGGTGTCACTGGTCCCGTAGTGGAACGAGGTCACTGCACTGGTCCCGTAGATCCAGAGGGAAAAGAGGGCAAACCAGGAGAAGAACTGGACCACCGCCAGCTGCGCCATGGTCCGGGGCATATGGAACAGGTCGTGTGCCACCTGATAGATGCCATTGCCGGTCCGGCCCTGCTTGAGCAGCGCGCCCGCCACCACCTGAAGAATGCCGATGACCAACACCAGCGCCGCCAACACATGCAGCTTGGGATCCAGCCCGAAGCTCTGCACCAGTAGCGCGCCCAACGCCCCGACAGCGACAAAGGCGCCGCCCCACCCTAGGTAGGAGGTCACACTGCGGGTCTCGCGCTCGGGTGGGGCCTGTGCCTTCTGCTCCTGCTGATACCGCTCGAAGGCGGCCATTTCCTCGGGGCTGTATTCCCGGGTGGTAAACACCGTCCAGAACACGGCCAGCAGCAGTACCGCGCCGCCCACCCAGAAGGCGTAGACCACCGAGTCCGGCACCACACCGGCGGGCGCCGTGTTACTGACACCGATCCAGTTGCTCATGATCCAGGGCATAAAGGAGGCGACAATGGCGCCCACACCGATGAAGAAACTCTGCATGGCAAAGCCGCGGGTACGCTGGCGCTCGGGCAGCATGTCACCGACAAAGGCGCGAAAGGGCTCCATGGAGATGTTGATCGACGCATCCAGGATCCAGAGCATGCCCGCCGCGACCCAGAGCGCCGGCGAGTGGGGCATATAGAACAGCGCCGCGCTGGCCAGAATGGCCCCCACCAGAAAATAGGGCCGACGCCGGCCCCAGCGCCGACTCCAGGTTTTGTCACTCATGTAGCCGATGATCGGCTGAACAATCAGACCGGTCACCGGTGCTGCCAGCCAGAGAATGGCCAGGTCGTCGATGGGAGCGCCCAGAGTCTGGAAGATACGGCTGACGTTGGCATTCTGCAGGGCAAAGCCAAACTGGATGCCGAGAAAGCCGAAACTCATGTTCCAGATCTGCCAAAAGCTGAGTTGAGGTTTTTGATTCATGTTGACCACTTGTTATCCGTTATCGGGTGTTTTTAGCTTAGCATGTTCACACCCATGGAAAGAAAACCCCACAGGCCGGTAGACCCAGCACCGGGCCCACTGCGCTCAAATTAAGCAAGCCGGCGCGCCGCGGCAATAGCCTGCATACGTATTCATCAGAATCTGACCCTTTTTTGATCGTTTTCCCCGCCTCTGGAGCAATGCATACGTATGTAGTGTGTTGCCGCCGATTCCAGCGCTAACGTATATTGGTTTCAGCTTGATCGACGCCGGGCAATCACTGAAGCCCGCGCTCAAACAACGAAGACAATAATGCTTCAAGGCTTTTTGCGATGAACTCTCTTACGACTTTTTTTGGCCCGTGCTCCAGCCGGATTCGCTCAGCATTTTTTGCGGAGGTAACCCATGAAGACTAACCCCTGGTGGCGCGGTGCCGTCATTTACCAGGTCTACCCCCGCAGCCTGATGGACAGCAACGCCGATGGCATCGGCGATATCCCGGGTATTATTTCGAAGCTGGACTATATCGCCAGCCTCGGTGTGGATGCCATCTGGGTATCGCCCTTCTTCAGGTCGCCCATGAAAGATTTCGGTTATGACATCAGCGACTATCGGGACATCGACCCCATTTTCGGCAATCTGGACGATTTCGATCGACTGATTGAACAGGCACACGCCAAGGGGATCAAGATCATCATTGATCAGGTGCTGAGCCACACGTCGGACCAGCACGCCTGGTTCGAGGAAAGCCGTCAGTGCCGCAATAACCCCAAGGCGGACTGGTACGTCTGGGCCGACCCGAAGGACGACGGCACGCCCCCGAACAACTGGCTGTCCATTTTTGGCGGCTGCGCCTGGGAGTGGGAGCCGCGCCGCGAGCAGTACTACCTGCACAACTTTCTGAAGAGCCAACCCGACCTGAATTTTCACAACGCGGAAGTCCGCGCGGAAATTCTGGACGAAGTGGAGTTCTGGCTGAAGCGCGGCGTGGACGGCCTGCGCCTGGATGCCATCACCTTCTGCTTTCACGATCAGAAGCTGCGTGACAATCCGGCCAAGCCCAAAGAGGAGCGCAAGGGCCGGGGCTTTACCGAAGACAACCCCTACGCATTTCAGTACCACTGGTACAACAACGATCGCCCGGAGAACCTGCAGTTTCTCGAGTCTTTGCGCAAGGTGATGGATCGCTATCCCGGATCGGTCACGCTGGGGGAAATTTCTTCCGAGGACTCTCTGGCCACCATGGCCGAATACACCCGGGGCAACAACCGGCTGCATACCACTTACAGTTTTGAATTACTGGTGGAAAATTTCAGCACCCGCTACATCCGGGAAACGGTGGAAACCCTGGAGGCAAGCCTGGCCGAGGGCTGGCCCTGCTGGTCAATCGGCAATCACGATGTACGCCGGGTGATGTCCCGCTGGGGCGGGGAGGCAAAACCCGATGCCCTGGCCAAACTGTTCAACGCCATGATGTTATCGCTGCGCGGCAGCGTGTGCAGCTATCAGGGCGAAGAGCTCGGCCTGACCGAGGCGGAGCTGCAAAAGCACGAACTTCAGGATCCCTACGGCATCACTTTCTGGCCGCGCTTCAAAGGCCGGGACGGCTGTCGAACTCCCATGCCCTGGCAGGAAAACGCTCACAATGCCGGTTTTTCCGAGGCGGACAGCACCTGGTTGCCCATCCCCCGCGAGCATCGGCCCCGCGCGGTCGATCGACAGGACGACAACCCGGACTCGATCCTGAATGCCTATCGTACTTTCGTACTGTGGCGCCGGGATCAGCCCGCATTGCGTCTGGGAGACATTGAATTTCAGGATGCGCCGGAAGGACAGATGGTGTTTACTCGACGTCACCCAGACCAGAAGCTTCTGGTCGCCATGAACTTTACCGATCAGGCCGCCACGCTGGCACTTGACTCATTGCCAACTGGTCCGGCACAGGAGGGCCACGGTTTCACCGGAGCCAGAATCGAAGGGCAACAGCTGATTCTGCCCGCCTACAGCGCCGGCTATTTCAGTCTGGAGCTTTGACGATGCCGGCAGATTCACTCTGCATACGTATTCAATTGATTGAGGGTGGAATACATACGTTGAATACGTATGCAATGAATTGCCCACCCCTACCCGATGGGATAGCCTGAAATCAAGCAGGAAATTGGCGGCACACCGCCGGAACTGGACGCTGCCTGTACCGATGATTGAGGTCAACAGCAAACGACACTCTGAACCATCGGTCACCGGCAAAAACTTTTTACGACTCAACGCTCAACCATAATAACCTATGAAAGGGGATAGTTAGATGATGAACACCAAGAAGCTTATTTTGCCCTCCGTGATCGGCTGCCTTGCCGCCGGAATGACTGTCACTCCCGCCTATGCCCAGAATCAGGAAGCCGGCATGCTCGAGGAAGTGGTGGTTACCGGTATTCGCCGCAGCCTGACCAACGCCATCGCCATCAAAGAAGACTCATCGTCCATTGTGGAAGTGGTGTCCGCTGAAGATATCGGTAAGTTGCCCGATACCAGCATCGCCGAATCACTGGCTCGCCTGCCCGGCCTTGCCGGTGAGCGGGTCAACGGCCGGACCAGTGGCATCTCCGTTCGCGGCTTCAATGAAGACTACGTCGCCACCACCATGAACGGTCGAGAGCTGCTCGGCATCGGTGACAACCGCGGCGTTGAGTATGACCTCTACCCCTCTGAAATCATCTCCGATGCGGTTGTTTACAAGACCATGCAGTCGGACCTGGTGAATCAGGGCCTGGGCGGTGTTGTGGATCTGCGCACCCTGCGTCCGCTGGAAAATGATCGAATCGTCAGCATCAACGGCAATTACGAAGTCAACGGCATGGAATCTGCCAACCCGGACTATGATGACACCGGCCACCGACTGGCATTCACTTACTCCGATACCTTTGCCGCTGATACCATGGGCTTTGCGTTGACGCTCGCCACCATGGACTCTCCGAGCCAGGAAGAGAATGTGCGCGTCTGGGGCTACCCAGAGGTCGACGAAGGTTTCATCTTTGGTGGGCATGACTCCTATGTGCGTTCCGCCACCATGGAACGCGACACAGTCTCCAGTGTGTTTCAGTGGGAGCCGACGGATGATCTGAGCATCACAGTCGACGCCCTGTATATCGACTTCCTGGAATCCAAGGTGTTCCGCGGCTTTGAAGAGGGCGGTCCGGTTTGGGGCGGCGCAAACTACACGCCCGGCGACGTTGAAGATGGCCTGGTCATGAACGGCGTGTTTGACGGTTTCCACAGCGTCATCCGCAATGACGGGGAAGACAAAGAGGGCGAGCTGTCCACTTTCGGCTTCAACGCTGACTACCGCATCAACGACACCTGGTCGGCCGAAATCGATTTCGCCACCAGCGAATCGACCAAGGACCTGATCAACATCGAAAGTTATTCCGGCACCGGTCGCGCCGGCACCACCCAACAGGGCGATCCCGCCGCTCGCGCCTGGCAGCAGGTATCACCCGAAGGTTTGATGTTCAGCGAACATCCCGACATTCAGATGCCCGACTATACTGATGCGTCGGCTATTCGACTGGCCGGTCCTCAGCCCTGGGGTGGCGCCATCGCCCAACGCATGGGCGGCAAAGACAACGCGCAAGACGGCTTCGTCAACTACCCGCGCTTTGAAGAAGAGCTGGACACACTGCGTCTGTCCACAACCGCCGCGCTCGAAGGCGAATTCTTCCACGGCCTCGAGCTCGGCCTGAACTACTCCGACCGTACCAAGAGCAAGGTCAACTACGGTGCCTTCCTGGTGGCTCCCGGCTTTGACGCGGACCTGCCGCGCGAAGATCAGACCGCTCTGTCGTTCACGGATTCGGAGCTCGAGCCTTACTACGTTGGCACAACCAACCTGAGCTTCATCGGCCTGGGTGGCATGGTGGCCTACGACGGTGTGGGTATGTACCGTGACGGCGTTTACGACGAGATTGACGCTACTGAGTTTGAAACCAGCCGGCTGGGTGACACCTACGAGGTGAACGAAGAAGTGGTGACCGCCTATGCCAAAGCGGACTTCGAGACCGGCATTCTCTCGGGTAACATCGGTGTACAGATCGTCGATACCGACCAGAGCTCGGAAGGCTTCGCCAGTGTGGCACGCGAAGATGAAGACACCGGTCTGGTCAGTGTGGTAGCGACACCGGTCAGCGGTGGTGACGACTACATCAAGGTTCTTCCCAGTCTGAACATGAACTTCCAGATGACGGAGAATCAGGTGGTCCGCTTCGCAACGGCCAAGACCATTTCCCGGGCTCGTATGGACGACATGCGCCCGAACAACACCATCAGCTTCAGCTTCGATGACGGCCGTCGCGAAAGTGCCGATCCCGAGTTCAGCGCCTGGAGCGGCTCTGGCGGCAACCCGGACCTGCGCCCCCTGGAAGCCATTCAGACCGACCTGTCGTACGAGTACTACTTCTCCGATGACGGTTACCTCGCCGCTTCCTGGTTCTACAAGGATCTGCTCAACTGGCACATCAATCAGGACGTGATAACCGACTTTGAGCCATTTTTCATCGAAGGCTATCACGATGCGGGTGTGGACAACTTCCAGTCTTTTGAAGGGCCGACCACCTCTGTCGCCGAACTGGGTAAAGGTAAAGTGGAAGGTATTGAACTGCACGGCAGCCTGCCTTTCTATACCTTCAGCGAAGCTCTGGACGGCTTCGGCCTTGTTGCCGCGGCAACCTTCCTCGATGGCGCGGTCGAGTATGATGGCGACCGGCAGAACATTCCCGGTCTGTCCGAAGAGTCGTATCAGCTGACCTTCTACTACGAGAAGAACGGTTTCGAGTTCCGTGTCAGTGGCCGCAAGCGTGATGAGTTCCTGACCGAAAGTCGCGGCCTCAGCCTGGCGCTGACCCCGACAACGGATCAGGGTTCAGAGCTGTGGGATGCACAGATCGGCTATGACTTTGGCGCGGGCGGTTTCAACTCGCTCGAAGGTCTGAGCGTTACCCTGCAGGCCCAGAACCTGACTGACGAAGCAACCGTTGCAGCGGAAGACGACGATCCCCGCCGGATCACGTCTTACCAGACCTTCGGTGCCAACTACCTGCTCGGTGTGAACTACCAGTTCTAATCAGGGCATGAAGGAAGGCCCCTGCTATAGTGAGAACTTTAGCAGGGGCTTTTTTTTGGCTGGAGATAAAAAGTGAATCATTCCATAAAAAACGTGTTGATTGTCGGCGGTGGCTCCTCCGGATGGATGGCGGCGGCGGTGCTATCCCGATTTTTCAGCAAGCAGATCCGCATTCAGTTGGTGGAATCCAGCGAGATCGGCACCATCGGTGTCGGAGAAGCAACCATCCCACCCATCAAGAACTTCAACGATGTACTCGGCCTCAAAGAGTCTGACTTTCTGAAACAGACCCGGGGTACCATCAAGCTCGGCATTCAGTTTGAGAATTGGAATCGCCAGGGCGACTGTTATATGCACGCTTTTGGTGAAATCGGGCGCAACCTGGGTATTGCCGGCTTCCATCACTACTGGTTGAAAGCCCGACGAGCCGGAGTCGCAGATGATTTCTGGCGCTACTCGCTGAACGACCAGGCCGCCCGACACAATCGGTTTGCACCCATGGAGACCATTCCCGGCACTCAATTTCCCGGGCTGACCCACGCCTATCATCTGGATGCCGGCCTGTACGCTCAGATGTTGCGCGCCTATAGCGAAAAGCTTGGAGTTTCACGCATTGATGGCAAGATTCAGCGCGTAGAGAAGGACCCTGAAACCGGTAATATTGCCGGCGTACACCTCGAATCCAACGAACGCCTGGAAGCCGACCTGTTTATTGACTGCTCGGGTTTCCGCGCCCTGCTGATCGGTGAAGCACTGGGCGTCGACTATGAGGACTGGAGCCACTGGCTGCCCTGTGATCGCGCTCTTGCCGTTCCCAGTGAACCGGCGGAGACGGTGACTCCTTACACGCGGGCGATCGCCCACGAGGGTGGCTGGCAATGGCGGATCCCTCTTCAGCATCGCACCGGCAACGGTCTGGTTTACAGTCACCGTCACCTGAGCGACGACGAAGCGGCACACACGCTGCTGTCCAATCTGGACACCCCCGCGCTCTCGGACCCGCGCCCCATTCGCTTCAAAACTGGACGCCGGGTCCAACAATGGTGCCAGAATGTGGTGTCCTTGGGCCTGTCCAGCGGCTTTCTGGAGCCTCTGGAGTCCACCAGCCTGCATCTGGTCCAGCAGGGGCTGACACGCCTGATCAAGCTGTTTCCCCGTAACGGTATACAACCGAGCGATATTGAAGAATACAACCGGCAATCGCAGACCGAGTTCGAGAAGATTCGCGATTTCATCATTCTGCACTATCACCTGAATAGCAAAACTGACAGCCCCTTCTGGCGCATGTGTCACGAATCACCCAAACCGGAATCACTGCTAAGACGAATCGACCTTTTCTCCGGATCCGGCCGGGTATTCCGGGAACAGGACGAGCTGTTCAGTGAGACTGCCTGGGAGCAGGTCATGCTCGGCCAAGGCATCACGCCAGAGGACTACCACCCCCTGGTCGATAACCTGGAAACCGATCAGTTGCGCGAGTTCATGCTGTCCTGGCAGCGCATTGTCGACAAGACAGTGACCCAGATGCCCTCTCATAACCATTTTTTATCCTCCCTGAAGTGATGGAAACCCGATAATGAAGCGTCTGACTGCAATTCTCACTCTTTTCATTGGCACGTCCGTACTCGCCGATCCCATCGAGCGGGTCGAACCTCCCTTCTGGTGGGTCGGAATGCATACCCCGACCGTTCAACTACTGGTCCATGGCGACGCCATAGGTGACTGGTCCGTGTCCGTAGATCACCCACAGGTGTCTATTAGTAAAGTGCACCGCGTCGACAGTGAGAACTACCTGTTCGTCGACTTGGAGGTCACTGACGTGTTCCGTGGTGGACAGGTCACACTGCAATTTAATGACGGCGAAGATCGAATTATCCACCATGACTACGCCTTTCATAACCGCCGGAAAGGTTCCGCCGAGCGCGGAGGCTTCAACACCGCGGATGCCATTTATCTGATCACCCCGGACCGTTTTGCCAACGGCGACCCCGCCAACGACACCCTGCCGGAACTGAAGGAGGCTGCCGACCGGGACAGCAGCGTCGGCCGTCATGGGGGCGATCTGGCCGGCATGATCGAGCACCTGGACTACATTGCCGATATGGGGTTTACCGCCATCTGGCCAACACCGATGCTGGAGAATGATCAACGCGAGTATTCCTACCACGGCTATTCCACCACCGATCACTACCGGATCGACGCACGCTTTGGAAGCAATGAGGACTACCGACAGCTGAGCCTTAAAGGCCAGGCCAAAGGTGTGGGACTGATTCAGGATGTGATTCTCAACCACATCGGCTCGGAGCACTGGTGGATGGAGGACCTGCCCACCAAAGACTGGCTCAACTACCCGGATGACTTTCAGGCCACCACCCACTATCGCACCAGCGTTCAGGACCCCTACGCCGCCGATGTGGACAAGCGCGAGTTCGCCGATGGCTGGTTTGTAAAGTCCATGCCCGACCTGAATCAACGTAACCCTCTAGTGTCCAACTACCTGATACAGAACAGCGTCTGGTGGATCGAGTACGCCGACCTCTACGGCATCCGAACCGACACCTACTCCTACTCGGACAAGGACTTTCTGACCGAGTGGACACGGCGCATCATGGAGGAGTACCCCAACTTCAATATTGTCGGGGAGGAGTGGAGCACCAACCCCAATGTGGTCTCTTACTGGCAAGCGGGCAAAGACAACCGGGACGGCTATGTCTCCCATCTGCCCAGCGTAATGGATTTTCCGCTGTACGACAGCCTGCGCACCGCTCTCACCGAAGAGGAGGTCTGGGGGCAAGGGTTGATCCGCGTGTACGAATCCCTGGCCGATGACAACCTTTATGCCGACCCCATGCAGCTGGTGATCTTTGCCGAGAATCACGACACCAGTCGACTGTACAGTCTGATCGATGAAGACGAACGACGGTTCAACATTGCCATGGCCCTGCTGGCCACCATGCGCGGGACGCCGCAGTTTTTCTACGGCTCGGAAGTGCTCGCCACCAGCCCGAAAGAACGCGACGATGGCGCGGTGCGCAGCGACTTCCCGGGCGGCTGGCAGGGCGATGAGCGCAACGGCTTTACCGGTGAGGGCCTCAGCGACGCTCAGCGCGACGCGCAAACCTACCTGCGCAGACTGCTCAACTGGCGTCAGGACCAGGAAGCCATTCACCAGGGAGAGCTGCTGCACTTCGCCCCTCACGAAGGCGCCTATGTCTATTTCCGTTACACAGGTGGAGAGCGCATCATGGTCGCCATCAACCATACCGATGAAAACCTGACACTGGATCTCGAACGCTATCGTCAGGGACTCCAGGAGCACAGCAGCGGACGGGACGCGATCACCGATGAAACTGTGACTCTGGAAAGAACGCTTGACCTGGCGCCAATGAGCGCCCGAATTCTGAATCTACAGTAACAGGACCACACCATGCGTCAACGAATGGCTCTTGCGGCGGCCGCTCTGATCACCATCGGGTGCGCCCCGCACACAGCAACCAACGAAACCGACGAAGGAATTGAAACCATGGCCGGAAAACCGGTGGTCTACCAGATGTTCACTCGCCTGTTTGGCAACACCGAGACCGCCAACATTCCCTGGGGCACGCCGGAGCAGAACGGCGTCGGAAAATTCAGTGACATCAATGACACGGCCCTGAGCGAACTCCATCAACTGGGGGCCACCCACATCTGGTACACCGGCGTGCCCCACCACGCCGTGATCAACGACTACACCGACTACGGCATCAGCCTGGACGACCCGGATGTGGTGAAGGGGCGCGCCGGCTCCCCCTATGCGGTCAAGGATTACTACAACGTCAATCCCGATCTGGCCGATGACCCCGCCAGGCGCCTGGAGGAATTCGAGGCCCTGATCGAGCGCACCCACAGACACGACCTCAAGGTCATCATCGACATCGTCCCCAACCATGTGGCTCGCAAGTACGAGTCCATTTCACGGCCCGAAGGTGTAGACAATCTGGGCGCAGAGGACGACGACTCGGTCACCTACGCCAGGGACAATCAGTTTTACTACGTGGTGGGCGAGCCCTTCGAAGTGCCCGAACCCGAAGGCGGTTACCAACCTCTGGGAGGCGACTCACACCCACTGGCGGACGGACAGTTTGACGAATTCCCCGCCAAGTGGACCGGCAACCGCGCCCGCGCCGCCCAGCCGGACTTCAATGACTGGTACGAGACCGTCAAGATCAATTACGGGGTTCGCCCGGATGGCAGCCACGACTTTCCCTCCCTGCCCAAAGACTATGCCGAGCGCTCAGTTGAGGCGCACCACGCCTTCTGGCAGGAGCAGGACCTGCCCGACTCCTGGTACAAGATGCGCGACATTGCGCACTACTGGCTGAAGAAGGGCGTCGACGGCTTCCGCTACGATATGGCGGAAATGGTGCCGGTAGAGTTCTGGAGTTTTCTCAACGCCTCGATCAAGGTCGAGCACCCCGATGCGTTTCTACTGGCCGAAATTTACAACCCGGACGCGTACCGCGATTACATTCATCTGGGGAAGATGGATTACCTCTACGCCAAGGTAGACGTTTACGACACACTCAAGCCCATCATGCGCGGCGAAGCCAGCACCGACACCCTGCCGCCCGTACGCGACGCCCTTGCCGACATTGACCAACACATGCTGCTGTTTCTGGAAAACCACGACGAGCAGCGCATCGCCCATCCCGAGTTTGCCGGTGACGCCCGCAAAGGCATGCCCGCCATGGTGGTTTCAAGCACGCTCGGACGCGGCCCCGCCATGATCTATTTTGGTCAGGAAGTGGGGGAAGACGCGAACGATGACGCCGGATTCGGAAAAGCCAGCCGCACCACGATTTTTGACTACTGGGGCGTGCCCGCCCACCAGCGTTGGATGAACGAAGGGGCCTTTGATGGCGGTCAACTCAGTGACAGTCAATCACAGTTGCGTGACTTCTATCAACGGCTACTGACCCTCACGCGAAGCGCACCGGCGCTCAACGGCGATTTTGCCCATTTGCACAACTACAACCGCGAATACAGCGATCAGTACAACGAGAAACTGTTTTCGTTCGCGCGCTTTGATGAACAGCAGAAATGGTTGATTGTCAGCCATTTTGGCGACCGGGACGCCGCACCGGTTGAGCTGCGGCTTCCCGGCCATTTAATTGATCATTGGCAGCTGGAGCCTGGCCGGCATTCCCTCAGTAACCGACTTGATCCGAACGCCGAATCGCTGGAACTGGTGGTGGATTCGGAAGGTGCAAGCGTCCGCTTTGAGCTGGCGCCGCTGGAGTCGGTCATTCTGCAGCTGGATCAATAAAACCTTTCCTTCCAAGCACTCTGAAAAACGCCATTGCATACGTATTCATCGGTCCCCGACTGATGCATACGTATGCAGTCTATTGAGCGCAACCCCCTACCAGCCTAGGATGATCCTGTGGTCTGGCGCACACCAGACCCGGTCTGTCAGACCAACAGACCGCTCTTTTTTATATTGCTTTATCTCTCTCATTGCTTTGTGTTGGGAAACTTCGGCGCAGTCTTCTGCGCCTTTTTTTTACCTGACAGTTCACCAATAAAGATAACTCTCACAAATTGGCATGGAGTAATAACAATGATCATGCACCGAAATCCGGCTACCACCTGGAGCCGCTGGCTTGCCAGTACCGCCCTGGTAATGGGCGCCAGCAGCGCCACCTCCACCGCACTCGCCGATCACACCACCGACCCCGACAGCGTCACCCTGGCCGGCGACCTGCAATCCGAACTGGGCTGTAGCGGCGACTGGGCGCCGCCCTGCACCGACACCCAGCTAGAGGCGGGGGACGACGGCGTCTGGCGCGGCACTTTCACGATTGCCGCCGGCGATTGGGAATACAAGGCTGCCCTGAACGGCAGCTGGGATGAAAACTATGGCATGGGCGCCGAGCAGGATGGCGGCAATATTCCCCTGTCACTCGCAGATGAAACCGCCGTCAATTTTTATTACAGCCATCGCACCCACTGGATGACCGATAGCGTCAATAGCGTGATTGCCGCCGCCGTGGGCAACTTCCAGACGCACCTGGGCTGCCCCGGCGACTGGGCACCCGATTGCCTGCGCGGCTGGCTGCAGGACACCAATGGCGACGGCATCTACACCTTTACCACCACCGACATTCCAGCCGGCGACTACGAAGCCAAGGTCGCGCTCAATGAAAGCTGGGACGAAAGCTACGGCGACAATGGCGGCAATGTGCCCTTCACGGTCGGAGAAGACGGCGAAGCCGTGACCTTCACCTATAACAGCCTGGACAACAGCGTGGTGGTGGGCGATGTGGTGTCCTCCGGTGATCTGACCCAGGCCAAGGCCTACTGGCTCGACCGGGAGACACTGGCATGGGCGGTTCCCACCGACGCGGACGTGCGATTGCACTTTGATACCAGCGCGGGCCTGACCAGCAGTCCTGACGGTGTCACTGGCGGCGACAGCCTCCCGCTGACCCATGATCCCGACGGCATGAGCGACGCGCTCAAAGAAAAATTCCCCCACCTCGCCCAGTTTCCGGTGTTTACCATTCCCGCCGGCGACCTTGAGCAGGTTCCCACCATCGTCACCCAGCAGACCGCCATCTCGGCCAGTAATGACGACGGCAGCCTGATCGACGCCACCGGCCTGCAGATTCCCGGCGTGCTGGACGATCTGTTCGCCTACGAGGGCGACCTGGGCCCGGTCTACAACGAGGGCGTCCCCACCCTGAAGCTCTGGGCACCGACCGCCCAGTCGGTCAGCCTTCTGCTCTACGAAGACGGCAATCCGACGACCGAGGCAACCACCCTGCCCATGGAGAAGGACGCCAGCACCGGTGTCTGGAGCATTACCGGATCGGCCGACTGGGACCGTCAGTATTATCAGTTTGAGCTCGACGTCTACAGCCCCTACACCCAGGCCATCGAGACCACCCGGGCCACCGACCCCCACACCCTCAGTGCCAGCACCGACGGTGCTCGCAGCCAGCTGGTCAACCTGCACGACGAGGACCTCAAGCCCGAAGGCTGGGACGAGCTGAGCAAGCCGGACTTTACCGGCGCCCAGGACATGGTGGTGTACGAAACGCACGTGCGCGACTTCAGTGTCAGCGATCCGGAAGTGCCGGAAGAGTACCGGGGCAAGTTCAAGGCTTTTACCGTGGCCGACAGCCTGGGCATGCAGCATCTGCGTGACCTGCAATCCGTCGGCGTCAGCCACCTGCACCTGCTGCCGGTGAACGACTGCGCGACCATTCCCGAAAATCCCGACGACCGGCAGACGCTGGACCAGGATCTGTCAGTCTACGACCCGGACAGCACCGAACAACAGGCCGCCATCAGTGAGATTCGCGCCAACGATGCCTTCAACTGGTGCTACGACCCCCATCATTTCAATACCCCCGAGGGCAGCTACGCGACCGACCCCAATGGCACGACCCGCATTCTCGAGTTCCGGGAGATGGTCAAGGCACTGAACGAAGCCGGACTGCGAGTGGTCATGGACGTGGTCTATAACCACACGAGTCAGTCAGGGCTGGGACCAAAGGCCGTTCTGGACAAAGTGGTCCCCGGCTACTACCACCGTCTGAACGCCAATGGTGACATTGAGCGCAGCACCTGCTGTGAGAATACCGCCAGCGAACACAAAATGATGGAAAAATTCATGGTGGACTCGCTGATGGTCTGGGCCGAGCTGTACAAGGTAGACAGCTTTCGCTTTGATCTGATGGGCCATCACAGCAAAGCCAACATGCAGACCATCAAAGACCGGCTCGCCACGCTCAACGAAGCCGAACACGGCGTCAACGGCGAAGACATCTATCTGTACGGCGAAGGCTGGAATTTCGGCGAAGTGGCGGACGATGCGCGCTTTGAGCAGGCTACCCAGATCAATATGGCCGGCACCGGCATCGGCACCTTCAACGACCGGTTCCGCGATGCGGTTCGCGGTGGCAGCCCCTTCGATACCGGACTGGGGCACGTCGCCAATCAGAGCTTCATCAACGGCCTGTATTACGACCCCAATGCCGAAAACTCCGGCAGCACCGGCGAGCTGGAGCAACTGCTGCGCACGACCGACCGCATTCGCATCGGCTTGATCGGCAGTCTGCGCGACTACGAGTTCACCGACTGGCAGGGCAACCCGGCGACCGGCGACTACGGCGCGGCCGTGGGCTATACCCTGAATCCACAGGAGAGCATCAACTACATCGAAAAGCACGACAACGAAACCCTGTTCGATATCAACCAGTACAAGATTCCACTCGACCGCAGTCTTGAAGACCGGGTGCGTGTGCACAACATGGGCGGCAGTCTCGTGTTGCTGGCCCAGGGTGTGCCCTTCATGCAGGCGGGGCAGGAGCTGATGCGATCCAAGTCGATGGACCGGGACAGCTATGACTCCGGGGACTGGTTCAACCTCCTGGACTACAGCTATCAGGACAACGGTTGGGGACGGGGTCTGCCGCCAGCGCATTCCAATGAAGCCAACTGGGATGTAATGCAACCGCGCCTGGCCGACAGCACACTGGCCGTGGGTGAAGAGCAGATCCTCCAGTCGCTGGCGCACACCAAGGAAATGCTGAGCATCCGCCACAGCTCAAAGTTGTTCCGGCTGGAAACCGCCGAGCAGATCCAGGCACAGATCAGCTTCCATAATACGGGAGCCGAGCAGAAAGCCGCCCTGATCGCGATGCAGATCAAAGACAACGAGGACGATCTGGATCCGGAGCGAGAAACGGTCATGGTCCTGTTCAACGCTCATGTGGACGCTCAGACCCTGAGCCGCGAAGACTGGGAAGGGGCCGCCTTTGAACTGCATCCGGTACAGCAGGACTCGTCGGACGAGCGCCTGAGCGACGCGGGCTTTGACGCTGACACTGGTACCTTCACTGTGCCGGCTCGCACCACGGCGGTATTCCAGGTGACACAGGAGCCGTCAGATGAGCCCGATGAAGATCAAGGAAATGACAACGGCGGAAACGACGGGGACGATGAGAACGAAGAAGAAGGCAACGGCGGATCAGGCGGCGGCAGTATTCCTGTCGCACTGTTGATGGTGTTGTTGTCGCTGGGTGCTATCCGGCGGCGTGTTCACACGAACACCTGATTTTTCTGTCACTCTCATAAAAAACCGGGGGCCAAAAGCCCCCGGTTTTTTTATGGCTCAAGCAAACGATGTTACTCGCAGACTGAACCGGTCACTTGTGGCGTTTCGGCGGCACCGGATGCCTGGAAACCGAACTCAACCGACTCGCCCGGCTGAATCGACCCATTCCAGCCCATGTCGCTGGCGGTGTAGGGGCCGGAACCGGACACTTCGGCATTCCAGCTGTTGGTCACCTCGGTGCTGCCGGAGTAGTCCCACTCCACAGTCCAGCCGTCGACGGCACTGTCGCTGTTGTTGGTGATCACGATGCTACCGGTGAAGCCATCGCCCCACTCATTGCTGATCACATGCTCGCAGCTGGCCGATGCCGAACCATCACCATTGGAACCGTCATCGCCGTCGTTGGCACCATCGTCATCATCGTTGGCACTATCATCACCGTCGACGATGCCGTGTGGGGCGGGCTGGTTGCTGCAGGTGGTTTCGCCGATGCAGCTCTGGCCATTCTCGTAGCCCCAGCCGTCGTCGTTTTCACACACGGGGTAGAGCGTACCGTACCAGTCACACTGGCGACCGGTGCTGTCATCACCGGTGCTGCCATCGTCGCCAGACCCTTGAGAATCGACTTCCAGGAATGCACTGGCGTAAGCAGAGGGCACCTGAGCGTAAACATTGTTGTCAGTTGCACTCTCGACCGGCTCGACATCGCCGTCATCGTTAAGGACACCCACCCGTACATCGGTATTTTCAGCGTTCACGGCCTGGGCCAGGGCGTAGGTCCAGCTGCTGGCACCCGTGGTGCTTCCATCGATCACCAGAGCGTTAGCGGGCAGGTAGCTGTCGGAACCGTCATTGCCCACCAGGCGCAACTGGACTTCATCGCCCTCGTTCAGAGTCTGGGACTCACCGGTCAGAGAACCGAGGTTCTCCCAGCTGGTGCCGGTAGAGGGTACGTGAGTGATGTCCATGGAGGTCGCGCTGGTGGAGGAGCCATCGCTCACCTGGAGACGGACGGTCAGAGCGTTCTCGCTATCGGTGTCGGCCAGGCTCAGCACCGTGGTTTCGCCACTGGTGTTGCTCAGGCTGTAGAGCGAGCTGTCAGCCGTCTCGAGGCTCCACTCATAACTCAGGTTTTCGCCCTGAGAGTCAGCGCCACTGAAGCTGATTTCGCCTTCACCGGCGAACACGCTATTGCCTGGCGTCGCATCGATGCTGGCCACGACATCCGGAGCCGGCGCGGGGCTGCCGCCACCGTCACCACCAAACTCCACATCGATACAGCCGTGGAAACGCTCATAGGTAAAGTAGTTACGGCCCCACTCCCCATAGATCACATGACGACCGGAACGCTCGGGCACGTTACACTGAGTATGGAACAGTGACTCACCCTTTTCCGGGGTGATGTTGGGCGTTGCGCCGGGGTTGCTGTCGTCGTAACCGGTGAGGTCACAGAAAGGCTCACTTTCAAAGTCGTCCCAGGTCAGTGGCTCACCCACTTGATACTCGAAACCGGGTTTGGTGATGTAATACACAAACTCCTCGGTGTCATCAAAGTGCGGGCCCCAGGATATATCCCAGGTAAAGGTCTGCTCACCCGCACTCATGGGCACGGTGGGCCAATCGATCGGCTTGTCCCAGGGGGTGGCGCCACCGTCCCAGGTTTCGCTGTCGAACCCACAGACATTGTCGGGCAGGGGCGATACGCCTTTGCGACCCAGGTCATGAGTCAACACACTCATGAACTGATAGCCACCTTCAAAATCGCCCTCAAAGGCTTCCGCACAGGCACTGCCGGCCTCGGCGGTGTCGGGCTTGGTGATGGCCCCGCAGGTCCAGTTGCGCGAGGCCGGGTCCGACATCACACCGTGCCCCATCGCACTGACCGATAACATCAGGGTTAATGAACCGAATAACACATTTTGATACCGCATAGTTTATCCCTCTTATTGTGATTGAGCGGTTGCCGCTCGTTGGTGAAACATCGATGATGGTGCGCGTGAAAACCACTTATGCCACCATCACTCGACGTAACAGACTTCAGTCTCCAGTCCGAACGCCATGGGCGGTCCGACCTGTTAGACAGATTCTTCCTAACATCTGATCACTTATAGTCCAAATGCAAATAACAAAAACGGACGAAACAATTGGCTGAAGACCGATTACATTGGGACTGGTTTTGAGTCGTCACAGGATCGCGACTTTAGGGACCCAATACTATGAAACCGGACACATCTCGGGAGGTCAGTGGCTTTGAATTCAACACTAAGGCATCAAAGTCCACTCGAAGGTTTTTCGGGGATAACATTCCTGTGCTTCCAAAGGCCGAAGGCCTTCGGTATCGTGCGGTAAAACGAAGCAGGAAGAGGCGGTATGACTCGACCCCCGGCACAAAATTGGGAGAAGCTCCTCAACGACGTGCGTCAGTGCCGACTCTGCGCCCCGATGTTGCCGCTCGGGCCCAGACCGGTGCTGCAGTTTCATCCGAAAGCGCGGATTCTGGTGGCCGCCCAGGCCCCCGGCCGGCGGGTGCACGAAACCGGGTTGCCCTTCAACGACCCGAGCGGCGATCGGCTGCGGGACTGGATGGGTGTGGATCGGGAAACCTTCTATGACGCGGAACAGATCGCCATCATTCCCATGGGATTCTGCTATCCCGGCAAGGGGCGCTCCGGTGACCTGCCGCCGCGGCCCGAATGCGCCCAGACCTGGCACCACCACCTGCTGGCACAACTGCCCAACCTGGAGCTGACGCTGGTCATCGGCCAGTACGCCCACGCCTACCATCTGGGTAAAAGCCGGGAAACCCTGACCCAGCGGGTCGCAAACTGGCGGGACTACTGGCCGGAGAAGCTGCCCATGCCCCACCCCAGCCCACGCAACAATCTCTGGCTGCGGCGTAACCCGTGGTTTGAGGGGGAGGTGGTGCCAGAGCTGCGCCAACGCGTGGCGCGATTACTGGGCTGATTCAGTGCCAAAATCGACCGAGGGAATGGCGTCCAGCAGGTCGCGGGTATAGGGGTGTTGCGGGTGTGAGAAGACGGCCTCGGTCTCGCCCTGTTCCACCAGTTCTCCCTGCCTCATCACGGCCACCCGGTCGCAGAGGTAGCGCACCACGGCCAGATCGTGGGAGATGAACAACATGGTGAGACCGTGGCGTTGGGTGAGCGCCAGCAACAGGTCCAGTATCTGCGCCTGGATGGTGACATCCAGCGCCGAGACCGGCTCGTCGGCCACGATCAGTCGGGGCCGGACCGCCAGGGCCCGGGCAATAGCCACCCGCTGACGCTGCCCCCCGGAAAACTCGTGGGGGTATTTGCGCACCGAGCGGCGATCCAGGCCCACGTCGTCCATCAACTGATTGATCTCTTCGCGCAGGTTGCCCCGCTCCGCCAGGCCGTGCAGCAGCAGCGGCTCGGCCAGGGTATCGAACACGGTCATGCGCGGATTGAGCGAGGCGTAGGGATCCTGAAAAATCATCTGAAAATCGCGCCGCGCACGTTTCAACTCGCCCTTGCGCAGGGCGCTCAGGCTCTTGCCATCCAGCCAGACTTCCCCGGACTGGCTGTCCACCAGCCGCATGATGCTGCGCCCCAGGGTCGACTTGCCCGAGCCGGACTCCCCGACCAGCCCCAGAATCTCGCCCTTCCGAACCGACAGGCTGACCGATTTGACCGCCTCGACGCGGCTGACCTCACGGGGGAAAAACATCCCCCGGTACACCGGGAAGGCCGTGTACAGTTCACGCACATCCAGAAGGGGCGTATCTTCCAGCGTGCCCACGGCCGACTTGGCACTGGTGGGAATCGCCTCGATCAATTGCCGGGTATAGGGGTGTTGGGGCGCGCGGAAAATCTGCTTGGGCGGCCCGGCCTCGACCACCTGTCCGGACTTCATTACCAGAATATGATCGGCCAGCCCGGCCACCACTCCCAGGTCGTGACTGATGAAGACCACCGTCAGGTTTCGACGGCGCTGTATCTCTTTGATCAGATCGAGTATCTGCGCCTGCACCGTGACGTCCAGCGCCGTCGTCGGCTCGTCCGCGATCAACAGCTCCGGCTCGGTAATCAGCGCCATGGCGACCATCACCCGTTGGCGCATGCCGCCGGAGAACTCGTGCGGGTAGTTGTCGATCCGCTGGCGCGCCTCGCGGATGCCGACCTCCTCCAGAGACAGAATGGCCCGCTCCCGCGCGGCTTTTTTATCCACCCGGTGGTGCTGGCGCAGGGACTCCACCAACTGGTCGCCGATGCGCATATAGGGATTCAGACTGGTCATCGGATCCTGAAACACCATGCTGATCCGGCGGCCGCGAATGCGGCGCAGCTGCTTTTCGCTCAGGCTGAGCAGATCGATGCCATCGAATTCCGCCCGGCCGCTTTCGATACGGCCCGGCGGCATGGGAATCAGGCCCAGCAGGCTGTAGCAGGCCACCGACTTGCCCGAGCCGGATTCGCCCACGATGCCCAGCACCTCGCCGGGCTCCACCGAAAAGCTCACACCGTCCACCGCTCGCACCACGCCCTCGCGGGTGTGAAAGTGGACGGACAGATGTTCTACCGACAAGAGTGCCATAGCTTCAGTCTTTGGAAACGCGTGGGTCGAGGGCATCGCGCAGGCCGTCGCCCAGAAAATTCAGGGCGAACAGGGCCACGGCCAGGGTCAGCCCGGGAAAAATCAACAACCAGGGATACTCCTCCATGGTGTCGACGCCGTCGGATATCAGCGAGCCCCAGGAGCTCTGGGGCGCCTGCACGCCCAGCCCGAGAAAGCTCAGAAAGGATTCGAGCAGAATCACGCTGGGAATGGTCAGGGTGGTATAGACAATGATCGGCCCCAGGGCATTGGGAATCAGGTGGCGGGTGATAATGCTCCAACGTGACAGGCCCAGCGAAATGGCCGCCTCGATAAACTCCTGCCGGCGCAGCCCCAGCACCTGACCGCGCACGATGCGCGCCATGGTCAACCACTCCACCGCACCGATGGCGAGAAATAACAATAAGAGGCTGCTGCCGAAAATCACCGTCAACAGGACCACAAAAATCGCAAACGGCAAGGCGTAGAGCACATCCACCAAGCGCATCATGACCATGTCGACGCGCCCGCCCAGAAAGCCCGCTGTGGTGCCCCAGAGCACCCCGATGCCCAGCGCCACGGCGGTGGCGATAAAGCCGACCATGAGCGACACCCGGGTGCCGTACATGATGCGGGTGAGCAGATCCCGGCCCAGGGTGTCGGTACCCAGCCAGTGCTCGGCCGAGGGCGCGCTGGCGCCCAGCGCCAGGTCCTGCTCCTCGTAGCTGTAGGGCGCCAGCCAGGGGGTGGCCAGGGCGACCAGCACCAGAGCGACCAGAAACACCAGACTCATCATCGCCAGGCGATTCCGGCGCAGGCGCACAAAGGCGTCGTGCCAGAGCGAGCTGCCCGATTCCAGGGCCTGCCCGCTCAACTCGGGCGAGCGTTCGGGCGCAGTTTCGGGTTGAGCCATACCAATACCGTATCCGCAATCAGGTTCAGCAGGATAATCAGCCCTGCGAAGAAAATGGTCATACCGAGCACCATGGTGTAATCCCGGTTGAACGCCGCCTGGATGAAAAAGCGGCCCAGCCCCGGAATCTGGAAAATGGTTTCCACCACAAAGGAGCCCGCCAGAAGACCGGCGATGGCCGGCCCCATAAACGACACCACCGGAGTGATGCCACCGCGCAGCGCGTGCACCGTCACAATGCGAAAAGTGGACAACCCCTTGGCACGCGCGGTACGGATGTAATCCTGTGACAGCACCTCGAGCATACCGCCACGACTGATGCGTGCGATATAGGCGGCGTAGGTGGAGCCCAGGGTAATGGAGGGCAGAATCTTGTCCCCGGCCGAGCTGCCCCAGCCGGACACCGGCAGCCACTCCAACCAGATGCCGAATACCAGTACCAACATGGGCCCGAGCACAAAGGACGGCAGACAGATACCCACCATCGCCAACGACATGGGCACATAGTCCTGCAGGGTGTTGGCCCGCAAAGAGGCCACCACACCGGCCAGCAGGCCGATGACCAGCGCAAACACAATGGCGTAGAGCCCCAGTTCGAAGGTCGTGGGGGCGCCACTGGCAATCATCTCATTGACGGTTCGATTGGGGAATTTGAACGAGGGGCCCAGGTCTCCCTGAAGCAGGTTCCCCAGGTAGTTCAGGTACTGAGCGCCCATGGACTGATCCAGGTTGTAGCGTTCATTGAGCGCTTCCATCACTTCCGGCGGCACAGCGCGTTCGGTATCGAAGGGGCCCCCCGGCGCCAGGCGCACCATGAAAAAGGTGATGGTCACCACCACCAACATCACCGGTATCGCCTGGCCCAATCGTCCGAGAATAAACCTCAGCATGACGCTCCCCTACTCCGTCGGCGGCTCGGGCATTTCAGTGTCCGGCTCGAGGGAAAGATACTTATAGGGGTGGTAGTCCATGATGTTGTCGTACCAACCTTTGACCGATGGGCTCACCAGCCGCTTGGTGGTGTAGTTGTACAGAGGGATCAGCGGAACCTCTTCCATCAGAATGCTTTCCGCCTGCTGAAAGTAATCATAGCGCTCCTCCCGGCTTGCAGAACGGGCGGCTTTCCGCAGCAGCTCATCGTACTGTTCATTGCCCCAGCCGGTATTGTTGTTGCCTCCATCGGTGATGAACAGATCGAGAAAGGTGCTGGGGTCAACATAGTCACCGATCCAGCCGAGTCGAGCCAGATCAAAGTCACTGATGCGTTTGCTGTTCAGGTACACCTTCCATTCCTGGTTACGCAGAGTGACATCCACATTCAGCTCCCGACGCCACATCTGCTGAATGGCCAAAGCGATTTTCTTGTGGTCCTCCATGGTGTTGTACAGGATTTCCACTTTGGGCATGCCCTCGCCACCGGGGTAACCGGCCTCCGCCAACAGCTCCCGGGCGAGTTCAGGATCATAGGGCACCTGCGCTTCGGGGGTATAACCCAGGGTACCCGGCGGGGTCAGCGCGTAGGCGGGCCGCTCTCCCGCCTGAGTGATATTCTCGACAATGGACTCCCGATCAATGCTGTACGCCAGAGCCTGGCGCACCCGGACATCGTCGTAGGGCTCGCGCTCGGTGTTGATCAGATAAAAATAGGTGCCGAGATAGGGGTTGAGCCGAAGTGCCGGGTGGTCCGCCTCGCGGTAAACCGAAATTTTTGAGGTTGGCATGGTGTTCGTGACGTGCAGCTGCCCCGAGCGGAACATGCGCTCCTCGGTGGTGACCTGCTGGATTGGGTGGAAATGGATTTCCTGCAACTCCACCTGATCGGCGTCCCAATACTGGTCGGTTTTTGCGACGACAAAGACCCGGCCCGGCGACCATTCCTCGATGGTAAACGCACCATTGCCCACAAAGTTTTCGGGGCGGGTCCAGCGGGTACCACGTTCATCCATGTCGCCGTGGGCCAGCACCGTGTCCCGGTGGACCGGAAACATGCTGTGATGATCCAGTAACTGCAGAAAGTAGGACGTGGGATTTGCCAGGGTGACTTCCAGCGTCCGTTCGTCCAGCGCCTTGACGCCCACTTCGGAGAAGTCTTCGATTTCTCCGCGATGATAAGCCTCGGCATTTTCCACCACAAACAGCGAGTAGGCATACTGATTACCCAACGCCGGCATCAGGGCCCGCTCCCAGGACCAGACAAAGTCTTCCGCCGTGACCGGATCGCCGTTGGACCAGCGGGCATCTTCGCGCAGGTGAAAGGTGAACACCCGATTGTCTTCCGACACGTCCCAACGCTCGGCCACGCCGGGCACCACTTCCAGGGTTTCCGGATGTTTGCTGACCAGGCCTTCAAACAGCGCCTTCTGGATAAAGTACTCGGGAATACCGGTGGTGGTATGCGGATCCACATCCGAGGGCTCATCGCCATTGCCCATATGCAGAATCTGCTCGCGATTGCCGCGCTCGACCGGGGTTTCTCCATCGTTATCGCCATTGGAACAACCGATCAATGCCAGACTCAACACGAGCGCGGTCAGCAGACCGCGCGAGCTGGTTATTATCATTCCTCAACCTCCTCCACGACATCGGGTGAGAGTTCTTCGGCAAAAGCGTCAAAGCTGTAGGGCCGGCCGAGGAAATTCTCCACCAGCACGGCCGCATCCTCCGAGCCACCGGGCGCCAATACCTCTTCGCGATAACGACGCGCCACTTCGGTATTGCGCAGGCCTTCGCGCTTGAATTCACTGAACATGTCCGAGGCGATGACCTTGGACCACATGTAAGTGTAGTAGATGGCCGAGTAACCGTAGAGGTGACCAAAGCTGGTGTGGAAATAGGTGTCATCAACGTAGGGGAAAGGCGAGTACTGGCCCTGCAGTTCACGCAACAGGGGTTCAAACTCGATAGCCGAAGGCTCCTGATTATAGAGATTGAGCGAAATGGAGGCGTAGAACATCTGGTGCCTGGTGAACAGACCACGCCCAAAGTCGCGGCCTAGGTTCATCTTCTCCACCAGTTCGTCGGGAATCAGCTCGCCCTCGCTGTTGCGGGCAAAGGTTTTCAGGGTGTCGGCATCCCAGACCCACTCCTCCAACATCTGTGACGGCGCTTCGACGAAGTCCCACTCGGTTTTGATGCCCGACAGGGCCAGCCAGGGCTGGTCGCCGGCAAAGATACCGTGCAACAGATGTCCGAACTCGTGCAGGAAGGTCTCCACCTGGGAGTGCTCCATATACCCCGGCCCTTCGGCGCCCGGGAAGTTGCACACCAACGCCTTGATCGGGGGCTGACCGCCTTTGAGGCCATCCTGCAGACTGAAGGCGGCCGCGTGTTTGTATTTGCCCTCGCGCGGGTGCATATCCAGATAGAACTGCCCGAGTCGCTCGTCGCCATCCCAGATTTCGTAGGCTTCCACGTCCTCGTGCCAGGGATCGACGTCCCAGGGTCTGATCTGGACATCGAACAGCGTCTCGGTCAGTTCGAAGATTCCGTCGCGCACCTCGCTGTAGCGGAAGTACTGTCTCACCTCCTGGGCATCCACTTCGTACTGCTCTTTCTTGACCAGCTCCTCCAGATAGGTCTTCTGCCAGTCCCCCACAACGTCCGCGTCCGGGTCTATCTTGCGCAGTCTTTCCAGCAAAACGTCGTATTCGGCCTGGGCCCGGGGTGAGGCCACGGTGGAAATGTCATCGATAAAATTTTGCGCGTTCTGCGGGGTCTCGATCATTTTGTTTTCGGTCACGTACTCGGCGTAGTTGTCGTAACCGAGCAGCCGGGCCAGCTCATGGCGGGCTTCGAGGAGCTCTTTGAGCACCGTTTCGTTCTCCGGGTAACCGCGCTGACGAAATACCTTGTACAGCCTCAGGCGCAGATCATCGTCATGGGCGTACTGCATGACCGGCAGGTAGTCGGGGTAGTTGGTGGTGATGACAATCTCGCCCTCCTCATTGGGAGAGTGGGAATCAATGTAGTCCTGGGGCAGACCGTCCAGAGCATCGGCCGAAGAGACCGTCACCTGGCGCACATCCTCGCGAATGTTGCGGTTGAACCGTTGCCCCAATTTGTTGATGATTTCATTCAGCTCTCTGACCCGCTCGCGGGTCGCCTCATCCCGGTCGACGCCGGAGCGCTCAAACCCTTCGAGCATCTCGGTCACATAACGTCGATCCAGGCGACTCAACGCTTCAGTGTCGATATCGGACACCTGCTTGAACAGCGGGCGGGACAGGCCAATGTCGCTGAACAGCTCCACCGCCCGCTCTTTGCAGGTATTGGCTACCTCCCGGACTTCGGGATCCGGGTGCACATTGAAATACAGGCCCGCCCGGCTGACCGCCCGGTCGGACACCACATCCAGCTCATTGATGGCGTGCAACAGCGCCTGGGTATCGCCCGCAAACTCTCCGGCTTCAAGCCGATCGAGCTGCTCCTCGGCCGTTTCCAGATCGGCCCGGCACTGCGCAATAAAGGCCTGAGCCGGCTCGGATTCCGGTTCGGGCCAGGGCGTCACCTCTGCCTCCGCTTTTTTATCGGCGGTCGGGGTGCTGCACCCGGCCGCGAACAAGACGAGCATCAGTCCCGTCACCGTCAGATACTTTTTGAGGCCCTCGGGCCGCCAGAATATTACCTGCATGATCTGTATCTCCGTCAAGTGCGGTCAGTCCGGGAATCTTACATGATTTTGCCCCCGCCGCGAATCGGTCCGGGCACAGGGGGAAGGAAAGGAGTGAAGCGGCCCGTGGCGCCACTCAGGGGATCCTGCTATCCTCAAACGCGACACGGTCCGACACTCCCGGAGTAGCGGGAACTTCGACCGTTTTGCACCATCTCAGGAAATACCCTGCGATAACCGGGAGGTACCCATGGCCGACTTGGTAGAAAAGAACATTCACTGCCCCTACTGCTCGGAAGTCATCGCCATACTGGTGGATACGTCCGTCCCGGAGCAGTCTTACGTGGAGGACTGCCAGGTCTGCTGTCAGCCCATCGTAATGGATATCGTGATCGACGAGACCGATGCGGTCGAGGTCTACGCCCGCCAGGAGAATGAGTAGAGCGGCCCGGCCGGCGCCGCACCGCTCAGGCTCACCTTACCCTTTCGACTGAAACTGCTTCATGATCGACCCCAGCATGTCCACGGGCAGGGGGAAGACGATGGTGGAGTTTTTCTCTCCGGCAATATCAATCAACGTCTGCAGGTAACGCAGCGTCATGGCATTCGGGTTCTTGGAGAGCTCCTCCGCGGCATCGGTGAGCTTGGCCGCCGCCTGGGATTCGCCCTCGGCGTGGATGATCTTGGCGCGCCGCGAGCGTTCCGCCTCGGCCTGCCGGGCAATGGCGCGGATCATGCTCTCATCCAGGTCCACGTGCTTGATTTCCACATTGCTGACTTTGATGCCCCAGGGATCTGAATTCTGATCCAGAATCTCCTGAATATCCACGTTGAGCTTGTCCCGCTCCGCCAGCATCTCGTCCAGCTCGTGCTTGCCCAGCACCGAGCGCAGCGTGGTCTGCGACAGCTGGCTGACCGCTTCGTAGTAATTCTCCACATTGATGATCGCTTTCTGCGGATCGATCACCCGAAAATACACCACGGCATTGACCTTGACCGATACGTTGTCCCGGCTGATCACATCCTGACTGGGCACATCCATCACGATGGTGCGCAGGTCCACCTTCTCCACCGTCTGGACGAAGGGAATGATGATGATCAGACCCGGGCCCTTCACGCTCTGAAAACGGCCCAGCAAAAACACCACGCCCCGCTCGTATTCACGCAGAATGCGAACGGCATAAACCACCAACAGGAAAACGAAGGTCACTAACAGACCGATAAAGTATTCAAACATCATGCGCCTTTCTCCTTCAGATGAAAAAGCCAGTGTGCCCGACCGGCCCGGCCCGGCGGTCGGTCGATTATTTGCGCTTTACCTCAAGCTGCAACCCGTCCTGATCAGTGACTTCCACTCGATCGCCCGGCTGCAACGATTCGGAGCTGCGGGCGTTCCAGTACTCCCCGTCGATCAGGACTTTGTAGCCCCCCTCTCCCTGACTGGCGACCGGCGCCTCGCGCCCCACCATGGCCCGGCTGCTGTCCGGCCGCGGCATGCGCAGGGTTCGACCGATCATGGTGATGATGCCCAGCACGATCAGTGAGCTGACGGCGGCAATCGCGCCGATGATTTCGTAGGAGACCTCCATCCCCGGGACGTCGGTGTCCACCAGCATGATGGAGCCCAGCACCAGGGCGATCACACCGCCGATACCCAGGACCCCGAAACTGGGAACAAACGCCTCCGCCAGAATCAGCACACCCCCGAGTATGATCAGCGCCAGACCCGCGTAATTGACCGGCAACACCTGCAGGGCATAGAGGCCGATCAGCAGGCAGATCACCCCCACGACACCCGGCACCAGGGTTCCCGGGTTGTAGCCCTCCAGAATCAGCCCATAGACGCCGATCAACAACAGAATGGAGGCGACCTGCGGGTTGGTGATCACGGACAGGAATTCGTTGCGCCAGTCGGGGGCGTAGGCTTCAATCGGCAGGTCGGCGGTTTCGAGGGTCATGGGGCCGCTTTCCAGCTTCACCTCGCGCCCGTCCAGTTGGGCCAGCAGGTCTTCGCGGTTCTCGGCCACCAGGTCGATCACATTCTGCTCCAGCGCTTCGTTCGCGGTGAGACTCACCGCTTCGCGCACCGCGCGTTCGGCCCAGTCGGCATTGCGGTCATAGCGGTTGGCCAGGCCCCGGATAAACGCCACTGAGTCATTGATCACCTTACGCTCCATGGCATCGCCGGAGGGCGCGCTGTTCTCTCCACCTTCCTTTCCACTGCTCTCTCCGCCTTTCTCTTCCTGAGCATCACCCGCCGGCTTCTGATCCCCGCCCGACGGCGGTGTGGGCAGGCCTCCCATCTGCACCGGTGTGGCCGCGCCCAGGTTGGTGGAAGGTGTCATGGCGGCGACATGGCTACCGTACAGAATATAGGTGCCGGCACTGGCGGCGCGAGCGCCCGCCGGGTGCACATAGGTAATCACGGGGGTGGGGGAGGCGAGCAGGGCCTTGATGATATCGCGGGTGGAGGAGTCCAGGCCGCCGGGGGTATCCATGCGGATCAGGATGGCGTGGGCGCCCTTGTCACGGGCCGTCTCCATGGAGCGCACCAGATAGTCCTTGGTGGCGGGGCCGATGGGCCCATCAATGGTCAGCTCGGCCACATGGGGCCCGCTGCTCTCGCTCTGCTGGGCGTGGACCAGACCAAACCCGCCCAGCCCGACCAGCGTCAGGCATATCAGAATCAGACCCTCTCGGATGAATCTCATAGTTGGCAGCCTCCTTTGCCATAGCCTAGCAGAGTTTATCCCTCGTCCATAGAACCTTGTCCTGGTGGCGCGATCGAGCTTCTCACCGAAGAGCAGCGCGAGGACCGCCACTACAACCTCTCGTTGGGCTACAATCTGTTTCCGGGCCGGATTTACCGGCGCCCCGAGATGGAAGTGAACAACCTGGCGCGCCTGGGCGTGTCGATCTTTTTCTGATTGTTTGCGTGGCAATCCGAGCGACAGAGGACAATATCATGGCAGTATCTGTGCGGCTGATAATGGCGGCCCTCTTGGGCCTGGCCCTGAACGTCCAGGCCGAGAAGGCCCCGGACTTTACCCTCAAAAGCGACACCGGCGAAAACCTGAATCTGGAAGAACAGCGCGGCAAAGTGGTCATGATCAACTTCTGGGCCTCCTGGTGCGCCCCCTGCCGCAAGGAAATGCCGCTGCTGGAAGAGCTCTACGACCGCTACGAAAAAGACGGGTTTACCCTGTTCGGCATCAATGTGGAACAGAACCCGGAAGCGGCCGAGAAATTCCTGGCCGATGTGGGCGTGTCCTTTCCGATCCTCTACGACCCCGAGAGCGAGGTCAGCCGCGCCTACCAGGTCAACGCCATGCCCACAACGGTGATGGTGGACCGCGACGGTGAGGTGCGCTACGTGAACCGCGGCTACAGGGAAGGCGACGAAGAAAAGTACCGCAAACAGGTTCGGGAATTGATCGGGGAATAAGGTCGCTTCGCACCCTATTGCAGGTCGGCTTCAGCCTGGGGCCGGGCGCCAGCAGAGTCTCCTGGGGAGGCGGCCCTGCGAGCGCCAGAAACGGGTCCACCCGATCATGAGCTTTGACCGGGACCCGGTCGCTGGCTGAGAATCAGCGCGGCCCCAGAAACAACCAGAGAATGAACCCCAGTGCGGGTAAAAACAGCAGCACCAGAATCCAGATGACCTTGGTGCTGCTGGACGCATTGCTCTGCACGGTTTTGATGATGGCGTAGATCACACAGATCAGAATAATCAGGCCCAGCAGGCCACTGACTTCAACTCGCATCGTTCCATCCCCATAAGCGGCCCCGGGGGCCAGAAAAAAACAGAACCCAGAGTTTACGGTGCAGGCCCGGAAAAAGAAATGCCCGGCTCGTTTCCAATCACTCCGCCCCCCGGGGTAAGATCCCACTCCGGAGTGACCCTGAGGAGAACACACTCAATAACGCCATGACCGCACTCAAGAAGATCCTGCTGACCACGCTGGCCTTGCTGCTGGCCCTCACCGCATCGGTGCTGTTTTACCTCTGGCTGACGCTGCTCAGTCCCTACGGCTATGAATACCCCGAAACGATGGCACCGGCGCCGACCGAAGCCGGTCACCACCTTGTCTTTGTCTACGGTACCCTGCGCTTCGCGCCCGTGCGCTGGATCGTCACCGGCCGTGCCGGGGACCCTAAGCCCCACACGCTGGAGGGCTATCGCAAAACCGGCCTGGATATAGAGCCCGCGCCGGAGAGTGAAGTGGAGGGGATGATCCTCACCGTCTCGCGGGATGAGCTGCGCCGCCTCGATCGTTATGAGCGTCTGGGTGTGCGCTACCGGCGCCACGCCATCACCCTGGATGACGGACGCGAGGCCTGGGTGTATCAGTTGATGGAGTAGCGAGCGGCGCTCGCCACGGCGATGATCGCTGACTGACAGACTCGCTAAATGCTTGCCAGAAACTGCTCGTAGGCCGCAATTGCCTTATCCATGGTGGCGTCGAGTGTCTCGTCGACGGTCTGTCGCTCGGGATTCTCCCGATAGTAGGCCACCGACTGGCGGATTCCCTGCTCAAAACGCCTAGTGGCCCGATAGCCCGGGACGAAGGTTTTGATTTTGGTGTTGTCCAGCACAAAGCTGATGCTCGCATCCCCCTTCAGAGGCGCTTCGAACTCGGGCAGAAACCGGGCGATGCACTCGCTGGTCATGTGAATGGGACGGGGTTTGACGCCCAGGGCCCGGCCCAGCTCTTCCAGATATTGATCCCAGGTCTTCACCTCGTCGGAGGTGATGTGAAAGGCGTGCCCCAGTGTCTGCGTGTGACCCAGCAACCCGGCAAAGCCCTCGGCGAAATCGGTATTGTGGGTAATGCACCAGAGGGAGCTGCCGTCGCCGGGCACGATCACCTTTTTGCCTTTCAGAATCCGGTCGGGCAGGGTCCAGGGATGTTCCGCGCTGTTGACGGCGAAGGGGATACTGGCCTCGCCATAGGTCTGCGAGGGCCGGACAATGGTGGCGGGAAAGCCCCGCTCCCGGTAGGCGGCCATGAGCCGCTGCTCACAGGCGATCTTGTTGGTGGCGTAATCCCACACGGGATTGTGCTGCGGCGTGGATTCGTCCAGCACGTAGTACACCGGCGGCCTCTGGTAGGTCGCGACCGTGCTGATCAGAATATACTGATCGGTCTTGCCGGTGAAATACTCGATGTCCCGATCCATCTCGTCGGGGTGAAAGACGATCCAGTTAACCACCACATCAAAGTACTCATCCTCGAGCAGCGCTTCGATGTCGGCGCGGTTATTGATGTCGCCCTGAACGACTTTCGCTCCGTCGGGCACACACTCGACGCGGTTGCCGCGATTGAGCAGCCACAGATCCACACCCTGATCGACCAGCAGCCGGGACACGGCGGTGCTGATCTGACCCGTACCCCCGATTAACAATACTTTCATAACCCAGACGCCTCAACGGTTTAATCAATAAGTCGGAATGACCATAAACCTGGAGTGTGCACGAAATCGTTCCGGGTTGGAAACCCGACCCCTTGCCTCGCAGGGTCAGAATTGCAGATCCACTTTGTAGCGGTTGCCGCTCTGGTGATCCAGCACCATGGGTAGCCAATCGCGGGCCTGGATCTGGTCGCTGAAGGCACCGGTCAATTCCAGCTCGCCCTCGACAAAAATGCCGCCCGCCAGGGGCAGGCGGACCTCGGCATCCAGATCAATCGGGCCGTCCAGGTCAAAGACGTCCGCCACCAGCGCATCCGCTTCGGGGTCGTAGGTGGCCTCGGCGGCAAAGCTGCCCAGGGTGGCCCAGGTGCCCTCAACCTGAACACGGGCATTGGTCCAGCTGAGGTTACCGCGCAGCTCCGACAGGCTCTGGCCCTTCATGCTCAGCGTCTGCAGATTGGCCGACAGCTGCCCCTGCACCGGAACGGGGACGCCGGCCTGTACCAGACTCGCCGGAGCGTCGATACTGGCGTCGGTCACGGTCAGCCGGCCGTTGAGCCCGGCACAGGCCCGGCCCTCGATCTGCTGGGCTTCCAGGCGCGCATCGACATCGGCGCAGGGCCGCAGACTCAGCAGGGTCAGAGGCTTGAGTTGCCACTGGAGCTCGCCGAGCGAATAGTGCTGGTTGTCGATTTCGATACTGGACATGCGCGCCTGGCCGCTCCAGGCGGTACCGGTCACGCCACTGAGTGCCAGGGTATTGCCCTGGGTCATGAAGTAGGCGGCCCAGGAGGCGGGTATCTGCGTGATCGCAAATACGAGAGTCAGCACCAGGAGCAGCAGAACCCAGCGCAGCGGCGGTATGAATTTAGACAGTGTGTCCCACATAGGTCTATCGCAATCCTGTTCAATCAGTCTTTCTGGAGTCGAATATTGACGGTGACCCGCCCCGCTTCATTGGTTCCGGCCATGGAAAAGTCCACCACATTGACGCCGTTCTGGTATTCCATATCGTGCAGCCACTGCATGAACCGGTCGTAAGGGACTTCATCCAGGCGCACTCGCACCTGCCCGCCGGTACCGGGCTGGAAGCCACTCATGTCCAGCTGGTTGGCGCGCAGCGTGGTGTCCACCAGTGCGCTCAGGTTGCCGGTGTCACTGCCACCTTCTCGCTGGCGCTGCCGGGCTTGCTCGAGCTGTGCGCTCAACAGCTCCACTCGTCCGAGCGTCTGGCTCGCATTGGCATTGGCCCGTATCTGCTGCTCTCGCCAGTCCTGCAGGGGCACCAACAGGAGTTTCCACAGCAGGTACAGGGTGACCGCCAGAGCGCCGAGGAGCAGGATGGTCTGCTCGCGGCGGTTGTAGCGCGAAAGAAAGTCGAAAATCTGGGTCATGGGTTCCCCCGGGTGACTCTGAGTCGGGCCGAGTGGCTGTCACCCTGGGCACTGGCGCTCAGCAGCTCGGCTTCGAGGCCGCGCTGCTGGATTTCGGTGCGCAGGGTCTCGATGGCATTGAAGGTATTGGCACGCACATTGAGGCTCAACTCATTGCTGCGCGCGGCATAGGAAAGAGCGCTGAGACTGACCTCTTCGGCGTTCGCCATGGCGGGAAACAGATCCGCCAGAAAAGGGGTGACCCGGCCACTACTACCGGCCGGTTGCAACTCGGAAACCTGCTGCCGCAGCTGCCGCTCCGCATCGGTGAGCACCCCGCTGCCGGCAACGCTGCGATACGTTTCTTCGATATCCCGCCGAATTTCGATATTTTCCGCCTCCAGGGTCTGCACCTGAAACACGGTGACGCCGATATAGATGACCAGACAGGCAGCCGCCGCCACGGCCACACCCTGCCAGTCGCGCCACCAGCGTTCGATGGGCAGGCGCTGGGAGAACTCCCCCTGACACAGGTCGGTGGGCGCGCCGGTAAAATCCAACTGCCAGAACTCGACCAGGGCCTGCTCGTCCACCCGCTCTTTCAGCTCCGCCGGCAAGAGGGATTCCAGCGCCATCAGATCCGCATCCGTGCTGGCGCGCAGAGACAGACGAGGCAGGTTGTCGACCCGCTGTTGGGCCGTGAGCAACATCTGCAGACTGAGTCTGGCCTGGTTGCGCTCGACGCTGTAGCCGAGGCTGGGGGCGTAATGCACCAGCAGCTCGTCACCTTCCAGCTGCAGCGTCCAATAAGGGTACTCCTCGCTCAACTCCGCTTCCTGTGCCAGGGGCAACATCAACGGCAAAGGCCAGGCGTGAGTGATTTCCAGATTGCGCTCGGCAAAACGATCGAACAGCTGGCGCAGCCAAGCGCGCTCCATGTAGGCGGTGACGGCCCGCCCCTCTTTGGCCGGGCCGAGGGCGAAGTGGAACTGGTCAATATCGCCGATCACGTTCTCTTCAAGCTGAAACGGCAGGAGGCGGCTGAGGTGTTTCTTTTCCTTTTCCACATACTCCAACTCGCGCGTCACCACCTGCAGGCCGGGCAGCAGTACCCAGGCACTGTGGTGCCCCTCGCCGAGCGTTGCCATCAGGGTGTCCAGGTCTCCCGAAGCCGCGCTGTCCAGAATCGGCCGGTGGTCGGCATCGAGCCAGCACCAGCGGAACTGGTCCTGGGCGCGATTGGCGTAAAGTACAAGTTGGTTGGCCATAGTCTCTGTAATCGCTGTTCCGTGTTGGGTTTGAGCGCGGTCAGTAGACGTCGATGCGTCTGACCACTTCAAATTCATCGCTCGCACGCATCATCAAGCTGCGCATGCTGCGCCGTTGGTCCACCAGTGAGACCGTGGTGCTGACCAGAAAAAAATTGCTGTTCACTGACAACCCGCTGGTATCCGGCGGGCTGCCGCCAATGCCCTGCCAGGCCGGCGTGCTCAGAAAACTCTGCACGTCCACGTGGTAGCCCTCCTCCGGCCAGTCCTGACGCAGCAGCTCCACCTCCGTGGGCCCGAGCGGTTGCAGCCGGTCGCTGGCATTGATCGTGCGCAGCAGCTTCATGGACAGGGTGTTCACATTCATGCTCTGGCCCCGCGGCAACACCACCAGGTGCGGTCGCAGAAGCTCCATCAGTTCCGGACCGACGTGACGCACCAGCCGCAGCTCCTCCACACTCACAAACTCGCTGTTGGCCGGCAGGTAAGCCGGGTCCAGCCCCTGATAATAATCCGCCTCGGCGCCGCCAAAACCGCTTGGCTGATTGTCCGGATCCATCCAGTCGACAATCGCCTCGAGAATCACGACCGCCTCGTCTTCATTGAGCGGCACATCCTGCTCGGTAAATGTCTGTAGCAGGCGGATGAACCGCCGCTGCATTTCGGTGTAGCGGCTCGGATCGGTCAGCGCCTTGTTCGGATCCAGCGTACCGCCCAGATCGTTCAGGTTCAGCCGGCTCTGCGCATCCTCAACCGAGGCCAGTATCCAGCCCCCATCGATCTGAAACGGCGGGGCTTCCTGCGCCCAGGGCTCCTCCAGATGATCCACGGCCGGATCCGGGTCCTGCTCCAGCAGGTAGGTGGCCAGGTTCTCCGCCCCCAGCAAGTAGGAGCGCGCCTGGGCGCCGTGCCAGCGGCTCTCGGCCTTGGCCATCCCGAGCTGGTAATCGCCCGTGAACTTGATCGCCAGCCCCGCCACGACGCTGACAATCATCAGCGCCATGATCAGCACGGCGCCCGACTGACGGCGTTTAGTTGAAGCGGGTGATTTCGAACAGACGTTCACTGACTCCTACCCCCTCAACTTCGATTCGGACCAATACCGCCAGCGGCAGCGTCACCTGATTCCCGGTTCCCATCTGGTCCGGGTCGGGCCAGCCGGCCGCCCAGTCCCGGGAGTAATCGTCGCCGTCCAGCGCACTCTGGCCCGAACGATCAATCAACTGTTTGGATAAAAAGCGCAGCTCAATATCCTTCACCCCTTCGAGCAGCCGTTGGTTCAGGGCCTGCTCCTCGAAATCGTATTCGTCAAAAGGCCGATTGCGCACCGGCCGATAGTCGCGCCAGAGTGTGCCCTCATCCAGCCGGTAGCTGACTTCCTGCAGGTCGCTGCGCAACCGTTCCAGAGGGTTGAACCAGCCTTCGCGGGTGAACAGCAACAACCGCTGCTCCTCATCGGGCGTGGCGATGGGATCGGCGACGAAACGAAACCTCAGCCCCTGTCCCATGCCCTGCATCTGGCTTTGGGCCTGCCCCTGGGGAGCCGGCTCGGGCTCCAGAATATGACGAAAGTCCGAGGCGATGATCTGCCAGGCCCGATCCAGCTCGTTGATCCGCGTCATGATTTCACGGCTGCGTTCGGCGCCGTTGCTGGCCGCCACCAGTGCCTGGTAGGCCATCGCCGCGATGGCTCCGGCGATGGCCAGCGCCACCATCATCTCCAGCAGGGTAAAGCCCCGTTGCCGGCGCCCAAGCTCATGGCTTTCCATGCGCTCATGGTTGTCTATGCGCTCACGGCTGCTCATGAACAAACCCCAACAGCTGCGCCAAGCTTGAGTCCCGGTTGCGATCGAGCGCCACCGAGATTTCCACCTGGCGGAAACCCTGGATGCCCGAATCCGTGGCTTCGTTTTCCATCTGCCAGTACCACTGCACACCGGCCTGGGTCACCTCGCCCTGATCACTGTCGGGAAGGTTGAAGTCCTGCAGCAGTCGGTGCTGCAGCTGCAGCCGGGTCATCTCGTTTTCCGCCACCCAGAAGGCCATGGTTTTGTCGCGAATCGCGCCCGTGCCGTCCAGCTGGGTCATTACCAGAGACAGGAAGGCCGGGAGGGCCACGGCGACAATCACCAGGGCCACCATCACTTCCACCAGAGTAAACCCCCGGTTCTGTCGCACCCGGCTTACCATTCGTCCTGCAACTCCTCTTCCCGTTCGCGGTTGACCCAGATCAGGTCCGCCATCATGGTGATTTCGATGCGCTGGGTCTCGCCTTCGTCGAACCGACCCGGAATGATGGCCATTTCGTAGGGCGTGGCCTCGCCGCTGGGGTAAAAGGCCAGCACCGGTTGGGGCGTGGTTTCGCGCGGGTCGTACTCCCACTCTTCACCTTCCACCCGAACCTCCAGCTGCAACTCCGGGGGCAGGCACCGCTCTTCCATGAAGTCGGTGACCTCCTCCCATCTCTGGTCTCGGTAGCGGCGCCACTGGTAGCACCAGCGCTGCCCGGTGGCTCCCGAGTCGGCGCGCGGCTGCCAGAACAGGCCGATCACCTCGCGGTTGAGCACGGTCTGCTCGGACACGAAGCGGGCGCTTACCATGAATTGCTCGGCTTCCTCTTCTGCCAGGGTGGCGTTGTCCCGACCACCCACAGAGAGCGACGCCATGGCGATCGCGATGCCGACAATCATCAGGACGACGAGCAGCTCAACGAGAGTGAAGCCGCGGGCGCGGACCAGAGATGCCGGCATAAAGCTCATCAATCTTCCTGCGTGCGCTCATCCCACACGCCGATATCAGCGTTCTGGCCTTCACCGCCGGTGACCCCATCGGCGCCCAGGGTATAGATATCGTATTCGCGCGACTCGCCCGGGCTCAGGTATTTGTAATCATTGCCCCAGGGGTCCTGGGGCAGGTCGTCCAGGTAGCCGCCCTGCTTCCAGTTGCGCGGCTCGGGCGCGGTGGTCGGTTTGCTGACCAGTGCCTCCAGCCCCTGTTCACTGGAGGGGTACACATAGTTGTCGATGCGGTAGAGCTTGAGCGCGGTCTGGATGTTCTTGAAATCGGCCTGCACTTTCTGGATGCGGGCGTCGTCGGCCCGGTTGAGTACCGCTGGAGCGACGATACTCGCCAGCAAACCGATGATGATCACCACCACCATGATTTCAATCAAACTGAAGCCGCCCTGGCGACGCATCCCCTGATTCTGTTTCATTGCTTTACTCCCACTGTATCAATCATAAAAAATTGGTATTTCGGTCTGTTAAATCAGGCTGTTCATTTCAAAGATCGGTTGCAGAATGGCCATCACGATCAGGCAGACCGCACCGCCCATGAACACCACCGTAAAGGGCTCCAGCAGGCCCATGGCCACCCCCAGCATCATTTCCAGCTCCCGGTCCTGATCCTGGGCCGCGTTCTCCAGCTGCTCGGGCAAGGTACCGTTGGTCTCGCCGCTGGCCACCAGCTGCACCAGCAGGGGCGGAAAGTACCCGGCTTTTTCCATCGCCCGGTGCAGGCTGGTCCCCTCCTGCACATCTTCGGCCACCGCCTCACAGGCTTCCTGCATGATTTTGTTGGTCATCACCTGCCCGGCAATGTGCAGCGCCTGCAGCAGGGGCACGCCACTGGAGGACAACAGCGCCAGGGTCGCCGCAAACCGGGAGCTGTTGATCTGCAGGATCAGATTGCCCATCACCGGCATTTTCAATTTTATTTGATGCCAGCGTCTGAGCCTGGCCTCGTTGCGCAAGAGGCGGTGGAAACCGAATACCAGCCCGATGATCGCCAGTATCGTGTAGTGGCCATAGTTGACGATAAAGTCACTGCTGGCGATCATGAACTGCGTCAGCGCCGGTAGATCGCGCTCGCTCTGCTGAAAAATACTCACCAGCTTGGGGACCACGAACGCCATCAGGGCTATGATCACCGTCAGGCTGATGAACAGCAGCACCAGTGGATAGATCATCGCCATTTTCAGGCGCTGCTGGATCTGCTGATTGCTCTGGGTATAATCCGCCAGTCGCTCAAGCACCGGCGCCAGATAACCCGAGCTTTCACCGGCCTTGACCATGGCCCGGAACATATTGTCGAAGGCGCCCGGGATTTCACCCAGCGCCTGGGCCAGACTCAGACCTTCCAGTACTTTCGATCGAACCTGCAGCAGTATGCGCTTGTTATTGGGCTTCTGTTGCTGCTTGGCGGTGGCCTGCAACGCTTCATCCAGAGGCAGGCCGGATTTCACCAGTGAGGCCAGTTGTCGGGTAATCAGGCTCAGGTCGCGGGTATTCATCCGCGCCCGCCAGCGTTGCTGGAAGCCACTCAACCCCTGCGCCGCTGAAGCGGTGCTGGCGCGTTTGCCCCCCACGGCACTGGAAACTTCGAGCGGTTTGAGCTTTTTGGCCCGCAGCTGACTGCGCACCTGGCGCTCGGAGTCGCCTTCAAGAATGCCCTTGACCGTTTTACCGGCCTCGTTCAATGCTTGATAGCTATAGGCACCCATGGCTTCTCATCTCGCAATTCAATTCACTAGCTGGCGGTGGTCACCCGGAGCACTTCTTCCAGGCTGGTCGTGCCATCGATCACACACTGGCGGCCGTCGTCGCTGATCGAGGGGCTGTATTTGCGCGCCTCGGCCAGGAGGTCGTGTTCGCCGGCCTGCTCGTGAATCAGGTGGCGCATCCGCTCGTTGATTTCAATCAGTTCGTAGATCCCCTTACGGCCACGGTAGCCCATGTTGTTGCACTGTTTGCAGCCCACGGGGCGGTAAATTCTCTGGCCCTCGGGCAGGCGCATCAGCTCGCGCTCGGCTTCATTGGGCTCATAGGACTCGCGGCATACGGAGCAGAGCTTGCGCACCAGTCGCTGGGCCATCACCACCTCGAGGCTGGAGGCCAGCAGGAAGGGCTCAACGCCCATGTCTTTGAGCCGCATCACCGCCCCGATGGCGGTGTTGGTGTGCAGCGTGGACAGCACCAAGTGACCGGTCAGACTGGCCTGAATGGCGATTTCGGCGGTCTCACCATCGCGGATCTCGCCCACCATGACCACATCCGGGTCTTGCCGCAGAATGGCGCGCAGACCGCGGGCAAAGGTCATGTCGACCTTGGTGTTCACCTGGGTCTGGCCGATGCCCGGCAGCAGGTACTCCACCGGGTCTTCAATGGTCAGAATATTGCGACTGCGGGTATTGATGTGGCTCAGACCCGCGTACAGGGTGGTGGTTTTACCCGAGCCGGTGGGGCCGGTCACCAGAATGATACCGTGGGGTTTGTGCAGCGCCTTGCCCAGCCCCTCGCGCACGTGCGGCGGCATGGCCAGCTGCTCCAGAGAGAGCTGCCCGGCGGCCTGGTCCAGCAGACGCAATACGATGCGTTCGCCGTGGGCCGAGGGAATGGTGGAGACCCGGATATCGACCGCATGGCCCGCCAGTCGCACCGTGATACGACCATCCTGGGGCAGGCGCTTTTCGGCGATGTCCAGGCGCGCCATCACTTTCAGGCGCGACACCAGCACCGGTGCCAACTCCGCTTTGGGCGAGAGAATTTCACTCAGGACCCCATCGATGCGAAAGCGTACCGAGACCCGGTCTTCAAAGGGCTCCAGGTGAATATCCGAGGCCTCTTCGCGCACGGCCTGTGACAGGATGGCGTTGATCAGACGGATGATGGGCGCATCGTCGTTGCCGGCGAGCAGGTCGGTGCGGTCGGCCAGATCCTCGGCCATGGAGGACAGGTCGTATTCCGCCCCCAGGTCTTCCGCCGCCTGCTGAGCCGCGCCGTCACCACTTTGGTAGACGCGGGTCAGCCGCTGTTGAAATTCCTCGGAGGACACTTCACGCAGTGCGAACTCGGTGCCCAGATAGCGCTGCAGTTCCAGCAATACATCCAGGTTGAGTCCGGGGCGGTAAATCAGGGTGAGACCGTTTTCCTCTTCGTCCACCATCACACCGTGACTGGACGCAAAACCGAACGGTAGCCGGGCATGGGCGATATCGTCACCCACACTGGCCGCATGGACCTCTTCGCCCTCGGGCAGCTCGCCCAGGGTATGGTCCTGCTCTTGTTCGTATTGCTCCAACATGGATTCGGCGCTCACGGTTTTACTCCTCACCCTCGGCGTCTTGCTCTTCGTCGCGCCCCATCATGCGGATGTTGATTTCCTCGGCACGATCCAGCTTCTCCTGCCATTCGGGCAGGACGGGAAGCTCCCGATTGTTGAACAACATGCCGCCGGCGGCACGACGCTCTTCCTGCTGTCGACGCAACTCTTTGTACTTCTCAGCGGTCGCACCCCGGAGCATCTGGTCATCTTCAATCACCGTGGCCCGAATGAAGACCAGCAAGTTGGTTTTCGACAGGCTGTCGGTCTGGTTGCGAAACAGACGTCCCATCAGGGGAATGTCGCCCAGGAAGGGCACTTTCTGGGTGGAGGTCTGCACCTCTTCTTCAATCAGGCCCCCGAGCACCACGGTTTCGCCGTTGGCGGCGAGCACCTGGGTTTCCAGTTTGCGCTGATTGGTGATGGGGCCATCGTTGCTGTTCAGATTGGACAGGCTGGACACCTCCTGACTGATGTCCAGTACCACGCTGTCGCCGGCGTTCACATGCGGAGTGACTTCCAGCAGAATGCCCACATCACGCCGTTCAATGGTTCGGAAGGGGTTGCCCGGGTTGCTGCTGCCCCCGCCGGTGGAGGTGAAGGAGCCGGTGGCAAAGGGAACGTTCTGGCCCACTGAAATAGAGGCCGTGTGGTTATCCGTAGTCAGCAGGTTGGGCGTGGACAGAATATTGGTGGAGCTCTCTTCCTGCAGCATGTTGAGAATGGCCAGAAAATCGGTGCGCTCACCCAGCCGGCCGATACCAAAGGTCTGGCCAGTGGTCTGTGCCAGGGACCCCGCCAGACTGATCAGGCCTTCGTCGCTGTCATCGAAGGCGCTCTGGCCGACACTGAGAGAGCCATCGCCGGTGGTGGAGCTGCCAAAGCCGCGCTTATCGTCCCGATACATCCACTGGACGCCCAGCTCCCGGCCATCGCTGTCTTCCACCTCGACGATGATCGCCTCCACCAGCACCTGGGCGCGGCGGATGTCCAGACTTTCGATCACACCCAGAAGTGACTCCATGACGTCGCCATCAGCGGTAATCAGGATGGAGTTGGTATCTTCATCGGGATGAATGCTGGTCTGGCGGCTGCGATTCTGGCCTTCGCCTGACTCCGCACCCATGGTTTGCATGACGCCGTTGAGCACCTGGGCCACATTTTCGGCCTTGGCGTACTTCAGGTAGACCACCCGGACATTGTTGTCTTTGGTCTTGGGACGATCCATCTGCTCCACGAGCAGGCGCACGCGCTGGCGCTGCAGATCGTCGCCGTGGACCAGAACCGCATTGGTGCGTGTATCCGGCACGACCGTCAGCGCCGGCTTGCCCCCTTCGCCGGAACCGGGCTTCTCGATCTGGGTGACCGCCCGGGCGACATCTTCGGCCTGGGCAAACTCGAGCTGGATGAGCTCGGTATCGACCACCGAGGACTGATCAATCTGGGCAATAATTTCTTTGAGTCGAAGGATATTGGAGCGGGTGTCGGTCACGATGATGGAGTTGCTGGGGTCATACGCCGAGAGGTGGCCGTGCTGGGGAACCAGGGGGCGCAAAGTCGGCAGCACTTTGGAGGCACTGATGTTGTCGAGCTTGAGCACCTGGGTGATGTAGGTGTCGTCGCTCCGGCCATCGGTTTCAAGCGCAGCCGGCACGGGCAGCGAGCGCGCGTCTCGATTGGGCACCACCCGGACCACATTGCCATTTTCCACGGCGGTAAAGCCCTGAACGTCCATCATCGACAGAAACAGGTCATAGAGCTCTTCCTTGTCCACTTCCTCCTCGGAGATGACCCGGACCTGGCCGCGCACCTTCGGGTCGACAATGATGGTTTTGCCGGTCGCGTCGGCGACGAATTTGATCACTTCCTGGATGTCGGTATCCTTGAAGTTGACCGTCCAGGTCTGCTGCGCCCAGGCGTTGAGACTCAGACACAGCAGAGCGGTCACGGCCGTTCCTACCAAGCGTTTCGCACACACGTTCACTGGTTACCCTCGTTGTTATTCAAGCTCGATGTCGACGGACAATTCCTGGCCGTCCCGTTCGATCAGTAGACTGGCGGAGCTGGCTCCCCCCATATCGCGGTAAATTTCCATCACTCTCTGGGGGCTGCTCAGCTCGACGCCATTGACCGCCTTGACGACGTCGCCGGCTTCCAACCCCAGGGAGTCGAACATAACCCGGTTGCGCCCGGGACGAATCTTGTAGCCGACGATCTGACCGTCTTCGCGGTGAATGCTCATGGACACCACATCGGAAAGCGACTGGCTGCCCATCCGGTCCGCCACTTCATCGGCCGCGTCTTCCAGCTCCTGCTCTTCGACCGGCTCTTCAATGGCTTCCTCAGTCTGCCGATCGTCCTGCGGCTCCGGACTCTCGGCCATATCCTCACTGTCGTCCCCCTCCCAGCTACGGCTGGGCGTATCCGGAACCGGACGCGAAGCGGCCAGGCTGCTGCCCAGATCATTGTCGGAGTAGAGCCACAGAGACTCGTAACGGCCGCTATTGTTCAGAATCACGCGCAGTGGCAACACTTTTTCCAGAGTCACGCTGCCCCTGACCGGCAACTCGTCTCCCGGGGCATAGATCGCCTGATCGGAGCCATCGGCAATGATCGCCCGGGCGGCCGCCTCCTCGTTACTGCCCATGATTCCGCGCAGCACCAGCTTCAGCTCGGTATCCACCGCTTCGTCTTCGATCCCCGAACCTCCGGGAGCGTCACCCGAGCCGGCGAACTCTTCGGGTTCATCCCCTTCGGCCACACGCCCAAAGATTTCCAATGAAGCGAGCTGGGCAATATCCACCCGCTCGCCCGTCGCGTCACCGCGATCTGCTTCCAACGCATTGGGGGCGACACGAGCCTGAGGCGTATCCGGCGCGGGAACCAGCAACCAGACCATCTGGGCCAGGGTATAGGCGAGCCAGACCACCAGGGCGAGCTTGACCAGAAAGCGCCACACGGACGCGGGCACCCGCGCGAACCCGGCACCACAGCGCCGCAGGGCCTGGACCAGCCGCTCGCTGCGCCAATCCGCCACTACGCCGGTCGATTTTGGCTCTTGTTGCAATGTTGTGTTCGACAATTGACTACTCCACGCGCACTAGAATGCCGCCTGACTGGTGAACGGGCCAGAGAGACGACCGTGGCATTATTCTTATCATGCCGTCGGATTGTACCCCAGATCACAAGCATGACGAAAAATGTGCCCAGGCCAGTTTTCGGCTCATCCCTGACTGGGTGACCAAAGCACGACCGGCGTTGCAGCCCAGTCCTATGACAGTTTCATGCCAGAGTAAATTCCTTCGACGGAAGAGCGCCCGGCGAGCATACCGTCTCTTTTCGTGAAAAGAAACCGAACGGGAGCCCATTTCGCGAAAGCGATCACGCAAAATGGCGATTTGCCGCGCCTTCCGTAACCTCCCGGGCCACCGGGGCTCCGCACCAGGCCCTCAGGTGCGGTAAAGCAGATCCCAGACTCCGTGTCCCAACCGGGCGCCGCGCTGCTCGAATTTGGTCACCGGGCGGTACTCCGGCCGAGCGGAATAGAGACCGGCCCCCGCCACATTGGTGAGCCCCGGAGCCGCTTCCATCACCTCCCGCATATGCTCGGCATAGTTTTCCCAGTCGGTCGCCAGGTGCATCACCCCCCCGGGCATCAGCTTTTGCCGGACCTTCTCGACAAAGGCCGGCTGCACAATCCGGCGCTTATGATGCTTCTTTTTGTGCCAGGGGTCGGGGAAATAGAGCTGGAAGCGAGCAATGGCCCCCTCGGGGACACAGTCATCGAGCACATCAATGGCATCGGCCATGTAGACGCGCAGGTTGGTAATCCCCTCGTCCCCGGCGCCCTTGATCAACCGGCCGACACCGGGAGGATGCACTTCAATCCCGATGAAGTCCTTGTCCGGCTCGTTGCGCGCCATGGCCAGCAGGGAGTCGCCCATACCGAACCCGATTTCCAGCACCAGCGGGGCCTCCCGACCAAAAACGGCCTTCGGCTCCAGGGGCCCATCGTGCAGACTCAGACCATAGGTGGGCCACCATTGGTCGAACGCCTGCCGCTGGCCCTCGGTAATGCGGCCGGCGCGGATCACATAGCTGCGAATGGCTTTGGGTTTGTATTCCGGCCGGATGGCGAGGCGGGATTCAGTTTCTGACATGCCGAGTACAACTCAATCAACAGGTTTAAAGACGCAGTGCCCGCACCGCCGCCACCGTAAGCGCGAGCCAGCCCAGAAGAAAGCAGAGTCCGCCCAGGGGCGTCACCGGCCCCAGCCAGCGCGGCCCGCCCAATGCCAGTGCGTAGAGACTGCCACTGAAGAACAGGATGCCGGCCAAAAACAGCCAGCCACTGGCTGCCAGCGCCCAGGAATGGCCGAGTACCCGCAGCAGAACCGCCACCGCCAGCAGCGCCAGTGCGTGGTACATCTGATACTGCACCCCGGTCTGAAACGCGGAGAGAGCCTCGACACTCAACCGGGCTTTCAGGCCATGGGCCGCAAAGGCACCCAGTCCGACGGCGATCAACCCGGACAGGGCGGCAATAAGCACAAACAGGGGTGTCATTTCGATCAATCGCTCTTGGGGCCATTGGCCCGGCCAGACAGGGCAAGCCCGAGGGACGGGCCCGACTCAGACAAAAAAGCCGCGCAGCGCGCGGCTTTTCAACTCAACAGACTGTCAATTCAACCGGTTTTCAAGTGTCAGCTTGTATGAAAGCGTGGAGGATCAGGCAGCCAGAATGGCGGTCTTGACCTTCTTCATCGCATTTTTTTCAAGCTGACGAATACGCTCGGCCGAAACGCCGTATTCCGCAGCCAGCTCGTGCAGCGTCGACTTGTCTTCGGCCAGCCAGCGACGCTGGAGAATGGTTCGGCTGCGATCATCCAGCTTTTCCAAGGCGACTTCCAGATTGTTGACGCTGTTCTCTTCCCAGTTGGAGTCTTCCAGCTGGGTGGCCGGGTCGTAGCGCTTGTCTTCCAGATAGTGCACCGGCGCGACATAGTGGCTGTCATCGTCGTCTTCTTCACCGGCATCAAAGCCGGCGTCGTAGGACGCCAGACGGCCTTCCATCTCGCGCACGTGCTTGACGTCCACACCCAGATCTTCGGCGACGGCTTCCGCCTCGTCGTTGTTCAGCCAGGCGAGCCGCTTTTTGGCGCCGCGCAGATTGAAGAACAGCTTGCGCTGGGCCTTGGTGGTCGCCACTTTGACAATGCGCCAGTTGCGCAGAATGAATTCGTGAATCTCAGCCTTGATCCAGTGCACCGCAAAAGAGACCAGGCGTACCCCGCGCTCCGGATTGAAACGCTTGACCGCCTTCATCAGGCCGACGTTGCCCTCCTGGATCAGGTCGCCCAGCGGCAGGCCGTAGCCGTTGTAGGAACGCGCAATGTGAACCACGAAGCGCAGGTGCGACATGACCAGCTGCCGCGCCGCTTCGAGATTGCCGTTGTAATAGAGGTCATCAGCCAGATGTTGCTCTTCCTCCGGTGATAGCACCGGAAAACGGCTCACTGTCTGAACATAGGCATTCAGGTTACCGCCTGGGGATAATACCCCGGCTGGCATCAGGCCAGTGCTCATTACTTACCTCCTTAGAAATTCGGACCTCGAGTGTAGCATTACACCCTTGGACTGCCAAGCCCGGAAAAGTTCCCCCAAGCGGGCCAAACACCTTTGAAATCAGAATCTTAGGCGCCAAATTCAGCCAATTGGGTGAAAAATGAAACACCTTGGAGCATACGTTACTGGGGTTCGATCTGGATCAGGTGGCGGGCCACGGCCAGCCAGGCCCCGGCCAGCCCCAACAGGCCGGAAAGCAGGACCAGCTGCATGCTGGCGGCCCAGTCCAGCCCCTGCAAGCGGAAGTCGCTCTGATAGAGATCCGCCAGCCGGGCCACCGGCCCGGACAGCCACCAGAGCCCGAGCCCGAGGAGCACCAGGGCGAGAATCCCGCCGCCCAGACCGTACCAGAAACCGGTATAGAGAAAGGGTCGGCGGACAAAGGCATCAGTGCCGCCCACCAGCTTGACCACCAGGATTTCATCCCGGCGGTTTTCGATGGCGAGGCGGATGGTATTGCCCACCGCCAGGAGAACGCCCAGGGCCAAGAGCACCGCCAGCGCCAGCACCACGCGCTGGCCCAGCTCCATCATCTCCTGCAGGCGTTTAACCCAGGCCATGTCCAGACGCACCTCGGCGACCACCGCCTCCTCCGCCAGCGCTTCGCGCAGCGTCATCAGGGCGTCGGGATCAGTGACCGCCGGGCGCACCAACAGGACATCGGGCAGAGGGTTCTGTTCCAGATCCTCCAGCACCCGCCCGAGCCCCGAGTAATCCTTGAACTCCTCCATGGCGGCCTCGGGAGGGATGTGCTCCACCGAGTCCACCTCAGGGTATTCGAGTAGCGTGTCCCGCAGCGCCTGTACCGCTTCAGAACGGGTATCGCGCTCCAGAAACACCGACAGTTGCCCGGAGTCCTGCCAGCTGTATCCCAGGTTCTGGATATTGCTCAACACCAGATACAGGGCGGCGGGCAGGGCGACCGCGACCGCCACCACCAGCCAGGTCAGCAGACTCTGCAGCGGGGTGCGCAGCAGCCGCTGCAGGCTCTCCACGGCGGTGGTGCTGTGGTGCGCCTGCCAGGAATCGAGCCGGTCCGCCAGCCGGGTCCTGCTCTGGCTGGCGCCCTTGGGGCGGGGTTTGACCGGCGCTGCGGGACGGCGCGGCTTCATGCCAGCACCCCGTCGTGAACGATTTCGCCGCCCGAGAGGCCCAGCACCCGCTTGTTCATCCGCTGGAGCAGCGCCAGGTCGTGACTGGCAATCATGATCGTGACACCCACGTCGTTGAACTGGCGGAAAAGATTCATGATATCGGCCGACAGCTCCGGATCCAGGTTGCCGGTGGGCTCATCCGCCAGCAGCAGCGGCGGCTTGTTGACCACCGCGCGGGCGATGCCCACCCGCTGCTGTTCGCCGCCGGAGAGCATGATGGGGTTGTGGCGCTCCTTGTTGAGCAGGCCCACCTTGTCCAGGGCCGCCCGCACCCGGCGCCCGACCTCGCCGGTCTGGTAGCCCGCGATCTGCAGCGGCAGGGCGACGTTTTCAAACACGCTGCGGTCGAACAACAGTTGGTGATTCTGGAACACCACGCCCACCTTGCGCCGGAAATAGGGGATATGCCGGCGGGAGAGGCGATTGAGGTTGCGCTCATCGATGAAGACCTGTCCCTGGGTCGGGCGCTCCATCAGCATGATCAACTTCATCAGGGTACTTTTGCCGGCGCCCGAGTGACCGGTGAGAAACACCATCTCCCCTTTGGGGACCTCGAAACTCACCCGGGATAGTGCATCCTGGCCGCTGCCGTAGCGTTTACTGACCGCGTCAAAACGAATCACGCCCCGCTCCTCACTCGCGCGACTCGCCAAAGAGCGCGTCGACAAAGGGCTGCGCCCGGAACGGTTGCAGGTCGTCCACCCCTTCGCCCACACCGATAAAGCGCACCGGCAGACCGAATTCCTTGCTCAGGGCAAAGATGACCCCGCCCTTGGCCGTGCCATCGAGCTTGGTCAGTACCAGTCCGGTCACGCCCGAGGACTGGATGAACTCGCGCGCCTGACTCACCGCGTTCTGACCGGTGCCGGCGTCCAGCACCAGCAGGATTTCGTGGGGAGCCGAGGGGTCGATCTTGCCCATGACCCGTTTGACCTTGGACAACTCTTCCATCAGGTGCGACTTGTTGTGCAGGCGCCCGGCGGTATCGGCGATCAGCACGTCGGTCCCGCGGGCCTTGGCGGCCTGGAGCGCATCGAACACCACCGAGGCACTGTCGGCGCCGGTGTGCTGGGCGATCACCGGCACTTTGTTGCGCTCGCCCCAGACCTGCAGCTGCTCCACGGCAGCCGCGCGAAAGGTGTCGCCCGCGGCGAGCATCACATTTTTATCCTGCCCCTGAAGGTGTTTGGCCAGCTTGCCGATGGTGGTGGTCTTGCCCACACCATTCACCCCCACCACCAGAATCACGTAGGGCTGCTTTTCGGTATCAATGACCAGGGGCGACTCCACCGGCACCAGCAACTCGGCCAGCTGTTCGCGCAGCGCCTGAAAAAGCGAGTCGGCGTCGTTCAGTTGTTTGCGCGCCACCCGATCCGTGAGGTTGTCGATGATGTCGGTGGTGGCCTGGTAGCCCACGTCGGCCACCAGCAGCTGGGATTCGATTTCTTCCAGCAGCTCGTCGTCAATGGCTTTGCTGCCCAGAATCAGATTGCCCAGCCCCTCGGTAAACTGGTTGCTGGTGCGGCTCAAACCCCGTTTGATGCGGGCAAAGACGCTGGTTTTGGGTTTTTCCTGCAACTGGGACCCGGCTTTCGAAGTGGCCTCGCTGGTTTCCCGGGGCGGCTCGGCCGCGTCGGCGTCAGGGCTGGCGGGCGCTTCGGGGGCCGACTCGGCTTCCGAAGTCGATTCGGGGGCATCGACCGGGCGCTCGGAGTCGACCTCCGTTTCGGCCGGTTTCTGCTTCTTGCGTTTGAAAAACAACATGGGTGAGTTGATCTACCTTTATGCTACGGGCGGAAAGACGCTATCCTAACACTTCTATCCCAGCGAGAGAGAGGCCCCCGTTGAAAGCCGCGAAGCGACCCGCAAAGAAAAAGGCCGAAAGCGCACAGAGTACCCAACCGCTTCGGATCATCGGCGGTCAGTGGCGCGGGCGCAAGCTCAGCTTCCCGGCGGTCGAGGGCCTGCGCCCCACCGGCGACCGGGTGCGGGAAACGCTGTTCAACTGGCTCGGGCCCCTCTTGCCTGATGCCCACTGTCTGGACCTGTATGCCGGCTCGGGCGCCCTGGGTCTGGAGGCCCTGTCCAGAGGCGCCAGGTCGGCGACCCTGGTGGAAAAGGACCCGGTGGCCGCCACCCAGCTGCGTGCCAACCTGCAACAGCTGGGCACTGACCGGGGCCGGGCCCTTAATGAGGACAGCCTGAAATGGCTCAATGGTGAGCCGCCGGCGCAACCCTTTGATGTGGTGTTCATCGACCCTCCGTTTGATCTCGATCTGTGGCAAGAGAGCATCGAGCGGCTGGCCCGGCCCGGCTGGCTGGCCAGTGACGCCGCCGTCTATGTCGAATCCGGTCCGGCGCTGGAGCCGGAACTGCCCGCGAACTGGCACCTCCATCGGGACAAAACCACCGGCCAGGTCCGCTACCGCCTCTACTTTTTGGGGAGCTGATCGCCCCTCGACTGGCCAAGGCCGGGGAAATTCATTACCATCGGGCGCCTGTTTACCGCGACAAAACGCCGCCAACCAAGAGACTTACCCATGCGCACAGTGGTCTACCCCGGCACCTTCGATCCGATTACCAATGGCCACATCGATCTGGTGGAGCGCGCCTGTCGACTGTTCGACCAGGTGGTGATCGGCGTGGCCGACAGCCCCCGGAAAAACCCGCTGTTCAGCCTCAATGAGCGCGTCTCTCTGGTGCGCGACAACCTGCAGCACCTGGACAATGTCGAGGTCTGCGGCTTTGACAAACTGCTGGTGGATTTTGTGCGGGAGAAGAAAGCCCAGGCGGTGCTGCGCGGGCTGCGTGCGGTGTCCGACTTTGAATACGAATTTCAGCTGGCCAACATGAACCGGGCGCTGGAGCCCAGCATGGAGAGCCTGTTTCTGACTCCGGCCGAGCACTTATCTTTTATTTCGTCGTCCATTGTGCGGGAGATCGCCAGCCTCAATGGCGATGTGAGCAAATTCGTGCGACCCTCGGTCGAGCAGGCACTGGCGCACAAGTTCGGCCACAAACCCCATCACTGAGGGCGCCGGCATGCCTTGCGGCTAACCCCTTTCCGGTCCGCTGAATGTCACAATGTAAGTGGCGGAGTACACTCAATGCCCGATCGCTCGCACTTCACCCGGCGCTGGCTGGTGGTCCTCACCGCCATTTTCTGCTGCCTGCTCTGGGGCAGCGCCTACCCGGCGATCAAAACCGGCTACGCCCTGCTGAGCATTCCCGCCGATGACACCGCCTCCCAGGTGCTGTTTGCGGGCTACCGCTTTTTCGGCTCCGGCCTGCTGCTTCTGGCCCTGGCGACGGTCACGGGCAAATCCCTCTGGTCGTTCAGCCCCCGCCAGTGGGGCCAGCTCGCCCTGCTGGGGCTGATGCAGACCACCCTGCAGTATGTGTTTTTCTATATCGGTCTGGCCTACGCCAGCGGGGTGAAGGCGGCCATTGTGAACTCCACCGGCACCTTCTTCAGCGTGCTGCTCGCGCATTTCATCTATCGCAATGACCGGATGAGCGCGGCGCGCAGCATCGGCTGCATTCTCGGCTTCGCCGGCGTTGTGCTGGTGAACCTGGGACGGGGCCCGCTGAACTTCGATTTTACCCTGATGGGTGAGGGCTTTATTGCCATCGCCGCGCTGGTCATGGCCATTGCGCTGCTTTACGGCAAACGTCTGTCCCAGACCATCGACCCGGTGGTCATGACCGGGCAGCAGCTCACCCTCGGGGGACTGGTACTGATTGCCATCGGGAGCTTCAGTGGCGGCGAGGTCACGGGGATCGGCTGGCATTCGGGGTTGTTGCTGGGCTATCTGACGGCGCTGTCGGCGACGGTCTTCGCCCTCTGGAGTTTTCTGCTCAAGCACAACCCGGTGGGGCAGGTCATTCCCCTCCAGTTCCTGATTCCGGTGTTCGGCGCGCTCCTGTCAGCCTACTTTCTGCAGGAAACCATCCTGGAATGGAAAAACCTGATGGCGCTGGCGCTGGTGTGCTGGGGCATCTGGCTGGTGACCCGACCCTCGGGTCAACAAACCTGACCAACGGTTGCATCAATACCCTTCTCTATTTCTGACAAGCCACACAGTACACGCTGGTGCGATTGTTCATCCGGATTTCTTTCAGCGCTTTGCCGCACTGGCGACAGGGTTGATAACCACGACCGTAGACCAGCAGCTGCTGCTTGAAATAGCCCGGCTGGCCGTCTCCGCCGACGAAGTCGCGCAGGGTGGTGCCGCCCTGGTCAATGGAGCGCTGAAGCACAAACCGGATCTGCTCCACCAGCGCTTGCGCCTGCTTGCGGGTCAGAGTCCCGGCCTTGCGGATGGGTTTGATGCCCGCCAGATAGAGCGCCTCGTTGGCGTAGATGTTGCCCACCCCCACCACGGTTTTGCTGTCCATGAGAAACTGCTTGATGGGGGCGGTGCGTTTGCGACTGCGCCGGAACAGATACTCGGCATGAAAGGCGTCGCTCAGAGGCTCCGGCCCCAGATGGGCGAGCAGCGCATGGTCCTCGGCGTCGCCTTCCACCCAGAGCAGACAGCCGAAACGGCGCGGGTCACAGTAGCGCAGCACGCGCGAACCGAACACCAGATCGAAGTGATCGTGAAAGCGCGGCGGCTCCTTTCTTTCAACGATGCGCAGGCTGCCGGACATGCCCAGGTGGATCAAGGCGGTGCCATTGTCAAAACGCAGCAGCAGATACTTGCCCCGGCGACTGACCTCAAGGAGGGTTCGGCCCTCAATGGCAGCGGCGAGCGGCCCGGGCACCGGCCAGCGCAGTTTGGGCTGGCGGATGATGACCTCGGTGAGTTGGCGACCCTCGATGTGCGGGGCAATGCCCCGCCGGGTGGTTTCGACTTCAGGTAACTCAGGCATGAAAGGTTCGGGCTCTGTGGTACGGGGGCGAAACTATACCATCATGACCGACTGAAGATGCAGGTGAAGGTGCTGCCCCTGCCCAGCTCGCTGCTGATCTGCAGCTCGCCATCGTGGCGCATCAGCACGTGTTTGACGATGGCCAGCCCCAGGCCGGTACCGCCGGTGCCGCTGTTTCGGCTCTGTTCCACCCGATAGAAACGCTGGGTCAGGTGGGGAATGTGCTTGCTGTCAAAACCGGGCCCATTGTCATTCACTGAAAAGAAAATCTGCTGATGCGCCTCCCACAAGCGCATGACGATTCGCCCCTCGGCGGGTGTGTATTTGACCGCGTTGGTGACCAGATTGGAGAAGGCGCTGTGCAGCTCTTTCTCGTTGCCCGCCAGCTCCAGATCCGGCGTTTCGCACTCCAGAAAGATCTGATGGTTTTTCTCTCCACTCAGCGCCTGGGCTTCGGATCTGATCGATTCGAGCAGCGGCTTCAGCGCGACCGGCTTGTGGTTGTGGCCCGACTCCGTGGTCTCCAGCTTGGACAGGGTGATCAGGTCGTTGATCAGCAGCGACATGCGCCGGGACTGTTGCTGCATCTGACGCAGGGCTTTCTGCCAGGAGGGGCTCAACTCCGCGCCACTGTCGGACAGGGTTTCCAGATAACCGGTGATGACGGTAAGCGGAGTGCGCAGCTCGTGGCTGACATTGGCCACAAAATCCTGGCGCATCTGTTCAAGCTTGTGCAGCTGGGTGGTATCGCGCACCACGATCAACCGCTCGTTGCGGCCAAAGCGGGTGATCTGAAACTGCAGTTGCTTGGAGCTGAAACGGGGGGAGGGAAGCTCCAGGGGCTCGCTGTAGTTACCCTCTTCAAAGTAACTGACAAACCGGGGGTGGCGGATGAAGTTGATCACCGACTTGCCCTGGTCACTGCTGTGGAAGCCGAGCAGGCGCTGCGCCGAGGGATTCCACCAGTCCAGGCAGCCTCGCCAGTCGAGCACGATGACCCCGTCGCGCAGGGCCGAGCTGGTTTCCTGCACCCGGCTGATGACCGCCCGCAGACTGTTTTTTTCCTGCACCTGGCGGCGCTGGAGGTGGTAGATATTGTCGAACAACTCGCCCCAGATGCCGCTGGACTCGGGAGGTGGCTCATCGTTCTGGCGCAACAGCCACTTGTTGAGACGGCGAATCTGCCACACCATCCAGGCGATATAGAGCGCACCACCGGCCAAGAGCGTCCAGCTCAGCCGGTCAAACCAGAGCCCCACCAGTACGCATACCACCGCCAGAATAAACAGCCGCCGAAGCTCGGCACTAAAACCCCGAAGCAAAATAAAGGCCTCTCCTGTGGGGTTCCCGCTCCTGGGAAACCGCTAATGTCGATTTGGACGCTCATCGGGTCCGGGTTCAGCTGGCCTGGGTGGAGAAGCGATATCCGGTACCGCGCACCGTCTGCACCAGATCCTCGTGCTTATCGACGGCCAGCGCCTTGCGCAGCCGGCGGATGTGCACATCCACGGTGCGCTCCTCCACATAGACGTTGCCGCCCCAGACGTGATCCAGCAACTGGCTGCGAGTATAAGCCCTTTCCTGGTGGGTCAGAAAGAACTCGAGCAGGCGATATTCGGTGGGTCCCATATCCACGGGGTGGTCGTTGATGGTCACCCGGTGGCTTCCCGGGTCCAGGCAGAGACCTTTGACCCGGATCGGATTGCCGTTGACCTGGGGGTCCGCGCGCCGCAACACGGCCTTGAGCCGGGCCACCAGTTCACGCGGCGAGAAGGGTTTGGTGATGTAATCGTCCGCGCCGACTTCGAGACCCTGGATTTTGTTGTCTTCCTCACCCTTCGCGGTGAGCATGATGATGGGCACTTCCGAGGTGGTTTCTTCGCGCTTCAGCCGGCGGGCCAGCTCGATGCCGCTGGTGCCGGGCATCATCCAGTCGAGCAGTACCAGATCCGGCCGCTCGTCGACCGTCAGTTCGAGCGCCTCCTGGGCGGTGCTCGCTTCAATACATTCGTAGTCGGCCATTTCCAGGGCCACCCGCAACATGTCGCGGATGGCCGCTTCGTCGTCAACTATGAGAATCCTGCGACCTGCCATAATGCTTGCCTGTTATCGAAAAGGTTTGACCTTCCGGGTAGTGAAAGCCGCTCCCTGAAAGACCATCGCGCAAGCGTATTTAATAAACTTAGTGTTACACAATTATGACATGGCGAAAATTGATTTGATGTCGAAGTATTACCAATTGCCCCCGGGCGGGGTGGCAGGCGCGTCTCAGGCCATCCACAGGTCCAGCACCAGCCCCACAAAAATGACGAAGCCCACCCAGTTGTTGCTCAGAAAAGCCCTGAAGCAGGCCGCTCGCTCGCGAAAGCGGATCAGGTACTGATGATAGACAAACAGGCCGGCGGCCGCCGCCAGGCCCAGGTAGTACATCCACCCCAGATCAAAACGGCCACCGACCATCACCAGCGCATAGAGCGTGAGCCCCTGAAGCAGGCCGATCATCACCCGGTCCAGCTCGCCGAACAGCACCGCCGTGGACTTGATGCCCACCTTCAGGTCGTCGTCCCGGTCCACCATGGCGTAGAGGGTGTCATACACCACGGTCCAGAGCAGGGCGGTTGTGTACAGCAGCCAGACATCGGTGCCCAGACTGCCGCGCTGGGCGGCAAAGGCCATGGGAATGGCCCAGGCAAAGGCCGCCCCGAGCACAATCTGGGGCAGGTGGGTATAGCGCTTCATGAAGGGGTAGCAGAACGCCAGCGCCACCGCCCCGAAGGAGAGCTTGATGGTGAAACTGTCGGTGAGCAATACCAGCCCAAAAGCGACCAGACAGAGCCCGACAAAGAGGGTGATCGCCTCGCGCTCGCTCGCCTCACCGGTGGCCAGCGGCCGCTCGCGGGTGCGCTTCACATGGCCATCGAAACCCCGGTCGGCGTAGTCGTTGATCACACAACCGGCCGAGCGCATCACGAACACGCCCAGCACAAAAATGATCAACAGGTCCCAGTCCGGAAAGCCCCCCGCCGCCAGCCACAGTGCCCAGAGCGTGGGCCAGAGCAACAGGAAGGTGCCGATGGGTTTGTTCAGGCGCGTGAGGCGCAGGTAGACCGGCAGGCGCTCGCGCCAATCAATGCCGGCGACCGGTTTCGCGCGCCTGGGCTGAGTTCGGTGTCGGTTCATGAGGATCGCTCTCGCATCGATAGTAGTCGTTGAGTGAATGCCGGCAAAAACACTTCGCTGACCAACAGCGGCCTGGCCTCCAGACGGAAGATGGAGCGTCGGCCCCACAGCGCCTCCTCCCCCTGAAGCGATGCCGGCACCGAACTGTTTCGGGGCGTCATCCGACTGAGCTCAATCGGCCCGCGCTCCAGATCGGGCTGGGCAAACAGAAAGCCACCGAGCGGCCGGGTCTGCAGGCGCCGCAGCTGACGCAGCCGACCTGTCAGACTGGTGAGCGGTATGACGCTGCGGGCAAACACCCAGGGCTGCCCCTCGCCCCAGAGCACCACTTCGCGCACCAGGGCCCAGCGACCGGCTCCCAGCCCCAACGCCCGGCGCTCGGACAACCGGGGACGGGCCAGCCCCTGGCGCCGAACGCTCACCCGAAAATCCCCTCGGCTTTCGCGCACCAGCTTGGCGGTGAGCGAGCCCTGATCCAATAGCCAGGGTTGCAGGTGGCGGGGCCCGGCGCGGCCCGGCGTCCAGCGGGGTTCCGCCGGCCAGCCAGACCTGTCCCCGGGCTGCCTGGGCGCATCCCGAGCGGCGTCAATCTGTGTCAAACAACCTCCCTTAGCATTGCGCTGGCGCTGTCAATCTTGTGAGCCAATGGGGCGCCATTCTAACAGCTTCCGCCCCGGCGGGAGCCCCTCCGCCTTTACCCGAGGCGCTGGGATTGCTTTAATGGCGCTCACTGAGCCTATTCACAATAAATGTTCACAGACAATAACGACGAGCCCACCTATGAGCTTAACCCAACGCATTCTCCTGGCCATGGCCCTCGGCGTCGGCACCGGGGTTCTGATCAACCTGCTGGCCCCCAGTGATGAGCACTTTCTGCAGGCCTGGCTGGCACAGGGGTTTTTCGACGGCGTGGGTCAGATATTCATCGCCTCCCTCACGCTGCTGGTGGTGCCGCTGGTGTTTGTCTCTCTGGTGTGCGGCAGCGCCTCGCTAGGCGGACACAGCCGAATGGGTGCCATGGCGGGCAAGACCATCGGGCTCTACCTGGCCACCACCGCCCTGGCGATAACCCTGGCGCTGACCATCGGCACTCTGGTCAAGCCCGGCGAGGGCATCGAAATGCCCGGCGAGGTGGAAGAGTTCACCGGCGTGGATAAACCCTCGCTCAAAGAAACCCTGGTCAACATCTTCCCCAGCAACCCGGTGGAGGCCATGGCCGAGGGCAACATGCTGCAGGTGATCGTCTTTGCCCTGCTGCTGGGCATCGCCATCTCGCGCGTCGACCACAAAGCCTCGGGCTACATGCAGACGTTTTTCAATCACCTCAACACGGTGATCCTGAAGCTGGTGATGATTCTGATGCACCTGGCGCCCTACGGGGTCTTCTGCCTTCTGGCCAAGCTGTTTGCCGAGCTGGGCTGGGGCGCGATCGCCGATCTGGCCCTGTATTTCTTCACGCTGCTGTTTGTATTGCTGCTGCACGGGTTGGGGGTCTACAGCCTGTTTCTCAAAGCCTTCACCCGGCTGAGCCCGGTGCTGTTTCTACGCAAGATGTGGTCGGTGATGGTGTTCGGTTTCAGTACCGCCTCAAGCAACGCCACCCTGCCCGTGACCCTGCGCACCGTCGAACAGGACCTGGGCGTGGACAACAAGGTCGCCTCCTTTACCGTTCCTCTGGGCGCAACCATCAATATGGACGGCACGGCCATCATGCAGGGCGTGGCCACCGCCTTCATTGCGCAGGTTTACGGTATCGACATCAGCCTGACCGGTTACTTGATGGTGGTACTGACCGCCACCCTGGCCTCCATCGGCACCGCCGGTGTGCCGGGGGTGGGCATGATCACTCTGGCCATGGTGCTGCAGCAGGCAGGGCTGCCTGTTGAGGGGGTGGCATTGATCATCGGGGTGGACCGTCTACTGGATATGGTTCGCACTGCGGTGAACGTCACGGGCGATGCCATGGTTTCCACCGTGGTCGCCAATAGCGAAAACCTGCTCGATCGGAAACAGTTCGGGCGGCCGCTCGGCTCCTATGGGGAAGACGAGTGAGAGGCGATCCGGCGCGTGGCGCTGAGCGAAGCGCGCCCGAGTCAGCCGGACGCTAATCCTGCTCTGGCGGTGGTTCCTGTGACGGCTCCGCCGGGGCCTGCCGATCCGCCGTGTTCTGAGGATCAACCGGGTCGCAGCGCCAGCCCCATTCACGGTGCTGCTCGACAAATTCGCGCGCCTTCTCCTCGCAATAGCCCTCTTCATTGTCGGCCGACCAGGGCGTTTCCACCCCGTTTTCTTTCTCGTACCGGACTTCACAGGGGGCCGCCTGGCCCTCCACCTCATAGACCACACTGATGGTGCGCCCCTGTTGGCCAAAGGCGCAGTGATAGCGTTCGCCCTCACTGGCTCGGGCCGACAGAGCCAGCAGCGACAGGACTAAGCCGAGTAACAGTGTCTGCTTCATGGTTCCCCCAAAGTCGGTTGAAACTTCATTGAACATTCTGACCGTCCTGACCGTCAGCAATCCAACGGCAAGCCGGAGTCACTCAAACCAGGCCCGGACCGCCTCCGGCAAGGGACGGGATTTACCGTCGCTGCCAAGCCAGACAATCTTGGAGTGGGCTTCGGCCGCTGGCTGGTCGGGCTCGGCCTGGGTGTAGAGCCGAAAGTGCGCGACAAAGCTGGAGCGGCCGGGATCAACGGCGTAGCAGTCCACACGCAGGGTTTCGGGGTAGAACACCGGGCGCAGAAACGTGCAGCCCACGGTGACCACCACCGGATAACTGTCCTTGCGCAGGGTTATGCCCGCGGCACTCAGCCACTGAAACCGGGCCTCTTCACAGTAGCGCAGATAGAGGGTGTTGTTCACGTGGCCAAAGGCATCCATATCCCCCCAGCGCAGCGGGATCTTGCAGGAGAAGTTGGGAGCGTCCGGCAGAGGAGTCTCTGTCATCCGGTCACCCTGGCCTTGAAAGAGACGTTCAGATCGCCCAGCTCTCCAAATTGCAGCCGCACCGGTTCTTCCAGAGGCGCCTCCAGCACCCCGGCATAGGAGCCGGTAATGATGAACTCGCCGGCTTTGAGGCCCTGAGCGCGGCTGCGCAGAAACTCGACCAGCCAGTAGAGGGGCGCCCGGGGATGGGTATTGGGGTGTCGCCCCTGGTGATGTTCGGGCGCCGAGCTCTGGCTGTGCAGGGTAATATCCAGTTCGCTGGCTTCCAGTGCCAGCTCCGGATCCACTTCCGGTCCGACAAACAGACCCTGATTGAGCAGGCCGTCGGCCAGCATTTCCGGAAACTCGGCCGAGGCGGGGTCCTCGTAACGGCTGTGAATCAGCTCCAGCACCAGGTGGGTGTGGGCAACGGCCGCGTCGATCTCGCTGTTTTCATAGGGGTGCTCCCGGGGGGGCAGATCCCGCCCCAGAACAAAGGCCAGCTCGGGTTCGATCCGGGCGCGCCCCCCGGGGGCCCAGACCGAGACTGGGGGCTCGCGGTGAATATCGCGAGCGTGGATAGGGGCCACGACCAGACGGTCGGGGGGCGGCTGCAGACACTTCCAGCCACCGATGTCGGCGCCCAGATCGCGCGTCACCTGGGCCTGGATGGCCAGCGCCGACTCCAGATCCTGCGGACGGCAGTTCTCGGGCAGGCGGCCCTCCTGGGCCCCGCTGCGACGACGTTCGGCCAGAATACTGGCCGCCTGGGCGACCGCTGACGGATCTAACATAGAAGGCTACTCTCCGCTCGTTCCAATCGTTTGTGGAGCCTGCGCACCTCGTTGCGCGCTGAAAGACTGTGACCCGGACCACCGGTCTTGTGTCCGGCCCCGCGCTAACCTCGGTGGCGACGTCGATGGCGGTTAGCGGGGGCTGAGCTGTAAAGCAATATGGTCCAGGTCGTCCAGCGACTCCATGACATTTTCCACCGTGGCCTGTGCCTTGGCCGGATCCAGGTGCAGGTCGGCAAACACGCTGTCGGGAATGTCCAGCTTCGGCCCCAGTCCCAGGCCACGCTGCATGAGCAGTCGTTGGGCCACGAAGATCAGTTTCGCATACTCGTGGTGCTCCCCCTGATAGCCCGGGTTGTTCTGGTGACGCAGGGCCACCACCACCTCCTCGGGCATGGACCAGAGCGACATCAGGCAACTCGACAGTTGCTCCCGGGTAATCCCCAGCAGGTGACGCTCGATGGGCTGATGGTAACTGTGGGGGTTGGCCTCGGCCATGCGACAAAACTGGCTGAAATAGGGCGGAAAAATTTCCGCCAGAATGAGATAGCCGAAATTGTGCAGCAGCCCCGACAGGTAGGCCATACCAAAGGTGGGGCGATGCTCGCGCGGAATGGCGGTCACCAGCCCCTCGATGGTCGCGGCGGTATACACCGACTGCTGCCAGTAGCCCAGGTAGCCCTCCGGGCCCTCTTTGGGCATATTCAGGCTGCGCCCCAACGCCAGGCCCAGCGCCAGGTTGAGCACCATGTCAAAACCCAGCACCCGCACGATGGCATCGTGAATGGAGCGGATCTTGCCCGGCGCTGAATAGTAGGGTGACGCCGCCCAGCTGACCACCTGTGCCGCCAGGCTGGGATCGGTTTCCACCACCTGCGCCAGATCACTGATGTCCGCGTTCGGGTCCACTCGCAGGTTGATGATCCGCTGGGCGGTTTCGGACAGCGGGGGCAGCTCCAGGGTTTCCTCCAGCCGCTGTTTGATCCGCAGCTGGGTAAAGCTGCGCAGCGCGCCCAGAATCTGCTCCTGGTCCTGGGCGGCACTGATATCCTGCTCCAGCGGCTCCAGTGGCATGGCGATGTCGCAGATGATGGCGTCCTCCAGCACCTGCTGGAAGTCATCGCGGTTGATGTGCAGCAGTTGCTCGTCGTTGCCGGAATCCAGCAACAGACTTTCGCGGCTCAGCAACTGCTTGTCCACCAGCGTGGGCAGACCCGCCAGCTTGGGCAGGGCCGGTACCGTCTGGAGGGCGTGAGAGTCGCAGAACTGGCGCACCGCATCCTGCCCGGTCGCCCGCAATTCGCGCCCCATCTGTCGGTTGACGGCGTTCAGGTCGAGCAGCGTATCGGCCGAAATGACCACCAGGATTCGCCCCCGGTCGTCTTCCAGCAATACGGCCTTGGCCGCTCCGACATTGCGCAGGTGCTGGTCGTGCCAAAGCGGTTGATTATTGGCATCGAGGGGTGCTGCGGCCAGATCGTAATGAATGTTCTGGCTGTTCAGCAGCGATTCTACGCTGGTGGGTAAAGGCACGCGTCAGACTCCTTTAATTGGTGGTCGCCCAGTTTCATCAAACCGAATCCTATATAACAGCAGTGTGTAAGAACCGGGGCGCTTGTTCAAGCGCTTTCTACCCGCTTCATCGGTGGCATCTAACCTCATTCTAGACCAACTGACCGCGAGGACCGCTGCCACTTTCGAGACGCCCTTCACAATGTCGCATGAAACATCACCCAGGGACGCCACTCATACCCGCAGGTAACGGCGATTCTCTCCCAGCCAGCGCTCGATGATCGACTGACAGAGACCGGGGTGAGTCTGCAGCAACTGTTGCGCCCCTTTCTGCACCCGGGGCAATAGCGGCGCATCGCGCTCCAGGTCGGCAATCTTGAACTGCATATCGCCGGTCTGGCGAGTTCCCAGTACCTCCCCCGGCCCGCGCAACTGCAGATCGCGCTCGGCGATGACAAAGCCGTCGCTGGTATCGCGCATCACGCCCAACCGTTCGCGCCCCTGACGCGATAGCGGTGAACCGTAGAGCAGTACGCAGTGGCTGGCTTCCGCGCCCCGGCCGACCCGGCCGCGCAACTGATGCAACTGCGCCAGGCCGAGACGCTCGGGGTTTTCAATGATCATCAGGCTGGCATTGGGCACATCCACGCCCACCTCGATGACGGTAGTCGCCACCAGCAGATCTACCTCGCCGGCCTTGAAGGCGGCCATCATCTGCTCCTTCTCTTTCGCTTTCAGCCGGCCGTGAACCAGCCCGACCCGAAGCTGTGGCAGTGCCTCGCGCAGGTTTTCGGCGCTCACTTCGGCGGCCTGGGCCGCCAGGGTTTCGGACTCCTCAATCAGGGTGCAGACCCAGTAGGCCTGTCGCCCCTGCTCACAGGCCCGGCTGACCCGCTCGATAACTTCGGGCCGGCGCTGTTCGCTGATCACCACGGTGGTGACCGGCGTGCGCCCGGGCGGCAGCTCGTCGATGGTGGAGGTGTCCAGATCAGCGTAGGCACTCATGGCCAGCGTGCGGGGAATCGGGGTGGCGGTCATGATCAGCTGGTGCGGCCGGCGACCGCCGTGGCTGCCCTTCTGGCGCAGCTCCAGCCGCTGATGCACCCCGAACCGGTGCTGCTCATCAATCACCACCAGGCCCAGGTTGGCAAAGGTCACGTCCTGCTGAAACAGGGCGTGAGTGCCCACCACCACCTGCGCCTCGCCACTGGCCAGTCGCTCGAGCTGGGCGCGGCGTTTGGCGGGTGTCAGGCGACCGGTCAGCCACCCCAGCTCGATGTCCAGCGGGGCGAGCCAGGCGCCAAAATTGTTCCGATGCTGCTCGGCGAGAATTTCCGTGGGTGCCATGATGGCCACCTGATAACCACTGGCCACGGCCGCCAACGCGGCCATGGCGGCGACCAGGGTTTTGCCCGAGCCGACATCCCCCTGCACCATGCGCAGCATGGGAGAGGCCTTGGCCAGATCGGCAAGAATCTCCCGGTGAACCCGCTGCTGGGCGCCGGTCAGCTCGAAGGGCAGCGATTCGAGAAACCGCCGCTCCAACCTGGTATCGGGAACGATCGGCGGGGCCCCCTCGGCCTGGGTCTGCTGGCGCAGCATCAGCAGGCTCAGGTGATGGGCGAGCAACTCCTCAAAGGCCAGGCGCTGTTGATAGGGGTGCTCGCCCTCTAACAATTGGTGGACATCGGCATCGCGCGGCGGCGCGTGCAGATAACGCAGCGCTTCGGCCAGGGGCACCTGGTGCAACTCGCGCCGCAGCTCCTCCGGCAGCAATTCCGCCGGAGCCTGCCGCTCCAGCCAGACCAGCGCCTGGGTGGCGAGCGAACGCATGCGCAGCTGCGTCAGCCCCTCAGTGGCCGGATAGACCGGAGTCAGCCGCTGCTCCAGCGCGGGGGCTTCATCCAGCGACTCGTACTCGGGGTGATAGAACTCCAGGCCGGAGGCGCCGCGCCGACTTTCGCCAAAGCAGCGCAGCCGGGTGCCCGGGGTCAGTCGCTGCTTCTGCGCGGCGGAAAAGTGGAAAAAGCGCAACGTGATGGTACCGCTGCCGTCCTGCAACCGGCACACCAGGCTGCGCCGGCGGCCGTAGACAATGTCCGCGGCGCGGATTTCCCCCTCGATCACGGCATTGACGTTTGGCTGCAGTGCGCCGATGGGTGTGACCCGGGTGCGGTCCAGATAACGCAACGGCAGATGAAACAGCACATCCTGGACACTGTGCAGCCCCAGTTTCGCCAGCTTTTCCGCCAGCCGGTCCCCTACGCCTTTCAACGCAGTGACCGGAAGTCGGTCCAGACTGACGGCTTCCTGATTCACAGCGGCGACCGCCTATCGATCGTCGGTCAGGCGGCACATATTGATGGCCTTGCGCAGCGCATCCACCGCCTTGTAGCGGGGGAAGCTGGCACGCCAGGCGAGTGCCACGGTCCGGCTGGGCGCGGGTTTGGTGAAGGGCCGGGTGACCAGCATGTTGGGCGTGTAATTGGTGGCCACAGCGGCGGACATGGGCAGAATGGTGATTCCCAGGCCCGAAGCCACCATGTGGCGCAGGGTCTCCAGGGAGCTGCCCTCGGCGGCGGTGCGGATGCGGCCATTGTGGTCGTCCATCGAGGTCTGCAGGTTCGGACAGGTGGCGAGCACCTGATCGCGGAAACAGTGCCCCTCGCCCAGGAGCAGGACGTTCTGGGCATCCAGGTCGTCGGGGTTGATCGACTCCTGCGCCGCCAGCGGGTGATCCTGGGGCATCAACACCACAAAGGGCTCGTCAAACAGGGGCTGGGTGACCACATCCGCCTCGGTGAAGGGCAGGGCGACGATGATGACATCCAGCTCGCCCTTGCGCAGCTTCTGGCGCAGGGTGGCGGTGTAGCCCTCTTCCACATAGAGTGGCATTTTGTTGGCAATTTTCTGCAGCTCGGGGATAAAGTGGGGCAGCAGGTAGGGTCCGATGGTAAAGATGGCGCCCACATGCAGGGGGCTGCTCAGCTGATCTTTCCCCTCGTTGGCAATGTCCTTGATGGCCGAGGTCTGCTCCAGCACCAGGTTCGCCTGGGCGACAATTTTCTCGCCCAGCGGCGTCGCCTGCACCCGGGATTTGGAGCGCTCAAACAGCGCCACACCCAACTCTTCCTCCAGCTTTTTGACCGCAATGCTCAAGGTGGGCTGGCTGACGAAGCAACGCTCGGCCGCGCGGCCAAAGTGTTGTTCCTGGGCGAGTGTTACGATGTAGCGCAGTTCTGTTAAAGTCATCTCTTCCATCTCTTTCCCGCGCGCGAGTCCCTTTCGTTGGGGAACCCATGACGCACGGGTTGGTGCACCTGAATTTGACCCCAAGTTTGCCCTTTTATGATCGGATACGCAAAGACAAATAGCGAAAAACTATTGATCCTTGGCTGTGGCGACCTGGGCCGCCGCCTGGCTGGCCAGCTGGCGCCGCTCGGCTATGCAATCACCGGCCTGAGACGACATCCCCCTGAATCGTCCGACAACCTGCAGTATGTGGCGGCCGACACCGCCGATCGTCGGGCACTGGAGTCGATTGTGGCGGAAGGCTTCGATGTGATTCTGGTGACCATGACCCCCTCGGAGCGCGGCGATGAGGGCTACCGCAAAGCCTATGTGCAGACCTGCGAAAACCTGACCGCCGCCCTGAAAACAACCGGGCAGACGCCCCGCCTGCTGCTGTACGTCTCCAGCAGCGGCGTCTACGGCCAGAGCGACGGCGAGTGGGTGGATGAACAGTCCCCCACCGAACCCAACCGCGACAGCGGCTGGCGCCTGCTGGAAGCCGAGCAGGTGATCGCCCAGAGCGGGTTTGACCACTGTATCGTGCGCTTCAGCGGCATCTACGGGCCGGGGCGCAACTATTTACTGGAGCGGGTGCGCCAGGGCCGGGCAACCCTGAGCGCACGCTATACCAACCGGATTCACGCCGACGACGCGGCCGGCGTGCTGGCCCATCTGATCGAGCACCAGCGGATGGGCGACCCCATTGACAGCCTCTACCTGGCAAGCGACAACGAGCCCGCGCCCATGGCCGAGGTGGTCAACTGGCTGGCAATGCAATTGCAAGTGGACGAAGCCCGCTTCGCCCCGGACGAGGGCCAACTGGGCAAGCGCTGCGACAACCGCCGGCTGCGCGCGACGGGCTACGAGTTCCGCTACCCGGACTATCGGGCGGGGTACAAGGCATTGATGGCCGATCACAAAACAACCTAACAATCAGGTTTCGGAGTTCAAAGCCAATCGTGTGGCACCAGGCGGGGGGGCTAACGGCTTTCCGGAACCGTCGAAGGCATGGATGCCGACGTCGAGCTTACAGGGACGTATTTACAGCGTGTTCCGGAAAGCCGTTAGCCCGCCCGCCGACCAGAAATGAAATCCGAAACCAGATTATAAAAAGAACCAACCGGTGACCGTGCCGTACATGATGAAGGCGGAGAGCGGGATATAGGCCGCCAGAGTGGCGGTTTCGGCCGCCGGATTGAGCGCCGGTCGCCAGAGATTGATCAGCAGGTAGGCCGCGAAATAATAGCGTGGCTCCACCAACGGATGACTGATCACCGCGAGGGGGATAAACAACAGCAGCCAATAACAGCGCCGGTCCGGGTAGGGCATGACGCACAGGCTCAGCGCCATCCAGGCGATGGGAATATACAGCAGTGCCCGCAACGCCACGTACTCGGTCATCAGGTAAAGCAGGCCGTTGTGCATGAAAAAATGATAGAGGGTGTTGTTGTAACCGTGCGGATTATCGAACGTCCCCATGTAAAAGAAAAACCCGGCCACCACCAGTGCCCAGACCCAGAGCTTTTTCTTCAACGCAATGATATTGGGTAGCTGCTGAATACAGAGCGCCAGAAACAGTGCCCAGGCGCAGATCAGAAAGACGTACAGATTACTGATATTGAAGTTCAGCATCTGGTGGGCCTCGGTATCGCCAATGGCGACCCCGCCGTTGTAGATCACAAAGGCAATGAACAGCAGCCCGACCAGCACCAGCGGTGCTCCGTGCACAAAGGCATTGCGAAACGCCGCCTTGACCGGCAGCGGACGCCGCCACTCAATGTCTTCCATTGCGATCAACACGTAGGCCAGCGCTACCCAGATGATCGAGTCCTGCCGGATCATGACCGCACAGAAACCGGCCACGCCCGCCCAGACATAGCGGCGCCCGAGCGCCGTGTGAAAACACAGCGCGATGAAAAGCAGCGCCCACAGATCCGTGTAAATCAGAAAGAAGTAGGGAAACATCAGCGGGGTGAAAAACAGCTGCAGCGTGCGCAGAGTCGCCAGCTCCGGCCAGTAGCGAACGGCGGCACGGTAGAAAACCGGCAGGATACAGAGCGCCACCAGCAGGTTGGTCAGGCGTAACAGATAGTCGTGATAGTAGCCGATCTGGCGCATCACAAACCCGATCACATAGTGAAAGGTCGAGGGCATGGTGATGTTGTCAAAATGCTCCGTGCCACCCACGTAGTAATGCCATATCTGGGGTGCGTGAAACCCCTCGTCCGAGGAGGGACCACCCAGCACACAGGAGAGGGCATAACCGAAAGCGGCCCCCGCCAGAATCAACAGAGTGGCGTAGGCATTTTTTTCAAAACTACGGGTCGGGCTTGGGGTACAGTCGTGGGACTCTTCCATAAGAGCACTGCCTTGCATTTTTTATTGATTGCCAGAGGCCGAAAAGCCGGGGAGACCGGGTTAAACAGCGGTTCACACTCTACAAACAATCATCCGGCTTTGTCGGAACTGCGTCAAAGTTTTTCGTGCCGCCGGTGAAAGTCCGGGCTTGCGACGCAGGGCTCGTGGCGGAAAAGCGTATGACCCTGCCCGGTCCCGATTTACAGTGCCTGACTCCCGGAGTAATCAAATTCGCGGATCACATCGAGAAATTCAATACCGAAACGCTTGAGCTTGCTGTCGCCTACCCCGTTGACCGAGAGCAGATCCTGCTCGTGCAGCGGGCGCTGCTCGAGCATGTCGCGCAGGGTGACGTCGTGGAAAATCACATAGGGCGGCACCCCGTGCTCCTCGGCCAGGCGTCGGCGACAGGCGCGCAGGGCCTCCCAGAGCGGGCGATCCGCCTCGGCAATGTCGGCATCCGGCCGGCGGGCGGTGCGGGTGGTGGGTTTGCGGGTGCGCAGGTCCCGGCGCAGATGCACGCTCTGCTCGCCGCGCAACACCGGGCGGCACAGTTCGGTCAGCTGCAGGCCGCCAAAACCGGCCGGGTCCACGTCCAGATAACCGGCCGCCACCAATTGTCGTAGCACGGTGCGCCACTCATCGGCAGTCAGATCCTGACCGATGCCATAGGTGGTGACTTTATCGTGGCCCTGGGTAATGACTTTTTCGTTAGTGCTGCCGCGCAGGACATCGACAATATGGGTGGCCCCGAAGCGCTGACCGGTACGATACACACAGGAGAGCGCCTTGCGCACCGCCTCGGTGGCATCCCAGGTTTCGGGCGGGATCAGGCAGGTATCGCAGTTGCCGCAGGGCTCTTCCATCACATCGCCGAAATAGCGCAACAGCGTCTGGCGGCGGCAACTGGTAATTTCACAAAGGCCGAGCATGGCGCTCAGGCGCTGCTGTTCCTGGCGCTTGAACTGCTCATTGCCCTCGGAGGCGCCCATCATCTGGCGCAACTTGACCACATCCTCCAGGCCGTAGAGCAGCAGCGCGGTGGCCGGCTGGCCGTCGCGCCCGGCGCGGCCGGTCTCCTGGTAGTAGGCTTCGACGCTCTTGGGCAGGTCCAGGTGCGCGACAAAACGCACGTCGGGCTTATCGATGCCCATCCCGAAGGCGATGGTGGCGACCATGATCACGCCGTCTTCGCGCAGAAAACGGCTCTGGTGGGTCTCGCGCAATTTGCCGGGCAAACCGGCGTGGTAGGGCAGCGCATTGAACCCCTCGCGGCAGAGCCAGTCGGCGGTCTGCTCCACTTTCTTGCGCGACAGGCAGTAGACAATGCCCGCCTGCTGGGGATGCTCCTCTTTGAGAAAACTGAGCAGCTGGCGGCGCGGGTTGTCTTTCTGCTGAATCCGATACTGGATGTTGGGCCGGTCAAAACCGACGATGAACTGCTCGGCCGCCCCCAGTTCCAGGCGCTCGACAATTTCCTCGCGGGTGCGCATATCGGCGGTCGCGGTCAGGGCGATTCTCGGAACTTCGGGAAACTCCCGGTGCAGCATATCCAGGCGCAGGTAATCCGCGCGGAAGTCGTGGCCCCACTGCGCCACGCAGTGCGCCTCGTCGATGGCAAACAGCGCCAGGGGCGCGCGCTGCAACAGATCCAGGGTGCGAGGCTGAATCAGCCGCTCCGGTGCCACATAGAGCAGATCCAGCTCACCCGCCAGAAGCGCCCGCTCGGTGGCCTGGACTTCCGGAAAGGAGAGGGTGGAATTGAGGAAGCCGGCGCGCACGCCCAGCTCGCGCAGAGCGCTCACCTGGTCCTGCATCAGGGCAATCAGGGGGGAGATCACAATCCCGGTGCCCGGACGGGCCAGAGCGGGAATCTGGTAACAGAGGGATTTGCCACCGCCGGTGGGCATCAGAACCAGCGCGTCTTCCCCGTTGACCAGGGCCTGAACGATCGCCTCCTGCTGACCGCGAAAGCTGTGGTAACCGAATACGTGCTGAAGGATGTCCCGGGGGTTCTGCATGGCGCAGAGTATACGGGCTGAGGCAGTGCAACACCAGATGGAGAGAGGATCAAAACCGGCGCCTCCCTGCGCCGGGTCGATTTGCGTGCAAGTGTTTAAAGGCTGAAAGGATCAATCAGTCACAGACCTCCCCTGTGACCTCCGGCACCCGGGCGCTGCCACTGCCGGCCTTGCTGACCTGAAAGCCGAACTCCACGGACTGGCCGGGCTGAATCGACCCGTTCCAGCCCATATCGCTGGCGGTATAGGGGTTGCTGCCAGACAGCTGGACGTTCCAGCTGTTGGTGACGGACGCCCCCTGACCCAGCTCCCAGTTGACCGACCAGCCATCGATTGGTTGACCGCCGGTATTGCTGATGCGAATGCCGCCGGTATAACCGTTGTTCCACTCGTTGCTGATCAGATACTCGCAACTGGCCAGGCCGTCGTCGGTGTCTTCCGAGCTGGAAGCGCTGGAGGAGCTTGCCGCTTCGGAGGAGCTGCTGGTACCGCCCTGCTCCGAGGAGGCCGAGTCGCCCTCGATACCATAGGGAGCGGGTTGCGACGAGCAGGTGCTGGGCGCGATACAGCTCTCGCTGTTCTCCCAGCCCCAGCCGCTCTGGGTATCCTCACACAGGGGGTAGAGAGTGCCGTACCAGTTGCACTGCTGACCGGTGGCGTCGTCGTTGGCGCTGCTTGAGGACTCGCCGGTCCCGGAGGACGACGAGCTCGACGAAGAGGCGGGTGTGGATGAGGAGCTGGACGAGGCCGTGCTGCTCACACTCGACTGGCTGGCGCTGGAGACGCTGACCGAGCTGGACGAAGAAGACGCCGGTGAGGAAGAGGATGAATCACCGTCATCACCCTGCGCGTAATCGTCGTGAAAGGCCAGGACCCAGGCCAGAGCACTGTTCCAGTTGATGGTGATCTCGTTGGTCGACCAGGCCTCAATGTGATCCATATAGCAGGTAGCTGGGGCCGTCTGACAACCGTCGAGATTGGAGCGGGACAGGTCATCTTCCAGGCCATCGTTCGGACCACCGGACAGAGAGCCGGGCGGCAACCAGGGGTAGCTGCCATCCAGCGCCTCTGCCCAGAAGCGATGATGCGGCTGGGTCAGGGCATCTTCCCCATGCCCGGAGACAAACGAGAAGGAAAGGGTGTTGCGACCAAACAGGTAATCCACCCCGAGGGCCACACCATCGGCGTACTGGTCATCGCCGGTAAAATCGTGGGCAAGCCCCAGCAGGAACAGCTTGTTGGCGATCACATTGTTGGAGCCCCAATAATATTCTTCCTCGGTATTGGGTATGCGATAGCCGGTGGAGGCGATGGTATCGAGATGACCATCGGCCAGCGCTACGATATGTTGCTGTGCCTGAGCCCGCAACGATTGGGTGTGGCTGGTGGGCACCGTGGCCAGAGACATGACCCCCGGCAATTCGGTATCGGGCCAGGCCCAGTCGGTGCGCTCGAGCGTATAGCTCTCAATGGTGGGCAGGTAACGGCTGTCGCCCGTGGTGATGTAAAGCTCGGCCGCCGCCCAGTAAAACTCATCGGCCGGCTCATCATCGCCATAACCGCCGCCACCATTGTTGTAATCGCCACTGTAGATATCATCGGGGTTTGCCTGCGCCGCGTCCCAGGCACGCTCGGCCGCGCTCAGACACTCATTGGCAAAGGCCTCATCGATGTCGGCCCAGAGCCGGGCACACTGAGCACCAGTGGCCGCCAGGTTCAGGGTCGCCGTCACACTGGGTGGCACCAGCGCACGCTCACTGCTGTCTTCGTGGGGAGCCAGGGGCAGACCGGTCCAGCCCACATCATGCATTTTATGGTGTGCCATGCCCGCTTTGGTTTCACCTTCGGGTACCTGCATGGCCAGCAGGAACTCCATCTGCCAGCGCACTTCGTCCAGAATATCCGGCACGCCGTTGCCACTTTCGGGAATGTTCAAAGCCCCGTCGGCGAAACGATCGGCGTTGTCCCCCAGGTACAGGGCACGCTCGTACATGTTGAGCAGCTTCCAGGCAGAGATACCACCGTTGACAACATACTTGCCGTGGTCGCCGGCATCGTACCAACCCTTGATCACATCCAGAGAGTAATCACAGGTGCCCTGCCAGCAGGGGACATCGTAATCGCCCTGGTTGACGCCCTCGTTCAGGTGCCCGGCGGGTCGCGCCCACTGCGCATCGGAGGCAAAGCTGGTATTGCCTCCGCCGGTGTACTGGGTCTGGATTTCAATGCCGCTGCGGTTGTGATAGAAGTATTTCAGCGAGTCGTACAGAGGCGCGGTGAACGCATCCGATGCAATCGTAAACGGGTAGCTTTCGTCGCCGTCAATCAAAAGCACATAGTCTTCGCCCGCGGCCACCGTGTCGGGCAACTCCAGTTGGTGCAGGCGTTCACCAGAGGCGGGGTCCAACCCGGTGGGGACGGTATCGCCCTGGGCTACCAGCTCGCCCTCGCGGTACAGCCGCCAGGCCACCGCCACCTCACTATCGCTGGCGTAGGTGGCCACCTTGGTACCATTGGGCAGATAGCCCACCTGGTTGACCCGGGGATTGCCGACCTCGGCCAGCGCGACCGACGCCAGAGAGCAGGCCAGAGCGGCAGGCAATGCCTGCTTGATGCATCTGGATAAAATTGTTTGCCGATTATGTTGGGACACACTCATTGTTGTTATCTCCTGTTGGGGTTTAGCGTCCATTGCAGGTAAGACTCGGGGGCGACCTTGTCATGCAGTGTTTTTATTTCCCTGCCCTCGAGGTTCATGGTGCGCAGTGAGAGCCGACGCGCGTCCAGTTGGTCGGCATACAGATAGGCGATGCGCTGCTCGTCGGGGGAGAACACCGGTGCGCCATGACGGCCGTCCCCGTCGGTCAGTTGCCGGGTTTCCCCGTTCAGACCAGCCCGGAAGAGCTGCATGCTGCCCCGGTACACTTTTTCCCGCGCCTGCTCGTCGTAGGAAAATTCAAAGTCCACCAGACTGGCATAGAGCAGCGCCTGTCCATCGCGGGACCAGCTGACCGGCTGTTGCACATGCTGACCTCGATCGGTGAGCGCGCGCGTATGGCCGTCGGCAAGATTGCGCACAAACAGCTGCCGAAAACCCTCCGGATGATTCACGATATAGGCCAGCTGCTTTCCATCCGGAGACCAGCTGACCGCGGTGACCACGGCACCCTCCGGGGCATGGGTGGCTTCCGGCTGCGCACCCCGGTCCGCGTCGCCCACCGACAGAAACTCGACGCGCGACTGGCCCGGGTCGAACACCACCACTGCCAGCTGTCGGCCGTCGGGCGACCAGTCGTAATCGAGAATATCGCGGGCCGTCATGAGGCGTTTGGATTCGTCCCCGTCCGGGGTGGTCCAGTAGAGTTCCGCGCTATCCGGCCGGGCGTGCAGATAGGCGATGCGCTGCCCATCGGGGCTGAACGTCGGAGTGATGGCGCTGTGCTCGGTGTCGGTAAGCGAGCGCAGATTCTCACCCTCGCGGTCGGCCATGAATACCTGGAAGCGCTCCCTGTGGCGACTCAGGTCAATTTCTGTTTCGGTTTTGCGATTGGACATGAACACGACGCGGCCGTCGGGCGCCCGATCCGGATGCAGGTCCCGCCAGTGCCGACTTTCAAGATAGGGGCGGGTTTCTCCCGATTCCCCGGCGATCTGAATCTGTGTGGATGGCCCGATGGTGCGGGCGACAAAATAAATCTGCCCGTCACGGTTCTGTGGTGACGTGACGTTGGTATTGCACGCGGACAACCAGAGTGCCACGCCTGCAAGACATAGAATTCGGAAAAATGTAAACCCGGTGTTTCCGGGAGCGTGAGTCGTCATTTTACGTTGACCCTGTTTATTGTTCTGAGAGTGTGGTTGAACGATACGTTGTTGAACGGTAAAAGCAGCCGCCGCCCGGTTGGGCGACGGTGCCGGAGGCGCGACCAAAGGGGATTAAACGCGCGCCTCCAATTGCCTTATCCGGGCTCAATTAATCGAGCGGCGGATGGGCATTTTCCAGGTACAACTGGAAGGCTTCGGGGAACCAGCGACCCGCATGCGGAGCGTTGGGCAGTGCACCTGTCGGAACACTAGCGTCCTCGTTATTTTCTTCAGGGTTGCACATACCATCGTGCTGCTTGTTCGGGTCGTTCGGGTCTTCCTCGAAGTCCGGAGTGGACACGCCGTCGGATTCGCCCTGGGGCTTCACCCAGACATAGGCATCGATACCCGGCTCCGGGTTGGCCTGCGGACGCTCGCCCACACCGCCGGGCTGGTTACACCAGTTGCCGCGATGGTAGCGACGGTCGATGCGCGACTCGTCTACATAGGTGTCCAGGTCGCTGCTGTCGGATACACCCTCGGGACGATTCGGTCCACCCCAGCCGTTGCGACCGGTATCGATCAGCATACCGATGTCACTCGGGAAGCCGCTCTGGATCATGGCATCGCGCCAGTCCTGAGCGAACTCCAGCTCACCGAAGTAGGGGTTCCATTCGTAGAAAGACGCTGAGCGCACCGGCTGACCGCCTACCTGCAGGCTGGGATCGGGCAGATAGGGCTCTTCCAGAGGCGTATAGTTGGCCGAGTTGGTCACGTAACCGGCAATGCTATCAACGCCTTTCTCAGTGCCCTTGACGGTGTCACCGATCAGCTGAACCGCTTCGGAAAAGTTGTCACTCCAGCCGAGCCAGCCACTGTGGGCAATATCCACGTAAGAGTATACGTTGGGAAGGTCGCTCAGCTCGTTCAGGGCGTGCTGAATGCCGTCAACATAACCGCCGGGACCGGCCGCTTCCTGACAGGAAGGCACGTCGGTGTTGGTCACCAGGTTGGGCAGAGAGTCCACCTCGATGATGGCCACGATGTGCAGGTCACTGTACTTGGGCTGAGACAGGATCTCCTTGATCGGAGCAATGTAGTCCTGCTGATAGATCTCGAAACCGTTCTCGTCAATCAGCAACTCGCCGTTGGAAGCCAGTGCGTTGCAATCGCGGTTGGGCAGGTTGTACACCACAAACATGAAGGTGTCGACGCCCTGGTTGACGGCTTCATCCAGGTGACCTTTCAGGCCGATGCCGTCGGTAATCGCACCAATACGATCCATCCACACAGCGGTATTGTAGCCGGCAATCGCCTCACCACCGGGCTCGCCCATGGCTTTTTCGGCCCAGACCGGATCGACGTACCATTCAGTACCGGCGAAGGGGTTATCGACCCGCTCGTAGTCCCCATCAGGTGCACTACTGGAAGAGCTGCTTGAGCTGCTCACCGCGCTGCTCTGGCTGGAGGAGCTCACAGAGCTGCTGACGCTGGAGCTGCTTGAAGACTCCCCTGCGGAGCTACTGGAAGACGCTACGCTGGATTCGCTGCTGGATGAATCCTCGCCCACCACGCCGTAGGGCTCGGGCTGCGATTCACAGGTGCTGCGCGCAATACAGCTCTCGCCGTCTTCCCAACCCCAGCCACTCTGGGTGGTCTCACACAGCGAGTAAGTGGTGCCATACCAATTACACTGCTGGCCCGTTTCCTCGGGCTCACTGCTGGCCGAGGAACTGGACTGATCCGGCTCAGAGCTGGCCGTACTGGAGGAACTGGTGCCACCGCTGTCACCGCAGACGGTGCCTTCGAGTTCCGGCTGCTCGACGGAGCCGCCGTTGGTCTCGCCCTGGAAACCGAAGGAGACGGTCTGGCCCGGCTGCAGAGCGCCATTCCAGCCCAGGTCACTGGCGGTATAGGGATTGTCTCCGGAAATATCAGCGTTCCAACCGTTGGTGATCCGGTTGTTGCTGTACTCCCAGCTGACGTCCCAGCCGTCAATGGCACTGGCACCATCGTTGGTGACCGACACTTCGGCGGTAAAACCGTTGCTCCACTCGTTACTGACCGAGTAGGTACACTCGGCGGCTGCACCCTGGCTGGCGGCTGCCATCGCCAGGCCGAGCACGGCCGACAGACCACTGCCTTTTTTCAATATCGTTATCATTGTGTTTGATCTCCTTGAAGCTTGCTTTTGAGAGAATGAATACTGCTTTTTTGTTGTGCCAACACGTCCCTGTTAATCCACTCAGTGAGTCAGCTCACTGGCGGCTGTCTGCCCCTGACGGGCTCGTTCCCGGCACCGCGCGCACACAGGGCGCCGGGGGATGACGCCGGGTTACTGATTGCAGGTGGCGCCGTTCAGATCGGGCACCTGGACCGGCCCTTCGCCTTTGCTGACCTGAAAGCCAATCTCGACCGACTCTCCCGGCTGAACCGCGGCGTTCCACCCCATATCGGTCGCGCTGTAGGGGTTATCTCCGGAGACCCGGGCGTTCCAGCTGTTGGTAATCGAGGCACCGTCGCTGAGCTCCCAATCAACCGACCAGCCATCGATGGCCTGACTGCTCTCGTTGTGAATGCGGATGGCGCCGGTGTAGCCCGAACTCCATTCGTTGCTGATCACAAACTCACACTGGCTTTCGGAGCCCTCACCCCCGGTGCTGCTGGAGGAGGAGCTGCTGGCAGGAGAGGAGGAAGGGGTGGAAGAGACAGCGCTGCTCGACGTATTCCCCTCTGAAGAACTTTCGCTGGAAGAACTGTCGCTCGAAGAGGAAGGCGAATCACCCACAACACCGTAGGGCTCGGGCTGACTCTCACAGGTACTGACGCCGATACAGCTCTCACTGTTCTCCCAGCCCCAGCCGCTTTGTGTGTCTTTACACAGCGGATAGGGCGTTCCATACCAGTTGCACTGCTCCCCCTGAACGGGGGCACTGGAAACGCTACTGGACGAGCTGGAGCTCACCGGAGCGCTGGAGGAACTCGCGGAGGATATACTGGAAGAACTGGAGCTCACGGGCGCGCTGGAAGCGCTGCTGGACGAATCGTTTTCGCCGGAGTAAACCGTAGCGGTCTCCGCCGTTTCTCTGAGCCCGTTGCTGCTGTTGATCAGAAAGTCGCCCCAGGAGGAGAGGTTGTTCACATCCCAATTCCGGGTAATATCCAGTGCGTCCACTTCGCTGTTGTTGCCAGACCAGCTCCAACCCAGGTAGCCGATGTCGTATTGCTCGGCGACCGCGAGGACGGATTCCGCGTCGACCTCATTGCCATAGTGTTCGGCGCCAAACTCTCCCACAATCAACGGCAGGCCATGAGTATCGAGAAACGTGGACACATAGCTTTCAACCGTGTTCCGGTCCTGGTAGACCTCATACATATGCACGCTGAACAGGGTGTTGTTCAGACTGTCGGCGGCGGCCACGGTCGAGGCGTTATCACGCATGATGCCTTCCCAATCCTGCCCCCAGTTGGCGGCATCCACCAGCAGGGTGTGGGTGAGGCCCGCCTCACGCAGGCGCTGAATGGCACTGACGTGCTCGTCCACCCAGGTGCTGGCCGGGACGTTATTGCCAAAGGGTTCGTTGGCAATATTGATGATCACGTAGTCTTCCTCGCCTTCGAGCACATGGGCAATGTCGATCCAGTAATCGACCACGTTTTCAATGGTTCCGGCCTGCGCCTCTTCGCCGAAGCCGGTCGCATCGTGCACTTCAAGCACCGCCACCAGTTCGTTTTCTTTGGCCCACGCGATCACCTGCGCCACATCGGACGCGCTATTGCGCGACCACTGCTGGCCATCGGAAAGCACCACACGCACCGTGTTGGCACCGACGCTGGCGATATCGGAAAACGCCTGCTCGGTGCGATTGGTAAACCAGGTGTGCGGGTGGTTGACCCCGCGCATGATGAAGGGGTTGCCGTTGTCATCCAGTAGCTGGGTTCCGGAAACCTGGAACCCGGCCTGCGCACTGATGGCGGCTGACAGCGCTGTCACGCACAGCGCGGCTCCGAGCCGTTTTTTGGTCGTAACGCTCATTGCATTTGCCTCTTTTTGTTACATCGGGTCAGTGAAAGGGTTGGCTATTATTGAAATACGCCAATCGAAACGAAGGGGTCGCTACCCTCGGTTACCCAAAGTACCCATTGAGCTGCTATGCAATCCTTGTAAGGCAGAAATTTAATATTATGTTTTGTTATTTCGGTTACAGCCGGCAAATTTCCCCGTCACTGAAACCGGTAACAACGTAAGGCAAGGAGGGGCTGAATAGCAACGAACAAAGGCGGAGGCTGGCGTCGAATGACGCGCACTACTTCACGAAAATGAAAAGTCAATGGAAAAGAAACGATAAAACGGGGAGAAATTTCTATAAGTCCGAATTGTAATTCGCGGTTACTGTTTTCTATTTCTTAATAGATAGATTGATTTTATATTTGCAATCGAAATATAAAATCGTCTAATGCTTACTCCGGATGCTGTAATTGAAGTTCTTATAAAAAAAGCCCCACGAAGCGAATCGAGGGGCTCAATGGAATCTCAGAGAAGATTAATTTTAGATAGGCGCCAGAGCAACAAACTCACTGTAGAGGCCGTTGGTATCGTAAACCGCGATGAAAAATTGATAATCGCCCTCAAGAGACTCGAAGCTGTAGGAGGTCGCGACGTTGTCTTCAATGACAATACTCCCGGTCACGGAATTATCCAGATTCCGATAGCGGATTTCATAGCCACCAATCTCGTACAATTCCAGGTAGTCGCCGTTTGCGCGCTGATCGGGCGTCACCCATTCGAGCGTGACCGCGCCCGCGACCGTCGTGCTCTCGTCAACCGTGCTAACAGTCTCCGTGCTTTCGGTCGTGGACACCTGCAGACTCCCGCTCAGGCCAGACCAGTTACCGGCGCTGTCCCCGGCGCGAACCGCATAGTGGTAACTCGCCCCCGATATCAGGCCCTGGTCGGTATAGCTGGTAGTGGGCGCGAGCAACTCGGCCACCAGTGCACCGTCGCGATACAGCTCGTAGCTGAAGACTTCGGTATCGTCGCTGGCGGCGTCCCAGCTCAGGGCAGTCCAGGTATCGCCCACATCGACGGCGGACAAGCCGGCGGGAACTGTGGGCGCCTGGGTATCCTCCGTCACGCTGCCCGTATCCTCAGACGTCGAGTCGGTGGAGTCGGTATCGGAAACCGTCGTTGAATCCTCCACGGTTCCGGTGCTGTCGGTATCACTCGCATAGCCGTACACTTCCAGCTCCCAGAGCGAATGCCCCCACTCGGTGGCGCGACGATAGCCTTCAATACGGACATAGCGGCCCCGGCCAGAAAAACTCAACTCATCCAGACCACCATCGCTGTCGATGACCGACTTCACCGTGGTCCAGTTATTGCCGTCATTGGAGACTTTGATGTCGTAGTCTTTGGAATAGGAGTTTTGCCAGTAGAGTTTGGCTTCCACAAGTTCATGCTCGCTTCCCAGGTCTACGGTGATCCAGTTGTGATCACTGAAATCACTGGACCAGCGGGTGTCGGGATTACCGTCAATCGCATGCTCTGGGCCCAGGTAGTCATTTTCAACGGAGGACGCAAATGCCACCTTGCTGAGCGCGACGTTGGTCACCGTGGGATCGGTCGCCGGCTCGCCGTAGACTTCCAGCTCCCAGAGCGAATGCCCCCATTGCGTGGCGCGACGATAACCCTCAATGCGCACATAACGGCCCTGACCGGAAACATTCAACTCATCCAGACCGCCATCACTGTCGACTACCGATTTTATGGTGGTCCAGTTGTTGCCATCGTCGGACACTTTGATGTCGTAGTCCTTGGAATAGGAATTCTGCCAGTAGAGCTTGATACTTGACAGGTCGTAACGATCTTCAAGGTCCACGGTGATCCAGTTGTGATCACTGAAATCGCTGGACCAACGAGTGTCGGGATCGCCGTCAATCGCTTGCTCGGGTCCCAGGTAGTCATGTTCAACGGAGGACGCAACGGCCGTCTTATGGAGTGCGAGGTTATCCGTGCTGGTGTCGGTGTTGTCCGTGGTGGTGTCGGTGTTGTCCGTGGTGGTGGTGTCGTCCGTGGTAGTGGTGTCGTCCGTGGTGGTACCGGTGTCGTTCGTGGTGGTGTCGTCCGTGGTAGTGTTGGTCTCGTCCGTCGTGGTGTCGGTGCCGCCCGTCGTGGTGTCAGTGTCGTCCACCACCGGCTCGCCGTAGACTTCCAGCTCCAGGAGCGAGTACCCCCTATTGGTGCCGGGGCGATAACCCTCAATGCGCACATAGCGGCCTTGGCCGGAAAAACTGAGTTCATCCAGACCGCCGTCACTGTCGATGACGGATTTCACCACAGCCCAGCTGTTGCCATCGTCGGATACTTGAACCTCGTAGTCTTCGGCATAAGCGTTATGCCAGTAGAGCCGGGCCTCCGTAAGGTCATAGCGCTCCCCGAGATCCACAGTGATCCACTCATTATCACCGTGGTCGCTGGACCAGCGGGTGCCGTGATCGCCATCGACCGCCCTCTCGGGCGCCTGAGAGTTATTTTTCACCGAGGAGGCAAAGGTCGTTTTACCTTGGGCGATGTTGGTAGCGGCGCTTGCCAGGCCGGACCACAGGCCCGTGGTTAGTACGCAAGCAAGAAAAAACACAGATAGAGCTGATTTTTTCATTCGAAACCTCGAAAGTGTTGAGAGACATCGTCCACTTCCGAGGCTTTTTTAGGCGACGCTGGGCACAGCCCCTCCGTCGCCCGAATACGAGCAGGAAGCAACGATTTGGTTACAAATAAAACTCAGTACGCTATTCATAAAATGGATTCCGTCCGACCGTTAAATAGCTTGAATCAGTCACGCGAAAGCCCAGTGGCAATTCGCGCTGGAGGCAAGAATAGAGATTGCGGCAGGTATGTCAAAGGCAAAAATAAAGCTCAATTCAGAAAAAAATATGGTCAGAATGGCAACAGACTTTATGCTTTTAAGTGCTAGTGTCTGTTCACGGAGCGGGAAGGAATTAACAGGAAAACTGTGCGCCAGCAATCAACTTTCCAATAATACCGTGTTGATCGTCGGGTTTTGGCCCCCGGTTATAACCGATAGTCGGAGCACCCAAAAATCGCGGGGGAACGGGATCACAATTTTCCCGGGCAGGAGAATTTCAATGGAATTTCTGAATTGTGAACTGGCATAAAGATGAGGTCTTGACATTCCTTTCTCATCTATTAAAACGCTATAAGAACGGGTGCTTTTTATTCTTTTTATTAAAATGTCAGCGGGTGTCTAGATTAAAATAATTGGTGATCAGAGAAAAATTGTCACGTAAAAGCACAAACTGCCTGGCCGTTTTGTGGATTTCGCTGTCAAGCACCGAGATAGCCGTTCTCGATTCCTGGAGTTCATACCAGTCCCCGCGAAGTCTGGCTTTTTGGCAATCGGGCCCCTATCCTAGAGACAATTTAATTGACACCCGAGAGTGAACAAAAAATCATAATGACTCTACAAGACCACCGCAATCATCACCTAAAGCCGCTTTGGGGGCTCCTGGCGGCATGCCTGCTTCTGGGCGCCTGCAGCGAGAAGCCATCCGGGCCCCAGAGCCTGAAAACGCTTCACGAGGGCAAACGGGTGGCAGTCACCTTCTATGGTGAACGCAGCTCGAGCTCCCTGTTCGGCCCGGAGGCCGCCCTGACCGATCAGGTGCGACCCCTGACCCGTACTGGCGAACCGGAGGGGGAATTTCACGAAAAGCGGCCCGACTGGCTAGAATTCGAATACCGTATAAACAATGAGAGCCGGCGGGTGCTGGTGGCCAAACAGCCGGTGATGAACCAGGTTTCCTGGTGGGGCATTGCCCGGGCCGGCGCGGCACTCGGCGACGACTCCGAGCTGAGCATTCAGGGGCGTCGCTACCGGCAGAGCGTCCGGATCGAGGACCGCAACGGCAATGAATACCGATTGCGCCTGCTCGATTGTGGCGGCGCCACCATGGCGCACCTGTCGGAGTGGAATCTGCTGATCGGCGGCGTGCACGAGGGCGACAAGGACTTCCGGGGACCCCGCTATGGCTGGATCGAGCGCCCCTATACCAATGCGGATCTCAAGGTCGGACTGGAAGGCTCCCTGAGTTGGTGCGGGGACCGCTGGGAGGAGAAGGGCCACCGGGTGACCCGGGGGTATTATTTTGTCTCCCGCTTTCACGCCGCGCCCGCCCATATCAGCTCTGACCGGCTGTACTGGCGACCGGTACTCGAGCGCATCGAGCCGACAGTGGCAGAGCGGCCCCTGGTCGAGGGCGCGCAGCGCTCGCCGGACGGGCGCCTGGACTACCTCGGGCTCAAGTCCAACACTGAAATTTTTGGCGCCGACCAGAGCCTCGCCGATCGGCTTGGGTTCACCGACGGTGAGCGCATTGGAGAGGGTGAGCCGGATTGGCTGAACTTTGATGACGAGGGAAAACGCAAACTGGTGGCCGCCAAACCTCTGGCACATTCACTGTCCTGGGATCGACTCGACGAGGCGGGGCTGGTGAATGGCGCTGATATCCGGGTATCGGATCAGGAGGGCCGAGGTTATCGGGTGCGCCTGCTCGAGTGCGGCGAGTCCACTCTGGACCATGAGTCCGAGTGGAACCGGCTGATCGGGGGCGTGGCTCAACCGGATGGGGATTTTGCCCGATACCCTTCGGTGTATGGCTGGATCGAGGAGCCGCTTCATCACGGCCGGCTGCACATCGGGAGTAAAAAAGGCTCGGCAAGCTGGTGTCAGGAAGGTATCTCGCTATACGGCAAACACCATGGCGTGAACCGGGGCTATCTGGTGCCTTCGCGCCATCACGCCACCAGCTCCGGCTTTACCGGCTGGGGGTTTGGCTGGCGCCCCGTATTGGAGCAGATTGAAGACCAGTGAAGGGGGAGGCGCGAGCGCGTTAATCGCGAATTTGCTTAAAGGACCCACAATTCGGGAAAATAGAGACTGACGCTCGCCCAACACTCGGAATAGAAACGCATGGACCAGACACCGCTCCCCACGGCGCAACCAGATCCCAGGAATCTGGAACAGCTGCTCAATCACATTGCCCGGGTATCCGCCGACCAGGAGCGGGTGTCCATAGGGACCGTGGTCAACTCGGTCGGCCAGCGCTCCTTCGCCCCCCTTCTGCTGGTGATTGGGGCAGCTCTCACCTCGCCACTCAGCGGAATTCCGGGCTTTCCCACCACCATGGCGATCTTTGTTTTGCTGGTGGCGGTGCAATTGCTGGTGGGCCGGGACCATTTCTGGCTGCCACAATGGTTGTTGCGTCGTTCGGTGCCAAGAGCGAGGCTGCTGCAGGGCATTCACTGGCTGCAGCGCCCGGCGCAACTGATTGATCGTGCCGTCAAGCCGCGCCTGACTCTTTTCGTGAGGGGCACAGGCCAGTACACCATCGCCGCGATCTGCATCGTCATCGCACTGGGAGTCCCGCTGCTGGAGATCGTGCCTTTTCTGGCGACCCTGGCGGGTGTGGTACTGACCATGTTCGGCCTGTCGCTGGTCGCCTACGATGGTGCCCTGGCGCTGCTGGCGTTCGTGCTCACCGCCGTAGCCTTCGGCCTGGTCCTCTACGGCGCGGCCTGATGCGCCTCGCGTAAGGGCACCCTAGAAACGATAATCGAACTGCAGGCTCAGGGTTTCAAACCGGTTGTCATCCGTGTTGGCCAACTGCCGGTACTCGGCGTTGAAATTGAGGTGGTCGGTAACATACCAGCCCACACCCAGCCCGTAGGAGCTTCCTGACAATGAATCATCCGTTGTTTCGGAGCTGTTGCCCTCCCAGCGGGTGACCACCGTATCCAGCTGCGCATAGCCAAGCAGCCCGTACAGGCGCGCTTTCTGATTGATCAGCTCCGGGCGATAGTAGACGGCGGCGTATTGATCCACTTCGCGTCCGATTTCACTCAACGACGCATTATCTTCCTGTTCGGTGACAAAGTAGTCCGAGCTGTCATCGCGATCGTCATTGACCCCCAGGCCAATGCGCCCCTCAACACCCAGCAGGCCGTTGTATTTGTAGCCGGCGGACAGTTCCAGCGCCGGCATTTCGGCCTTGTCGTAAGGCGTTCGCGAGTCGCCCGACACCATGACGGCACCGACCCCCACGTAGGGTCCCCGCTGGTTATCGGCCAGTACCGGGGAGGCCAACAGCGCCAGAACGGCACCGGCACTCAAGAATGTTTTCATACACTGCTCCCTCTTGGAATGAGTCAGGGCGGAAGTATCGCACAGCGATCCACCGGATCAACTGTCGGCGCGCAAATTTGCCGGCCAGTATCACGTTTCCACCCCCTTAAACGACAAAACCCGGCCTGAAGCCGGGTTTTGAGTCACGCAGAGGGCGATCAACTACTTGATCTTGCCTTCTTTGTAGACCACGTGCTTACGAGCCACGGGGTCAAACTTTTTGATTTCCATTTTCTCGGGCATGTTCCGCTTGTTCTTGTCAGTCGTGTAGAAGTGACCGGTGCCCGCTGTGGAGTTCAAACGAATCTTGTCGCGCATGATGTTTCTCCTATTAGAACTTTTCGCCGCGAGCGCGCAGATCGGTCAGTACGGCGTCGATGCCGCGCTTGTCGATAACACGCATGCCTTTGGAGGATACCTTCAGCTTGACGAAACGCTTTTCAGATTCCACCCAGAAGCGGTGAGAGTGCAGGTTGGGCAAAAAACGACGCTTGGTGTGGTTTTTTGCGTGGGATACGTTGTTTCCAGTAACAGGGCGCTTGCCGGTTACCTGACATACTTGGGACATGATCTTGCCTCGTCGTGTTCAGCGCGCTGCGCTGCGGGTTCGGTTTTACAACAGGCCCACAGCCCGGCACGGGGTGTTTTTTGCAGCCTATTTCGTTCACTTTGCGGTCTGGGCGGGGTATTTCGAGGGGGCTCGGGGCGCAAGAGCCGGCTACCCAACCGCAGAAAGGCGCGTTTTATACCAAAACCCGGGCCCAATAGCAATGATTTCTGATCATTCTGGTGGTTTTTTGGTCAGCGGTGCGGGTTTCACCGATTGTGGTGGCATAAAGTCCGGCCCGCTCAGGGGTAAGGTCTTCCGCACGCTGTAGAAACCACCTTGCGGTCACGTAGGTCTGGTAAGCGACAGCGCACCTGACAAAATGACTTTCCGCTACCCTTACAATCGAGCCGGATCGCCCTTCAGTCCCAAAATCGTCAGAATCTGCTTTTGGGCAGCGTCGAGAATGCGCTGCTGCTCTTCTTCACCGGAGATGCTTTTGGCAATCGCCACCGCCCCCACCATGGAGGCAAGAATGGACCGGGACTTGTCCGTGACAGTGGACGGCTCTGGTTTGAAAGGCAGCTTTTTCAACCGGCTGAGCGCGGTAATGCGCCGCTCCAGCATGGTTTTCATTCGCTCGTACGCTTGATCATAAAGCTGACGAATTTCCGGCTTGTCACTGCCGATTTCGTTAAACAGCACGGATTCCGGGCCCGGTTCAGCGCGGTCTTTCAGCGCCCCGAGGTTAAGGTAATCAGTCACCAGTGCCGTCAGGTGCTTGATGGAAAACGGCTCCTTGGCGAGCCGCTCGCGGCGGTTTCGCTGAAACGCATCGGCCAGGTAGGCCTTGAACAGCGCCTGTTTCGACTCGAAGTGCCCGTAAAAAGCGCCGTGTGTCATCCGCGCCAGTTTCATGATCTGCCCGATCGACACCTTGTCGAAACCGTAGCGAGCAAACAGCTCGCTGGCGGATTTCAAAATGCGGTCTTTCGAGCGGGACTTGTGCGCTTTGGAATAGGGCATGTCAGGACTCTCTACCGGGCGAATTATATTATCTTGATCATATATTAACTCGGCGTAGCCTGCCTCCCATTACTCGTTGGTACTTGATTGTAAAGGGAGGCAAAAGTGAATGTGAACTCACCGATTGTTATTACCGGAATGGGCCTCGTGAGCCCGCTGGGCTGTGGGGTCGAGTCGGTTTGGCGCCGCCTGACAGCCGCCGAATCCGGCGTACGTCTCATCGAGCATTTCAACACGGGGGACTTCCCGGTTCGCATTGCCGGCATGGTGCCCAGCCATGAACAGGACCAGGACGCGGGGCTGGATGAAGCCTCGGTAATCAGCCCCAAAGAGCGCAAGAAGATGGACCGCTTTACCGTCTACGCCCTTGCGGCCGCTCAGGAGGCCTTGACCCAAGCCGGTTGGGCGCCCGAGTCCGAGCGCGATCAGGCGAATTCGGCCACGTTAATCGGTAGTGGCATCGGTGGTTTCCCCACTATCACCCAAGCGCAGACCACCATGAGCCAGCGGGGGTACAAGCGACTCTCGCCCTTTACCGTTCCGGCGTTTCTGGCCAATTTGGCCGCCGGCAATGTCTCCATTCGTCATGGCCTCAAGGGCCCCATGGGCTGTCCGGTCACCGCCTGCGCCGCCGGCCTGCAAGCCATTGGCGACGGCATGCGTCTGATTCGCAGCGGCGAAGCAGAAGTGGCCCTGGTTGGCGGTGCGGAGGCCTGTGTAGACCCGCTGTCCCTTGCCAGTTTCCATGCCATGAAGGCGCTTTCCACACGCAATGAAGCCCCCGCAGAAGCCTCCCGACCTTTCGACCGGGACCGGGACGGCTTTGTGATGGGCGAAGGTGCCGGGCTCTTAGTTATTGAAACCCTGGAGCACGCCCAAGCCCGAGGTGCCATGCCGCTGGCGGTGATCAGCGGCTATGGCACGAGCACCGACGCGCACCACATCACCTCCGGCCCGGAAGACGGCTCGGGCGCGGCGCGGGCCATAGAGCGTGCGCTGGCGATGGCGAGTTTGAAGCCCGAAGAGATTGACCACATCAACGCTCACGCCACCTCCACTCCGGTGGGGGACCGGGCCGAAGTGGCGTCATTGCGAAGGGTTTTTGGCGAGCATCTGCGGAATATCCCCATCTCTGCCACCAAGTCCGCTACCGGGCATCTGTTGGGGGCGGCCGGGGGCATTGAAGCCATTTTCTCTGTCATGGCCCAGCGCAGTGGCACCCTGCCGCCGACGCTGAACCTCAGCCAAGCGGACGAGGCCGTGGAGGATTTGGACCTGGTGCCCAATACGGCCAGACAGCAGGCGTCGAAGCACGTGTTGTGCAACGGTTTTGGTTTCGGCGGAGTGAACGCGTCGTTGATTGTCAGCGCCTGCTCCAGAGAATAATCAACTTCCAACAATATCTTTGGAGAGATAGGGTCTACAAGGATTGAAGGGCCGATTTTGAGATTGACCGGACGTGACGCGCAATAACAGGACGCTGGGTAACGGCGGATGCGCTTGACGCTTATCCGCCCTACATCTTCGTTCGGCCCAAGGTTCTGACTGGCACAGAGGCGGATGCGGGGTCGTATCTTTCGGAACCCGCTCTTCAGGGAGGAAGCGGTCCGGCGCTCCGGGTGGGAGCTACAGGGATGTATTTATCGCGTTTCCGAAAGATACGACCCCGTAGCCGCCGGCCTTGATGCCGCTTCCGTAGTTTATAGAACTTCTACAACCACCCGCGCTCGGCGAACGAGATTACCTCGCCGTCGCCCACGACCATGTGATCCAGCACCCGCACCCCCACCAGATCCAGCGCCTGCTGTAAGCGCTCGGTGATGCGCCGGTCCGCCTGGCTGGGCTCGGCCACGCCCGAGGGGTGATTGTGCGCAAGGATGACCGCGGCCGCATTGTGAGTGAGCGCTCGCTTCACCACCTCCCTGGGGTAGACACTGGCCCCATCGATGGTGCCCTGAAAGAGCTCGTCGAAGGAGCGCAGCCGGTGCTGGTTGTCCAGGAACAGCACCGCGAACACCTCGTGGGGGCGGTGGCGCAGCTGCGCGCTGAGGTAGTTTCGAACCAGATCCGGGCTGGTGAGCGGGTCGCCAGTTTCCAGGCTGGCGGACAGATGGCGTCGTCCCATCTCCAGCACCGCCTGCAGCTGGGCGTACTTGGCGCTGCCCAGGCCCTGGCCGCGGCAGAAATCCTCCTGCCCGGCTTCGAGCAGGGGGCGCAGGCCGCCGAAGTCATTCAACAGATCCCGGGCCAGGTCCACGGCGGACTTGCCGGCACAGCCGGTGCGCAGGAAAATCGCCAGCAGTTCGGCGTCGGAGAGAGTGGCGGGGCCGCGGGTGAGCAGTTTCTCCCGTGGGCGTTCGGCCTCGGGCCAGTGGGCAATTGACACAAGATGATCCTCCCTGTCTGTGCTGATTTGATACATCCTAGTGATCCAGTATCAAGGAATGGTATCTTACCCCCTTTACCTGTCAAGCCCGGAGCGGTTCACGCGACTATGAGCTCACTGACCAACAAACAGATCCTGCTCGGGGTCACCGGCGGTATCGCCGCCTATAAAAGTGCCGAGCTGGTACGCCGGTTGCGCGAGCGCGGCGCCAGTGTGCGCGTGGTCATGACCGCAGCGGCCCGGGAGTTCATGACGCCGCTGACCTTTCAGGCACTGTCCGGGCACCCGGTCCACACCGACCTGCTCGACCCCGCCGCCGAGGCGGCCATGGGGCATATCGAACTGGCGCGCTGGGCCGACCTGGTCCTGATAGCGCCGGCCAGCGCCAATTTCATTGCGCGGCTGGCCGAGGGTCGGGGGGATGATCTGCTCAGTACCCTCTGTCTGGCCACCCGGGCACCGCTGGCACTGGCACCGGCCATGAATCAGGGCATGTGGGACAACGCCGCGACCCGGGAGAACCTGGACCGGCTGCGCCAACGGCAGATCCTTCTGCTGGGGCCGGGCGAGGGCAGTCAGGCCTGCGGCGAAACCGGCCCCGGACGGATGCTGGAACCCGCCGCGCTGGCCGAGGCCGCCGCCGCGCAGTTCGAGACCGGGGCGCTCGCCGGCCGGCGGGTGGTGATCACCGCCGGTCCCACACGCGAGGCGATCGACCCGGTGCGCTATCTGAGCAACCACAGCTCCGGCAAAATGGGTTACGCTCTGGCCCGGGCCGCGATGGAAGCCGGCGCAAGCGTGACGCTGATCAGCGGTCCCACCGCTCTGCCGGCACCTGAGCGGGTGAACTTGATCCGGGTCACCAGCGCTGAAGAGATGTACCGGGAGTGCCTGGAGCACGCCCCCAGGTGCGACCTGTTTATCGGTGCCGCGGCTGTGGCCGATTATCGGCCCCGGGCGTATCAAAGCCAGAAGATCAAAAAGGGGAGCGATGAACAGCTCACTCTGGAACTGGTGAAAAACCCCGATATTATCGCGGCCGTTGCCGGACTGGACGCCCGACCTTTCACCGTCGGTTTTGCCGCCGAAAGTGAACAGCTTGAAGACTACGCCCGCCGGAAATTGATTCAGAAGAACCTGAATGCCATTATTGCCAATGACATCAGCCGGGAAGGACTGGGCTTCAACAGCGATGATAATGCCGTGATCCTGATCGACGCCCGGAGCGCAATACCTCTGGGACCGCAGAGCAAACAGCAGCTGGCGCGGGAACTGATTGCCCGGCTCGCACGCTCCCTGCATGAGCCCGCTTGACAGGGCGACCTGAAAGCCGCCGCCCGCAAGCGCCTCTGGACAATGACAAGCACACACTGCAACTGGAACCTGAAACGTGGCCTATAAAAGTAAGAAGGAACAGCAACAACAACGCGCACGGCGGGCACGCCAGAAGCTGATCGGCACCTGGGTCGCCGCCATCCTGTTGGTCAATGCCGCGCTGGGCTACTGGCTCTATGGCGAGATGGTCGTGCAGGTTCAGAACGAGCGATTGGCCCAGCAGACAGAGCAGCAAGCCCAGGCCCAGGCCCGGATTGCCCGCCAATATCTGAGCGAGCGACAGCAAAAAATAACGCAGTGGGCGGGCGACGAGGCCACCATCGAGGCTCTGAAGGACGGCTCCGAAGCGGCTCGAGAACAGCAGGCCGACACTATCGCCGAGCAGTTTGAGCACAGCCTGGCCGTGCGCCTTATTCCCACCGGCAGCGCCGAGATCGACCGCGACCATGTCGCGCCGATTGGCTTTGCGGAGCTGGATCTGATCCGGCGCGCCGAACAGCGCGAGCGCCACCTTCCCGAGACAGCGCGCGTCGAGCAGCGCTGGCAATTGCACCTGATTTCCCCCGTGCCCCTCGAAAGCGACCAACCCGTACTGGGATCGGTGCTGGTGACCATCGACGACCAGCCGCTGCGCGAAGCGCTGAGCGAGGCCACAGCGCAACTGGGCCAGACCCGGATCCGCCAGCGAATCCCCGGCAGCGGCACTTTGACCCTTTTCCAGAATGGCCAGGGCGGTGCCGCCGAGGAGCACAGCCTCGACATCGCCAACAGCTACTGGCAGCTGACCTTCAGCCCCTCAAGCCAGTTGGTCGAGCAGAGCCGCGAACTGCCCACGCTCTGGCTTCTGGTCGTCTCTGCCACCAGTATCGGCGGGCTACTGCTCGCCTGGGCGGCGGGCCACTTCATGGCCCGGCGGGCCGACGCGCACCGACCCCTGGCGCCCGTCAAACCGGCCCGGAACGGGCAGAAGAGCGAGGCCGACCGGGAAGAAGAGGCCGCGATCGCCAACTCTCTCAGTCAGAATCAGGACATTCTCGACCTGGATGTCAGCGATGAAGATGAAGACATTCTGGCGCTGGATCAGGCCCAGCCCAAAACCACCAGCTCTGAAAAAGAGGCGACCGACACCGCTTCCAGCGCGCCCTCCATCCCCGCCAACATCTTTCGCTCCTACGACATTCGCGGCCTGGCCCACACGGAGATCACCCCGGAGCTGGCCGAGCACATCGGCCGCGCGCTGGGCAGCGAGGCGCTGGATCAGGGCGAAAGTCATATGCTGCTGGCGCGCGACGGCCGTACCCACAGCCCCGAGCTCAGCGAGGCCCTACGCCAGGGCATTGTCAGTACCGGCTGCCATGTCATTGACCTGGGGACCGTTCCCACGCCGCTTATGTATTTTGCGACGCATCACCTGGAAGAGACCAGCAGCGGGGTGATGGTGACGGCGAGCCACAATCCGGGTGATTACAACGGCTTCAAAATGGTCATCAACGGCAACACCCTGGCCGACGATGCCGTGCTCGACATCCGCTCGCGCATCGAGCGCCAGCAGTACCACGCCGGTCAGGGCGAAACCCAGAGCCGGGACATCATTACCGACTATATCGAGCGCATCTTCTCGGATGTCGCACTGGTGGGTGCCGTGTCCATCGTGATCGATGCGGGCAATGCGGTTCCGGGCCTGGTGGCACCCCGGCTGTTTGAGGAGCTCGGCTGCGACGTCACCCCGCTTTACTGTGAGCTCGACGGCACCTTCCCCCATCACGACCCCGACCCCACCCTGGCGTCCAACCTTGAGGATCTGATTGCCAAGGTGCAGGAAGTGGGCGCGGACCTGGGCGCAGCCCTGGACGGCGATGGTGATCGCCTGGTGGTGGTCACCCCCAAGGGCCAGATCATCTGGCCCGACCATCTGTTGATGCTCTTTGCCCGGGACATTCTCGCCCGCAGTCCGGGCGCCGATGTCCTGTTCGATGTCAAATGCTCACGCCAGCTGAACCAGCTGGTCACCAGCTATGGCGGTCGCCCGATCATGTGGAAAACCGGCCACTCCCACATGAAATCCAAGATGATCGAGACCGGGGCACTGATTGGTGGAGAGTACTCGGGCCACATCTTTATCAAGGATCGCTGGTACGGTTTTGACGACGGGCTCTACACCCTCGCGCGGCTATTGGAGATCATCACCTTGCGCGATCAGCCCATTGACGATATCTTCGCCGCCTTCCCGATCATGCCCAACACGCCGGAGATCAAGATTCCGGTAGCCGAGGAGGAGAAGTTCACCCTCGTGGAGCGTCTGATTGCCGAGGGTGATTTTCAAAATGGCAAGTCCACGACCATTGACGGTCTGCGCGTGGATTTTGCCAAAGGCTGGGGGCTGGTGCGCGCTTCCAACACCTCGGCGGCACTGACCCTGCGCTTTGAAGGGGAAAGCGAGGAGGCGCTGCAGAAAATACAGCAACTGTTCAAACGCGAGCTGCTCAAGATCAACCGCGAACTCAAGATCGATTTTTAACCAACGGAAACCGCTATGTCACTCAACCGCGCCCAGGCCATGAACGTTGCCCAGGTACTGACCGAAGCTCTGCCCTACATCCAGCGCTTTACCAGCCGCACCATCGTCATAAAATTCGGTGGCAACGCCATGGTGGACGAAGAGCTGCAGAACAGCTTCGCCCGCGACATTGTGCTGATGAAACTGGTGGGCATGAATCCCATTGTCGTGCACGGCGGCGGCCCGCAGATTGGCGACCTGCTCAAGAAGCTCAACATCGAATCCAGATTTGTCGATGGTATGCGGGTAACTGACAGCAAAACCATGGACGTGGTCGAGATGGTATTGGGTGGCACCGTCAACAAACAGATCGTGAGCCTGATCAACCACAATGGCGGCCACGCCATCGGTATCACCGGCAAGGACGGCCAGCTGATCCGCGCCCGCAAGCTCTCGGCCAAGCGCCAGACGCCCGATATGCAGGCACCGGAAATCATCGACATTGGCCACGTCGGGGAAGTGGCCGGGATCAACACCTCCGTGATCGACATGCTGATCAACAGCGATTTCATTCCGGTGATCGCCCCCATCGGGGTGGGCGATGACGGCACCTCGTACAATATCAACGCCGACCTGGTGGCCGGAAAAATTGCCGAGGTGCTGCAGGCCGAGAAGCTGATGCTGTTGACCAATGTCTCGGGCCTTCAGGACAAAAACGGCGAAGTGCTGACCGGCCTGACCACAAAACAGGTAGACGAGCTGATTGCCGACGGCACGATTTACGGTGGCATGCTGCCCAAGATTGGCTGCGCATTGGATGCGGTCAAGGGCGGCGTTCACAGTGCCCATATCATTGACGGCCGTGTGGCCCATGCGGTGCTGTTGGAAATTTTCACCGATGCGGGCGTGGGCACGTTGATTACCAACAAGCCCATTTGACCGGCGCCAGACCGGCCCCTAACGCCCTTTGCGCGACAATGTCAACGATTGAAGCCTGGCCAGGATCGGGCTAGCATTGACGCTCGGCACTCGACCCAAACCTTCGGATAGTCAACGGAACGCCATGAGCAAGCCCAGCAATAAAGCCTCCCGCCGCCAGCAGATTCTCGAATCGCTGGCTCATATGCTCGAAGCCAGCCCGGGCGCGCGAATCACCACAGCGGCGCTCGCACGCGAAGTGGGCGTGTCGGAAGCGGCACTCTATCGGCACTTTCCCAGCAAGTCGAAGATGTTTGAAGGGCTGATCGAATTTATTGAAGAGACCATCTTCACGCGGGTGTCGATGATCATGACTGAAGAGCCGGCGGCGCTGCGCCGTTGCGAGAAGATCCTGCTGTTATTGCTCACCTTCACCGAACGCAACCCCGGCATTACCCGGCTGCTCACCGGCGATGCCCTCACCGGGGAAACCGAACGGCTGCGCCAACGGGTGGCCCAGTTGTTCGAGCGGGTGGAAACCCAGATCAAGCAGATTCTGCGCGAGGCCGAGTTGCGCGAAGGACTGCGCCCCAACCTGCCCCTGTCGGCCGCTGCCAATCTTCTGATGGCCAGTGCCGAGGGCCGCATCACCCAGTTCGTGCGTAGCCAGTTTCGGCGCCTGCCCACGGAGCACTGGGCCGAGCAGTGGCCCGTGCTGATCGATGGTCTGATGCGTGAGCAACTGCAGACGGTGTGACGCCTGACCGGAGCACCCGGTCTGTCAGCTACCGCTCGCCCTTGATCTCGGCAAAGCGCTCAATATCCCGATCGAACTGATCGGACACTTCGTCATACTGGCGCTTGCGCACATCGATCTGCGCCTTGATTTCCATGGTTTCGGTTTTCAGTGTGGCCATATTCTGGAGCACACTCTCGGGCACCTCCTGCCCACTACGCTCGAGTCGGGCGGCCCGTGACTCCAGGTCGCGAATCTGGCTGCGCACATTGCTCAGGTTGCCTTTCAGGATGCTGATGTTGCCCTGTAGCTCGGCCAGATTGCGACGCTTGGCATCCCGTATGTCCTTCACCGTGCTGTAGCGCCGCTTGAGTTCATCGTTGTAGCGCTCGCGCTCGGCTCGCGCCTGCCGTTCTTTTTTCAGCTCCTCCGCTTCCTCATCCGAGGGCGCCGGAGGCACCGTCTTGATCACCTCACCGGTGAGCGAGACCACTTCATAGCCTCTGGGGACATACTTGGGAGGGATGCGATCTTCCAGCACTTTGACCCCCTCCTCGTTGGTGTAGCGGTAGTACACCTTTTCATCGGCTTGCGCCCAGGCCACGGAGGTGGACAGGAGCCCGATGACAAACACACTGAAGCAGACACTGAATCTAGACATAGGCCCCTCGACCAGGCTTCTCAAACGCCATAATTGGCGCGGTAATCATGGATCTTGCGTATGGTTTCTTCGACATCACCCTCACCCAACTGATTCCCTTCGCCCTGCAGAAACTCGATGATGTCGTCGACATTGATGATACTGATTACGGGCACATCGTAAAGGCGCTCGACCTCCTGGATCGCCGAAAGCTCGCCCCGGCCCCGCTCCTGACGGTTCAGCCCGATGAGCACCGCGGCGGGCCGGGCGCCGGCCGCCCGGATCAATTCCATGGACTCGCCCACCGCCGTGCCGGCGGTAATCACATCATCCACGATCAACACCCGCCCGGCCAGAGGTGCGCCCACAATGGATCCTCCCTCGCCGTGATCCTTGGCCTCCTTGCGGTTGAACGCGTAGGGCAGATTCCTGTCCCAGTGGTCCGACAGGGCAATGGCGGTGGTGGTCGCCAACGGGATGCCCTTGTAGGCTGGGCCAAAGAGCAGGTCCACTGAGACGCCGGAGGCTTCCAGGGCGGCCGCATAGCAGCGGCCCAGTTGCGCCAGAGCGCGGCCAGTCTGAAAACGACCGGCGTTGAAAAAGTAGGGGCTGACCCGACCCGACTTCAGGGTAAATTCGCCAAAGCCCAGGGCCTGGTGTTCAATCGCCAGCTGAATGAACTCGCGCTGGTAGTTTTCCATGCAAAAGTCTCACAAATACGCTAGATTTAAAAAGGACTCCGGTTGCGCCGGCAGGCGCTCACACTCAACCCCGGTGGCAGAATCTTGCCCGACCGGCCTCTTATTATAACGCCGAGTGCCTGTCAGCAGGGCGCAACCGTCCGCAAAAGGTCCCGATCGACGACACAAAGCACCGGAAAAGCGGTTAGTTGCCGGTTTTTGCGTCGCTCATTAACACAAAGATAACAAGCTCGGGTATCATACACAGTCCGTAAACAAGGGGCTAATATGAGAGTTATCAGTCTTAGCGTCGATGGCATTTTCCAGGCGGCGCAGCGCGGCCTGTTCGACTGGCTGGATGAACAAGATGTGGATGTGATCTGCCTGCAGGATCTGCGGGCACTGGAGAGTGAGCTGGAAGACAAGCCCGTGTTCCAGCTCGATGGCTACTTCAGCTACTTCTTCGATTCCGGCACGCCGCACTACAACGGCGTGGCCATCTACACCCGCAAACAGCCCAAAGCCCTGATTTTTGGTCTGGGTTTTTCCTCGGGCGTGGATATGGAAGGCCGCTACCTGCAGATCGACTACGAACAGCTGAGCGTGGGCTCGCTGCTGGCGCCCAGCGCCACCTCGGAAATGGAATCCCAGGAAGTGAAGATCAAGTTCTTCGACGACCTTCAGGCCCACCTGGACAAAATCACCCGCAAGCGCCGTGAGTTCATTTTCTGCGGCAACTGGGCCATGGCTCACACTCCGCGGGATGTGACCAACAGCGAAGAGAACGAGCACGAGTCCGGCTTCCTGCCCCACGAGCGGCAGTGGCTGAGCCAGTTGTACAATCAGATCGGCTATGTCGACGCCTTCCGCAAGGCCAACAAGGACCCGGACGAATACAGCTGGTGGCCCAGTGGCACCCTCGGAGAGGGCGAAGGCTGGCGTACTGATTTTCAGGTGGTCTCGGCCCCCATCGGGCACAAGGTGGAGCACGCCGCCATTTACAAAAACCAGCAGTTCTCCAGCCACCTGCCGGTCATCGTCGACTACGACATCGAGCTGTAGCCCGCCAGACAGACAGGCGGGCCCAAGGCGCTACCGGCCCCCCGGGCCCGGCGCCATTACTGCGCCAGCGCCGCCTGCTGCAACTCATTCAGCTGCGCAATTCCCTTCTTGGCCAGCGCCATCATTGCGCCAAACTCGGCCTCGGTGAACGGCTCGGCTTCGGCGGTGCCCTGAATCTCGATAATGCCGCCGTCATTGCCCATTACCACGTTCATGTCGGTATCCGCACCGGAGTCTTCGGGATAATCCAGATCCAGCACCGGCTCGCCCTGGTAAATACCGACCGACACCGAGGCGATGGCGCGCTTGAACGGGCTCTGGGTCAGTTTGCCCTCGGCCTGCAGGTAGGCCACCGCATCCGCCAGGGCTACCCAGGCACCGGTGATCGAAGCGGTGCGCGTGCCGCCATCGGCCTGAATCACATCGCAATCGAGCTGAATGGTGTACTCGCCCAACGCTTCCAGATCAATGGAGGCGCGCAGAGCACGACCGATCAGGCGCTGAATTTCCACCGTGCGCCCGCCCTGCTTGCCGCGCGCCGCCTCGCGGTTCATGCGCGAGCCGGTGGAGCGCGGTAGCATACCGTACTCGGCGGTGAGCCAACCGCGGCCCTGGCCACGCAGAAAACCGGGGACGCCCTCGATCACACTGGCGGTGCAGATGACTTTGGTATCGCCAAATTCCACCAGCACCGAGCCTTCGGCATGCTTGGTATAGTGGCGGGTCAGGCGGACATCGCGAAGCTGGTCGGGCTGACGCCCGCTGGGTCGTTGCATACTGGTCATGGGGTTATCCCGTGCTGTGTCTGAATGAAAGAAAAGCGCTTGTGATACTATCGCGGTTTTATCGCGACGAGCCGAATCTGGAAAAGGCGAAGCCTACCAGCTCTCGCCCACGAAGGTAACCGCCGACGTTAACGGTAACCACCGACGTTAATTTAGAGGACCACCCATGCCACGCAGTATGACCGGCTTTGCCCGGCGCGAACAAAAACACCCCTGGGGCACCGTCATCTGGGAGCTGCGCAGCGTCAACCACCGCTACCTGGAGCCAGCGTTTCGCCTGCCCGAGGACCTGCGCGAGATCGAGCCCAAATTGCGCGAGCTGATCCGCAGCCACCTGCAACGCGGGAAGCTGGAAGTCAGCCTGAACCTGCAGAAGGAGCAGGTCCAGGACAACGAACTGGGGATGGACCTCGAGCGGGTCCGGCAACTGGCCCAGGCCGCCCAGACCATCAGCGGGGAACTGCACGACCCGGCCCCCATCAATCCGTTTGAAGTACTGCGCTGGCCCGGCGTACTGCAACAATCCGAGCTGGACCGGGAGACGCTGCAGAGCGCCGCGATCGAGCTGTTCGAGCAGGCGCTCACCCAGTTGATCGAACACCGCAGCCGCGAGGGCGCGGAACTGGCCCAGTTCATTCAACAGCGGCTGGACGCCATCAGCGAGCTGGTGGTGCAGGTACGTAAGCAGCTGCCGGATATCCTGGCTGCCCAACGGGAAAAGCTGTATACCAAAATCACCGCCCTGCAGATCGATCTCGACCCGGAGCGACTGGAGCAGGAGATCGCCCTGCTCGCCCAGAAAGCCGATGTCGATGAAGAGCTGGACCGGCTCGATACCCACGTGATTGAAGTGAAGCGCACACTGCAGCAGAAAAACTCGCTCGGCCGGCGACTGGATTTTCTGATGCAGGAGCTGAACCGCGAGGCCAACACCCTCTCTTCAAAAGCCATCGTCGCCGACACCACCAAAGCGGCGGTGGACCTGAAGGTGCTGATCGAGCAGATGAGGGAGCAGGTGCAGAATATCGAATGACCATTCTTAGCTTTCACTTGGTCGACTTTTCTTCTTTTATTTCCGTAAATAACTGATTTTATTAATATTTATAGTTTATCGTGTTTCAAAGGATTTCAGGCTGTTTCAAACAAACGGTGACTGAACTTGCGATAGACTCATCTCAATTGGTGAGTAAATCGGAGTTTGATATGTCCCTCAACGCCAGCCAAGTGGCCAAACTGGCCACCGGCGACCCTATCCGGAAATCTGATGGCAAAGGCCTCTATTACGTCGTTCCAGAATCCGGGGAGCGGTTTTGGGCACTGCGCTGAACCGTCAACGATAAGCGCCGTCACATGACTTTGGGCAACTATTGGGTCCTTCCGCTTGCCGACGCACGCCTGGAGGCCGAACAGCAAAAGAAGCTGGTTCGGGAAGGAAAAGACCCCCTTGTGGTCAATGACGTCAGCCCGTTGGACATCAAAGAGGTCATTTTAATCGTCCTTGATTCAAATTAAACTCCTAATTTATAGGGTGCTTGCCCACTCCAGAATTGCAGCTGCGGCCCGGCCGGGCGCTTCGAAGATAGTCGCATGCGATCCACCGGGAACGATGGCCAAGGATGAGTTGGCGATCTGCTCATGCATGCTGCGCGCGACCTGGATGGGGTACAGTGAATCCTCGGTTCCCACGATGATCAAGGTCGGCACTCCGATTTTGGCAAGCAGACTCGTAAAGTCCGGCCGCTCAGCAAGAGCGAGCGCGCCACCCCGGCCGGCTTCGACGCTCGCACCTTGCATGACCTCACGAAGATACTCCGAAACGGCCGGGTCCCTGAGCCGCGTCTCGCCTGTGAGCATATCCGGCAGCAGGGCCTTGATGACCGGATCGAGACCATGGCCTGCTATCACCTCTTCAACACCGCGCCACAGGCCGGCTTCGGGGGGCGCTGCGGCCGCAGCGGATGTGTCGATCAGAATCATGCCGGTAAAACGATCGGGTGCCATCTGGTACATCGACAGCGTAATCGGGCCCCCCATCGACATGCCACCGATGATCGCCTCCTTGATCTCGAGGTGGTCGAGTACCGCAAGGGCGTCGCTCGCATAGAGCTCTATAGAGTGCGGCTTGCCCGGCGCCTCGCTCAGCCCATACCCGCGGTGATCAAGGGTAATGACGGTGTATTCGCCCTGGAGGGCTTCGCGAACTCGCGCAAAGAGTGCGCCAGAGAGCGGGTAACCATGCAGGAGCAGCATCGGAGGACCTTCGCCCGCCGCTTCGTAGAAGATCCGGGCCCCATCAACCTCGACATGCTCACCGATGCGTTTGGAGGGCGCCTGGAGGGCGGCGACGTCCGGGGCCGAAAGCGCCTCCGTCACGACGTTCTCGTTGGCGAAGTCCTTCGGAAGCTTTTGCTGAGCTTCCGGATTTTGGTTGGCTGCCTGCTGCGCGGCAGCTTGAGCCGGCAGAAACGCGATGAGCGCCGAACAGAGCAAGGCGACGTAGAGCGGTTGACTGAGGGAATGGCGTTTTTTCATGACTTTTCTCCGTGGCCGAAGCCAATTTCCAGAATGGGGTCTCAAAATGCGGCGTTGGTTTCGCCAAACTCGAGAAAAACAGTTTGTTGCGTATACTTGCCCCAAGTATTCCTGAGACTTTAGGTGGATTACTGCAAGCACAACTCACAATCGTAAACTCTAAAGAGGCGACACAATGTAGTCTGTTCGGCGGCACACAAAGCAATACGAGTGGAGGGTGTGTCTATGCAGTCATGCGCGAAAATGGCTGTACAGAAGTTGAGAAGGTGGGAGCCGTCGTGTTTGAGAGAAGTGGCAAGTTTTCCGTTGTGCGTTCCTCTGTGGTGCAAGTTCAGTCATCAGATTCAGGCCTATGAATCCTGGATGGCAAAGAGCGAACCGTTAGATTACGGTTACAACCTTATTGAGCTGTCTACCTAATTTATCTTTTGTTCCTAACGACCGATCCGAACCGACGAAAGACATACACTGTACCTGTACATATATGAATCCACCCGAATAGGGGAAGACCCATTTATGTCTAGCTCCGATCGTCTCAATAGATCATTCGGAAAGCGGTCCGTTAAAATCAGTGGTTGTGCTATATTTTGATTTGGAACAACCGGAGGACAATGATGAAGAACTGGATATTCCTGGCGATCGCAATTGTTGGCGAGGTTGTAGCAACCTCCGCACTCAAGTCCAGCGAGGGGTTTACAAGGATCTGGCCATCCCTCGTCGTTATAGTCGGCTATGGGGTGGCCTTCTATTTACTATCCCTCGCACTCAGGTCTATCCCGGTAAGTATTGCCTACGCGGTCTGGGCAGGCCTCGGCATCGTACTGGTCGCCATCATTGGTTGGCTCCTTCATGGCGAAAGGCTTGATTCATGGGCCTTTCTCGGCATCGGGCTGATCGTGTCCGGGGTGGCTGTACTCAATTTGCTTTCCAAAACGGCGTCGCATTAATCCAATTGTCTGGTGGGGGAGCCTTCCCGCTGCTGTTCCTGCCAGCCCTGAGAGAAATAGACCTCCGCCTCGGACGGCGGTAATAGTTCCTTGCCCAGGATATGATCGGCGGCCTTTTCCCCGATCATGATCGTCGGGGCATTGATATTGCCGTTGGTGACGGTGGGCATGATGGACGAGTCCACTACGCGCAGGTTCTCCACACCGCGCACGCGGCATTCCGGGTCTACTACGGCCTGTTCGTCCTCGCCCATGCGGCAGGTGCCACAGGGGTGGTAGGCGGTTTCCGCGCTTTGGGCCACCCAGTCGTCAATTTCATCGTCGCTCTGGACGTCTCTGCCAGGCGAGACTTCCTCGCCCCGGTAGGGGTCGAAGGCCGCCTGAGAGAAGATTTCGCGGGTCAGGCGCAGGCCGTCGCGGTAGGCCTGTTTGTCCGCTTCCTCACTCAGGTAGTTGAACTGCATCCGGGGCGGGTCGGCCGGGTCGGCTGAATTGAGCCAGACACGGCCGCGGCTGTGGGGTTTGTTGGCGCCAAGATGCACCTGAAAGCCGTGGCCCTTGACCGCGCTGGAGCCGTCGTAGGCGATGGCGCCGGCGAGGAAATGGTATTGCAGGTCCGGCCATTTCAGCCCGGGCCGGCTGCGGATATAGCCATTGGATTCGAAGTGGTTGCTCGCGCCCAGTCCGGTTTTCGTCAGCAGCCAGCGTGCACCGATCCAGCCTTGGGCAATGGGGTTGAGCCAGCCGTTCAGGGTGATTTTCTGCGTGCAGCGCTGCTGGACCCAGACCTCAAGGTGATCCTGCAGATTAGCGCCCACGCCGGGCAGGTCCTTGACCACTTCGATGCCGTGCTCGCGCAGCTGTTCCGCCGGGCCGATGCCCGAGAGCATGAGCAGCTTGGGTGAGTTGAAGGCACTGGCGGAGATAATGACTTCCTTGCGTGCGCGCACTCGCATGATCCGGCCGCGCTGCTGGTATTCCACGCCCACGGCCTTCTGGCCGTCCATGATGACGCGTTGCGTGAGCGCGTGCATTTCCAGTTGGAGGTTGTCGCGCTTGAGCGCGGGCTTGAGGTAGGCGTTGGCCGTGGACGCGCGCACGCCGTTGCGCACCGTCATGTCCATGCGACAGAAACCCTCCTGGCGGTAGCCGTTGTAGTCGCCGGTCTTACCATAACCCGCCTGCTCTCCCGCCTCAATGAAGGCGCGGTAGAGCGGATTGCGCATGTTGTTGCCGTTGCACACGCCCACCGGGCCGCCGGTGCCCCGGTACTCGTCTTCGCCATAGATGCAGTCCTCGGCGCGCCGGAAATAGGGCAGCACGTCGGCGTAGTCCCAGCCCCGTGCGCCCAGTTCCGCCCATTCGGCGAAATCGCTGGCACAACCGCGTACATAGGCCATGCCGTTGATGGACGAGGAACCACCGATTACCTTGCCCCGGGCCTGGTGAAGGGAGCGGTTGTGCAGCCCGGGCTCCGGCTCGGTGTGCAGCCCCCAGTCGAAGCGCGGTTTGTTCAGGGGGATGGAAAAGGCTGTAGGCATCTGGATGAAGATGGAGTTGTCCTTGCCACCGAATTCCAGCACCAGCACCTGATGGGCGCCGCCCGCGCTCAGCCGGTCGGCCAGCACCGAGCCGGCGGAGCCGGCGCCGACAATGACGTAGTCGAATTCCCGGTCAAAGCCTTCTTCGCTCATAAACCTCTCCTGTTGCCCGCCGGAGGCCTTTGCCTCCGGCGGCTGGTTCTATTCACCGTCGCGGCTGTGCTGACCCGGCATGGAGATATCGCCGGGCGCTTCCCGGCACCGCTGCAGATAGACCATATGACGCTCGTACTGATTCAGGATATCCTCGATGATCTGGGCCTGGGTGTAATCCATGAGGTCATAGCCCTGGCCGCCTTCCTCAAGATGCACTTCGAGCTGGTAATAGGTGTTGTGCCCGGCATGGGCCCGGATGGCGAAGGCGGGCACGGTCGCGGGACGGGGCCAGACCTGGTAGGTGAAGCGGCCGTCCTCGCCCAGATCCACGTTGAGTTCCAGATGCCGGCGTTCATGGTCCCAGCCGGTAATCCCGGCTGCCAGGCCGCGGTCGCTCAGTTCGCGCTCGATTTCGATCATGGCCGGTTTCACGGTCTTCTCGAGAAAGCGTATGGCCTGGTTGTGGTCCGGGAAGCTCATGGCCCGCGAGAGGCGCTGACGCCAGGTGGGTGCGTTGACATCCTTGCCGGCAAAGGCGCCAGCCGGGGCTGGATGCGGATGGTGATGCTTGAGCGACTCCGTCTTCAGGGCCCTGTAGAGCCCCACCATGATGAAGAAAAGCACTACCGAGAACGGCAGTCCCATGATCACCACGGTGCTCTGCAACGCATGGAGTCCACCGGCCATGAGCAGCGCCAGGGTCAGCAGGCCAATAATGGAAGCCCAGAGGATGCGCATCCAGATAGGGGCGTCGTGATCCACGTCCGTAAGGATGGAAGTAAAGTTGGACAGCACCAGCGCGCCCGAGTCACCCGAGGTGACAAAGAACACGATGGCCAGGATCGATATCACGACCGCGGTAATACCCGCCAGGGGCAGGGTCTCCATGAAGGTGTAGATGGACGAGGCCGGGTCGTTCATGGCCTGTTCACCGAAGGCCTGGGCGCCGTTCATGACCATGTCGATGGCGCTGTTCCCCATAATGGACATCCACGCCATCATGAAGCCCAGGGGCAGAATGAGTGTGCCTACAGTGAACTGGCGGATGGTACGACCGCGCGAAATGCGCGCCAGGAAGAGCCCCACGAAGGGCCCCCAGGCGATCCACCAAGCCCAGAAGAAGATGGTCCAGCCGTTGAGCCAGTCGGTGGGCTGGTCAAAGGCGTAGGTATTGAACGACATGCCGATGAAGCCGGTGATGTAATCGCCGATGTTCATCACCAGGGCGTTGAGCAGGAAGAGGGTGGGGCCGGCGATCAGCACGAAGATCACCAGGCCGGCGGCGAGCAGCATGTTGAATTCGGACAGCCGCCGAATGCCTTTCTCCACGCCGCTCACCGCGGACAGGGTGGCGAAGACCACAATCAGCAGCACCAGCAGGGCCTGGATCCAGGTGTTCTCGGGCAGATCGAATAGGGTCGAGAGACCATAGTTCAGCTGAATCACCCCGATGCCCAGGCTGGTGGCAATACCGAAGACGGTACCCAGCACCGCAGCAATGTCCACCACATGGCCGATGGGCCCGTATATGCCGCGACCGAAGATGGGGTAGAGCGCCGATCGGATGGTCAGCGGCAACTGGTGTCGGTAACTGAAATAGGCCAGGGACATCCCTACCAGGGTATAGATGCCCCAGCCGGATATACCCCAGTGCAGAAAGGTCAGCTCCATGGCGTGGCGGGCCGCTTCCACGGTGCCGCCTTCGCCCTCCGGTGGCGCCAGGAACTGGGTGACCGGCTCGGCGATGCAGAAGAAAAGCAGGTCAATGCCGATGCCGGCGGCAAAAAGCATGGAGGCCCAGGAGACGATGTTGAATTCCGGTTTGGAATGGTCGGGCCCCAGGCGGATATCGCCGAAGCGTGAGGCGGCGATAATGATTACGAAGGCCAGATAGATGACCACGGTGAGAAAGTAATACCAGCCGAAGGTGTTCGATACCCAGCTCAGCGCGGTGTTGATCACGCCTTCCGCTGCTCCGGTAAAGAACATAGTCCACAGCGCGAAGAACACGATCAGAATGGATGAACCGAAAAAAACGACCGGATTGAGCCGATCGCGTCCTACTTGATCCGGTGCCTGTTGTTCCATGATATAGCTCCCCGAGTCAGTATTTTGCGGTAACTGGCCAAGGCCAGCCCATGCGCGCCATGGTGCGTCAGTAGGGTGCCTCTACGTCCGTTGTGCCCACATAAACGCTTTTCAGGCGGGTGTAGTATTCCAGCGCCCGCCGGCTGTTCTCCTTGCCCAGACCGGATTGCTTCACGCCCCCGAAGGGCATTTCGATGGGTGTGATGTTGTAGTGGTTGATCCAGCAGATGCCGGCCTCCAGCTGATCGACCATGCGGTGCCCGCGCGTGAGGTTTGAAGTGAAAACGCCGGCGGCCAACCCGTATTCGGTGTCGTTGGCCCGGGCAACCACCTCGTCCTCGTCGCTAAAGCGCAGCACCGACATCACAGGACCGAAGATTTCCTCGCGGACAATGGTCATATCATCAGTGCAGTCGGCAAAGATGGTGGGCTCAACGAAAGCACCGCCTTCACAGCCCGGAACCTGAGCCGCTTTACCCCCCAGAACCAGCCGGGCGCCTTCGGCCTTGCCCTTTTCAATATAGTCGAGAACCAGGTCGCGATGGCCCTCGCTGATCAGCGCGCCCACGTCCGTGTCCGGATCCAGGGGATTGCCGATTTTCATGCGTTTTGTGCGTTCCACCAGACGATCGATAAAGGCGTCGTGAATGCTTTCGTGTACAAAGACCCGGGTGCCGTTGGTACAGATCTCACCCTGGGTGTAGAAATTGCCGAGCAGGGCACCGGAGACGGCGTTGTCCAGCTCGGCATCGTCGAAGATTATGATCGGTGATTTGCCGCCCAGTTCAAGCGTGACCGTCTTGAGGGTATCGGCGGCGTCCTTCATGATCTTCTTGCCGGTTTCGGCCGAGCCGGTCAGGGATACCTTGGCGATGCCGGGGTGGCGGGTCAGCGCCTGGCCTGTGGCGGCATCCCCATTGACTACATTGAATACACCATCCGGGAGGCCAGCTTCCCGGAAGAGTTCCGCCAGGCGCAACGCCGATAAAGGCGTCAATTCGGCCGGTTTGAAGATCATGGTATTGCCCGCCGCCAGGGCCGGCGCGCTTTTCCAGCAGGCAATCTGCAGCGGGTAGTTCCAGGCGCCAATGCCGGCGCACACGCCCAGGGGTTCGGGTCGGGTATAGAAGAAACCGCCATTGAGCTGCTGGTATTCGCCCTGTAGCGAGGCGGCCTGGCCCGCAAAGTACTCCAGGCAGTCCGCGCCCGAGTCAACATCGGCTTCCGGGGTTTCGGCAATGGGTTTGCCGCCGTCCAGGCTTTCCAGCTCGGCCAGCTCATCGCGATGGGTACGCATCAGCTCCGCGGTACGCCGCAAAATACGCCCCCTTTCGGCGCCCCCCAGATCAGACCAGTTGCTCAATGCACCCGCGGCTGCATTCACCGCCTGATCCACATCGGCGGCCCCCGCTTTGGCTACATCGCAAATGGGTTGCCCCGTAGCCGGATTGAAGGTCGTGAAATGTTCTCCGTGCATTGCTTCAATGCTTCGCCCGCCAATCCATAGTCCACGATTTGTTGCAGAGTTCATCGGCACCTCACCTGTGTGGATCCGTAGTTCCCGTGAATTTTACCCACTCGCAACGGGCGCGTATCTGCCTTAAAGCAGCCTCAGCCCACAGTATATGCAACCTCAGTCAATGTACCCTGTCAAGGATCTTTTTGCTTGGACGTTGGCGAGCCCGATAGCGGCTAATCTCAATGGTTGGCTCACCAGAGTTCGTGATCACAACCGTCTGGCCGGATGCTTTGACCCGTTGAATATAAGCCAACGGTTTTCACATGAATTCGGCTTTTGAAATGTATAAATGGAACATTGTTCACCATTGTCGTGCGGCTCAATCGAAACGACTCTCCGGGAACCAAACTACCAACTACTCCCCACATTCTATGCGGGGAACCCGACCCCAGTTCACCATGTAGCGACCATTTAAGCGGAAAATGCCAGGGCCGTTCTCCACATAGATGCGGAACCCGGGTATCATTCTCCACCGGCGAAGGCTAAGCGCCGATTTAAAGCTGGAGCGAGCTGGCGCGCCGAGGCCAAAATTTTGATAAAACCGGTGACTGGCCAATGAAATGGTGAGCAGACGGCAAAATCTTGCTCGCCACGCCAGTACCCTATTGTTTTTATTGATAATTTTTAAGCCCTCAACGAACAGGTGCAGAATATCGAATGACCGACCATACGCTCGACAACATCAAGCACACCTACATCGCCCCCAGCCCGATACACGGCCAGGGGCTGTTCAGTGAGGCCTTTATTCAGGCCGGCACGCGCCTGGCCATTCTGGATGGGCAGGTCATCCCCTGGTCGCTGCACCGGGAGATCGGTTTTGTGGATGAGTGGAATGCGATTGCACCGGGGTTCATTCTCGTGCGCCCCTATCGGACCAAGTACGCATTCATCAATCATTCTCGCGAGCCCAACATTGCCATTGAGCGGCTGTCGTCGATCTCGCTCGCGCTGCGGACCACACGGAGTATTCCCAAAGATCAGGAGTTGACTCTGGACTACCGCGAGGAGCCTCTGCCCGAGGATTACCTCGCCGGGCACGGAGCGAGCTTTCTGTAATGAGTGATTCCCGACTCAAACTGGTGCTGTTATCCAACATCGATTACAGGGACGACGAAGCCGGCTTCAGCCGCTATATTTCAGCCCTGTTTTCTCTGCTCGACGCCGACAGCGCCGCCGCGCCGGACGAGCGGCCACTCAACGGCAATAAGGTGTTTTATCGTGAATCGGAGGGCTGCCCCGATCTGTTCGAGGTGGACACCCTCAGTGCCATTGACCGCGCCCGCGGCCTATCAATGAAGCAAATCACCGGGTTCAGCCGGTCCCGGACTTTTGAGCAACCGCTGGGCGACCTCACACTGCACACGGCATCCAGCGAGCTGCTCTACGATACCCACGGCTGCTTTTTGCTGGTGACCGAGGTGGAGCTGACGCTCGCGAGCACAGCGGAACTGCCCACGGCCATTGCCGGTATTTTTGCGGGACGCGATATCGCCGGCAACCTGGGGCTGCGCGACTATCTGGAAGAGAGCTTTTCGGCGGCGGCCGCACAGGCGGCCAGGACGTTACAACGCAAAGACCCTGACACACCCATCACCGCAGAGCACCTGCAGTTTTCGCAGGAAAACACCCTGCCACTTCTGCTGTGCGACACAGGCCTGGCGAAGCCACCCGGGGATTTTCAGAATGAGGAGCGGCTGTCCGCGATTCCGCATCCGCAGTCTCTGGGGAACGAATACCCCGGCGCCTTTTTTCACCCGGGCTGGAATTACACTCTCGCCTGCGGCTTCCCGTTTGAAACCTTCGTCAATATTGTGCAGGTCATGGTGCGCTGTCAGACCTTCTTTTTCAGCCTGACCCAGATCAAACGCTACTTTGCGCAAGAGTTCAGCCAGACACTCAGAGGTCGAGACCGGGTGAGCGAACAGGAAGTGGACAGCGCCGAGCGGGTACGGCTCGCCTTCTACGACCTGCTGTCCAACTTCAACGCCTTCAAGAACAAGCTGTTTCCCAAATACCACGACGAGGCGGTGCGGCTCCTCGAGCGTTGGCACTGCGACGACGACATTGCCAATATCAAGGAATACATCGAGCTGAACTTTCAGGCGAAAAACCGCCTGCACAACGCAAAGGTCGAGCGCCAGAACGAGCGCCAGAACAAGGCCCTGGCCTTTATTGCGGCCCTGCAGGTAATCGCGCTCTACGGCGCCTTCACCGATGGCCTGGCGCTATTTGAACAAAGCCACCCCTGGTTTATCATCGGTTCGGCAGTCTGGCTGATCACGCTCTATGCCTTTCTGCTGCTCTCCGGCTATATCAAGACCACCGTCATCGTCACCCTCCTTTTCGGTGTCGGATCCGCTGCAGCCGCTGTGCTCGGCTACCTGCCCCCGCTGATGGGCGGGTAGGGCTAACCGCTCACCAGCCGGTATAGCCGATCCCACTCCTCATCCAGAGTGTTGTGGGGCATGGTCGTGTCCGCGCGCTTATACCAGAAGGTCGCATTGTCCATGTCGCCCTCCTCCCGATGCAGGTAGGCGTGAATCAGGCAGGACAGCTCGTCCGAGGACGCCTGTACCAATTGATGGGATTCATCCCAGTATCCATCCCGGGCCAACTCCAACGCCTTGATGTGGTCACTTGACATAAACCTTACTCCTTATCCTCAAATCACCTCTTTTCAGTTTAGGCCTACCAGTGACGGGGTCAAGTACCGGAGTGGCGTGCCATTCTTTGACCTGAATCAATGCAGACTTTAATTTCTGGGCTACCCTACAGGAGGTAGCCACAAAATAACGCCGCAACCACGGAGTCAACCATGTCGTCCGCTTCCACCACCCGTCGAGACAATCCGTCGACCGCACCGGAGCCCTCGGATACCAAGCGACGCGAGTGGCGCATGTTTGCCTTTATTGTCGTATTTTTGTTCCCTTTGCTCACCGTCGCTCTGGTGGGCGCCTACGGCTTTTCCATCTGGATGTACCAGCTCCTGGCCGGGCCGCCCGCAGGCTGATACCCATACACTTTCATGAAAAGCACTCTATAAGGGAGCACAGCTATGCCCGGAAGTCATGTTCTGGAAGCGGCCGCCATGATTCCGGTGCAGTCGCTCGATGACAACCTGCATGTCGCCAGCATCGTCGTTCACGCACAACCCGCAATGCTAGATTCGGTCAGCGCTTGGCTGCAACAACAGTCGGGGACCGAAGTCTACGGGCGCGACGACCAGGGCAAGCTCGTGGTGGTCATCGAAAGCTACAATTCCCAGGCCGTCCTGAATGTCATCGATAACGTGCAGCTGCAGCCGGGTGTGCTGAACGCTGCGCTGGTCTATCACGAACTTGTCCCACCGGAGGAAGACACTCCATGAAACTCACTCGTCGTCAGTTCGCCAAAGCCAATGCCGCGGCAGTGGCATCGGCTGCCGTGGGCATGCACATGCCCGCCGGCGCCACTAACCTGATTACCAACCGTGATCTGACCAACCTCAAATGGAGCAAGGCCCCGTGTCGCTTCTGCGGGGTGGGCTGTGGCGTGATGGTCGCCACGCGCGACAACAAGGTGGTTGCCACCCACGGCGATGTAAAGGCCGACGTCAACCGCGGCCTGAACTGCGTGAAGGGTTACTTCCTGTCCAAGATTCTGTACGGCTCGGACCGGTTGCACAAACCGCTGCTGCGCATGAAAAACGGCCAGTACGACAAGAACGGAGACTTCCAGGAGATCAGCTGGGATCAGGCCATGGACCTTCTGGCGGACAAGTTCAAGGAGTCCATCCGCGAGCATGGCCCCGAAAGTGTGGCCATGTTCGGCTCCGGCCAGTGGACCGTCTGGGAGGCCTACGCCGCCAGCAAGCTGTTCAAGGGCGGGCTGCGCAGCAACAACCTGGACCCCAACGCCCGCCACTGTATGGCCTCGGCGGTGGGCGGCTTTATGCGCACTTTCGGCATCGACGAGCCCATGGGCTGCTACGACGATATCGAACATGCCGATGCCTTTGTTCTCTGGGGCTCCAATATGGCGGAGATGCACCCCATTCTCTGGAGCCGTCTCACCGACCGTAAACTGTCGTTCGAGCACGTCAAGGTTGCGGTGCTCTCGCCCTATGAAAACCGCAGCTTCGATCTGGCCGATATTCCCATGATCTTCAAGCCGCACAGCGACTTGTACATCCTCAATTATATTGCCAATTACATTATCCAGAACGACAAGGTCAATCGGGAGTTTGTCGACAAGCACACCCGCTTCGTCAAAGGGCAGACCGATATCGGCTACGGCCTGCGTCCGGAAGATCCGCGCCAGCAGAGCGCCAAGGGGGCAGACAAGGCGAACACCTGGACCGACATCGACTTCGAGGAGTTTGCCGAGTTTTTGAAGCCCTATACCCTGGAGCGAACCGCGCGGGAAACCGGCGTGTCCGCCGCGCGGCTCGAAGCGCTGGCAAAACTGTACGCCGACCCGGATACCAAGGTGATGTCACTCTGGACCATGGGGTTTAACCAGCACACCCGCGGGGTCTGGGCCAACAACATGGTCTACAACATCCACCTGCTGACCGGCAAAATCTCTGAGCCGGGCAACAGCCCCTTCTCCCTAACTGGTCAGCCGTCCGCCTGCGGCTCGGCGCGCGAAGTGGGCACCTTTGCCCACCGGTTGCCGGCCGATATGGTGGTGGCCAACCCCAAGCACCGCGCCTTCGCCGAAAAAGTCTGGAAGCTGCCCGAGGGTACTGTACCCAGCAAGGTGGGCTTCTCCGCCGTGGAGCAGAGCCGCAAGTTGAAGGACGGCGTCCTGCGGGTGTACTGGACCCAGGTGACCAACAACATCCAGGCCGGCCCCAACACGGCCCAGGAAACCCTGCCGGGCTGGCGTAACCCCAAAGCCTTTGTGGTGGTCTCCGACGTCTACCCGACCGTATCGGCTCAGGCCGCCGATATGATTCTGCCCAGCGCCATGTGGGTGGAGAAAGAGGGCGCCTTTGGCAATGCCGAGCGCCGCACCCAGTTCTGGCAGCAGCTGGTGCCGCCCCCCGGGGAGGCACGCTCGGATCTGTGGCAACTGGTGGAGTTTTCCAAACGCATCAATACCGACGACGTCTGGCCGGCCGACCTGCTCGAGAAGGCCCCGGACTTCAAAGGCAAGAGCCTGTACGAGATCCTGTTTGCCAACGGTCAGGTGGACGCCTACGGCAATGATGAGCGGGCGGAAGGCTATGACAACGATGAGGCCGATGCTTTCGGCTTTTACATACAGAAGGGGCTGTTCGAGGAGTACGCCCGCTTTGGTCGGGGCAAGGCACACGATCTGGCCTCATTTGAAACCTATCACAACGTGCGCGGGTTGCGCTGGCCGGTGGTGAATGGCGAGGAAACCCTGTGGCGCTTCCGCGAGGGCTATGACCCCTACGTGGAAGCCGGCAGCGGCGTGCAGTTCTACGGCAAGCCGGACAATCGCGCTCTGATCTTTGCGCTCCCCTACGAGCCGCCCGCCGAGTCGCCGGATGAGGAGTACCCTTTCTGGCTCAGCACCGGGCGCGTGCTCGAGCACTGGCACACCGGCAGCATGACCCAGCGGGTGGAAGAACTGAACCTGGCCGTACCCCACGCCAAGATTTACATGAATTTTGACGATGCACGCAAACAGGGCTTCCGCCGGGGCAGCGAGGTACGGGTGATCAGCCGGCGCGGCTCCATTCGCGCCCGGGTGGAAACCAAAGGCCGGATCAAGCCGCCCGAGGGACTGATTTATGTGCCCTTTTTCGACGCCAACCGGCTGGTGAACAAACTGACACTGGACGCCACCGACCCCATTTCCCTGCAGACGGACTTCAAGAAATGTGCGGTTCGGCTGGAACTGATCAGCCTGGCATGACCGGGAGGAGACGCCCCATGAAATCGATTGTTTTGCTGCTATTGTGTCTGCCGCTGGCGGCCTGGGCCGACAGTGAGGTAGAGGATGTATCCGCACCGGACGGCGTGCGTCCGGGCGGGACTCTGACCGAGAGTGCCGAGGCACCCCCCATTCCCGATCAGCGCACCGCCAAGAACCGGCCCACACGCAATTACCCGGATCAGCCCCCGACCATTCCCCATGAGATCCAGGGCTACCAGGTCGACAAGAACTTCAACCAGTGCCTTACCTGCCACAGCCGCAGCGCTACCGAAGTCAGTGGCGCCCCCATGGTGAGCATCACCCACTTTGTCGACCGGGAGGGTCAGACGCTGGCAGCGGTGTCTCCCCGGCGCTACTTCTGCGTGCAGTGCCACGTGCCTCAGCACGATGTCGACCCGGTCAGGGCAAACACTTTCAAAAGTATTGACCAGGTGCTCAGAGACCTGATTGAACGCGGCGAATAGACGAGACACAGTCATGTGGAAAACGCTGAAAAACTACTGGCAGACCTTCAACCGACCCGCCACCCATATCAGCCTGGGTGTGCTCGCCATGGGCGGCTTCATCGCGGGAATCATCTTCTGGGGCGGCTTTAACACGGCATTGGAGGTAACCAACACCGAGCAGTTCTGTGTCAGCTGCCACGAGATGAAGGCCAACCCTTTTGAGGAACTGAAAACCACCATTCACTACACCAATCGCTCCGGCGTCAGAGCCACCTGCGCGGACTGCCATGTCCCGCACGACTGGACTTTCAAAATCGCGCGCAAAATGGAAGCGTCCAAGGAGGTCTGGGGCTGGATCTTTGGCTCAATCAACACCCGTGAGAAGTTCGAAGCCAAGCGCCGGGAGCTGGCCGAGCGCGAATGGCGCCGGCTGAAAGCCAATGACTCCCTGGAGTGCCGCAACTGCCACGAGCTGGACTCCATGGACTTCACCCAGCAATCCCCCCGCGCCCGGGCCATGCACTCCACCCAGCTCGCCAGCGGCGATAAGACCTGCATCGACTGCCACAAGGGCATCGCCCACAAGCTGCCGGATATGCGGGGCGTGGAGTCGGGTTTTCATGGAGATCTGACCCAGAACCTGCAATTTGACGGCATGCTCGACGCCATCGCTCGCGGCACCACCGACTGAAGCGCGGTTTCTCCCTCCCAATGGGGGAATTTTTGTTCAACGCTTGCTATAATCGCGCCCTTTTCCGCTTCCCGGCCCCGCCGGGGAGCCCGAATCCAGCGATACCCGGGTCAGCCGGGTATTTCTGTTGGTATTAAGGGGAGTTACATGACTACCAAAGTGGCTATCGTAATGGGCTCGCGCTCGGACTGGCCGACCATGTCGGAAGCGGCCGAGTTGCTGGATACCCTGGGCGTCGCCTACCACGCCGAGGTGGTATCCGCTCACCGCACCCCGGACAAGATGTTCCAGTTCGCCGAACAGGCCGCCGACCAGGGTTTCAAGGTCATTATTGCCGGCGCCGGCGGTGCCGCCCATCTGCCGGGCATGATCGCCGCCAAAACCCTTCTGCCGGTACTGGGCGTTCCCGTTCAGAGCAAGGCGCTCAACGGTCAGGACAGCCTGCTGTCCATCGTCCAGATGCCCCGGGGCGTGCCCGTGGGCACCTTGGCGATTGGCGGGGCCGGCGCGTTCAACGCCGGCTTGCTGGCGGCCCAGATGCTGGCCACCGAAGATGCCGACCTGGCTCAGCGGCTGGCCGATTGGCGCCGCGCCCAGACCCAGAAGGTTCTGGACAACGCCGATCCCAGAGGTTGATTATGCTGCCACGTATTGTCGTCGTCGGTCAGGGCCAGTTGGGGCAGATGTTGCAACAGGCCGGCGCCCCCATGCAGCTCGAAGTGCGGCCGCTCGACCCCAAGGCCGACAGCGAGCTGGAATTGCGGGACGATGATGTCATCACCGTCGAGTTGGAGCACTGGCCGGATACCGCGCGCGGGCTTCAGCTCAAGCAACATCCCCACTTTCTCAACGCGACCGCCCTGCACTCGGTAATCGACCGCCAGCGGCAGAAAAGCCTTCTGGACCGGCTGCAGGTGCCTACCGCCCCGTGGGTCTCGCTTGAATCGGGCTTCTTGAGCGACCAGTTGGAAGGACTGAGCGAGCAGGTCATGGTCAAGCGCCGCTCGGGTGGCTACGACGGTCGCGGCCAGTGGCGCTGGCGCAGTGGCGACGCCCCTCTGGAGGAGTGGGCCGGCGAGTGCATCGCCGAAGCCATGATTCCCTTCAGTCACGAGGTCTCACTGGTGGGTGCCCGCAACGCGGCTGGTGACAAGGTGTTTTACCCCCTGACCCGCAACTGGCACCAGAATGGCATTCTATGTGCCAGCCTGGGTAACCTGCCCGAACCCCCTGAGCAACAGGCCGACGTCGAAGCCTGGCTCAGCCGAATCATGGACGACCAGCAGTACGTCGGTGTGATGGCAATGGAGTGCTTTGTGGTCAACGGCCAACTGCTGGTCAACGAGCTGGCGCCGCGCGTGCACAACTCCGGCCACTGGACCCAGGCGGGCGCCGCCATCAGCCAGTTTGAGCTGCACCTGCGGGCGGTCGCCGATCTGCCGCTGATTCAGCCGGAAGTCACCGGCTGCACCATGATGTACAACCTGCTCGGGCGCGACTGGCAGACCGACTGGCTGAGTGTGACCGGCGCCCATGTTCACTGGTATGGCAAGACGGTGCGCCCGGGCCGCAAAGTGGGGCACGTGAATGTTCACCGGCCCAGCACCGCCGAACTGATCGACAGTCTGGAGGACCTGAAGAGCCGCGTGGAGCCTGAAGACCGGGCAATATTCGACTGGAGCCTTCAGCAGCTACAGAACCGGTAGCCCCGGTGACCGCCATTGGACGGCTTTTTGCAGTAAACTGACTCAAGACCGAATCAGTCCCGACGCCGCTCGGCGCGGGGCTTATCTCTCAGTGACTGCGACTGAAGTAGGGGGCCCGCCATGAACCCGGAAAAAATGGCCTTCAAAGCACTGTTTCTGGACCTGTCCGGCGTACTGTACGACGGCGGCCACCGGATTGACGGTGCACTGGAGGCCGTCGAGCTCGCCCGCCAGCGCGGCCTGACCCTGCGTTTTGTCACCAATACCGCCACCAAATCCCGCATCCAGGTACTGGACAAGCTGACGGAGCTGGGCTTTTCCATCGATTCGGAGGAACTGTTCACCGCGCCCGATGCCGCCCGGGCCTACATCCAGGCCGGGGGGCTCAGCCCCTTCTCCCTGGTGCACCCCAGCATCAAGCCCCAGTTCGAGGCCCTGACCCGGGAAGAGCCCGATTGTGTGGTGCTGGGGGATGCCCGGGACGATCTGAGCTATGCCAACCTCAACCGGGCCTTTCGTCTTGTGCAGCAGGACTGCCCGCTCATCGCCATTGGCGAGAACAAGTATTTCAGTGAAGACGGAGAACTCAGCCTGGACGCCGGCCCCTTTGTGCATGCCATCGCCTGGGCCGCCGATATCGAACCGATCATCATGGGCAAACCCAGCCGGGCCTTTTACGATCAGGTGGTGGCCTCAACGGAATTCCCGGCCGGCGAGTGCCTGATGATCGGCGACGACGTCCTGGGTGACGTCAAGGGAGCGCTGGACTCGGGACTGCAGGCGCGGCTGGTGAAAACCGGCAAATACAAGGACGGCGATGAAACCCGGATCAAGCCGGCCGCTCAGACGCTGAACTCCATTGCCGAGCTGGAATCGCTCTTATGAACGACAACATTCTTCCCTTCAAGCGGCCCAGTGCCAAGGACAAACACAAAGGAAAAACCCTGTGCCGCAGCGGCTTTCACAAATGGCAGGTGGTGACCGAACGCAAGTTTGACGTCAAGCAGGGCAAACTGGTTACCCAGTATCGTTGCGCACGTTGCGACATGGAGAAAACCCGGTCCCTCTAAGAAATCCTGGCGAGTTTGTTCTTACGAGCATTAGGGGTATCAAACTAAATAGGTTCCAGCGACACTATTTTCCCGCCCTTCGACGACGAGTGTTGGCTTGAATCATGGCCACGCCTTCCCAATGAATGAGGGACTATATTAACATGTGATATTCAGTCCGGAAAAAGAGATGCAGAACGAAATCATCGAGGACTTGGACCCCACCACGGAGAGAAATTAAAAATACACCGAAATAGATGACCGCCTCCCAATATCTTGGGTATCTAATGGAAGCGGTCATTTTCATACACGCGAATCACGCCGATCAATTTCTCACGTAACACACACCGGGACTCGGAGTTGGATTCCAACTTTCTACTTTATTTCCGTAACTCATATAACACGAATAATTATCCAACATATAAGTTGTCGTACCCTGCGGATCGTCAGGTTTATATTGAGGAAACTCCCACCAGGAACCAGAGCTATACACCTCTTTCCGCGGCGCAACATTCGGTGACATTTCAAAATCTGATATACCATAGTGATCGAACCTCCAGTTTGCAGTGTTAGACGCCAACATGCGAAGGTGGTCGGAAAACTCTGGATTGGCGTCCCCGGCAAACCATATAAGCCACATTAGGTGCCGTCCAGCAACATCTCCATCGCCGAAACCGCCATGGGAGTCTTTCGCAAGCATAGCGTGCATGGCTTCGTGGTAAAGCGTAGCAGCACGGTCTACTACATTATATGAAGTCACAGCGCTGGCTTTCACCTCGACGGAGTTTGCGTTGGCGCCAAAAAAGTCAGAGTAACTGCCTCTAGAGCACATGCCAGCATTTTCGTCGTGGCAGACTGAAACTATATTTTCAAACTTTGAAAAAGAGCATACCGGGGATAGCTTTTTAATCCAATCGGCCGACTGTTTGTATGACGCCTTTATAAGCATCCCTCTATCGGAACCGTCCCCAGCCTTGTAGAGCACATATAACGCATTTAGGATTAGGGAGTATATATTGTCATTTGTGTAAGGAGAACCATGGCTAGACCAACCTTGCATATTGAAATCATTTTGCACTTCGGATATGAAACCGTGGTCATGTATCCGCATATTTAGAATTTCTTCGTCACCAGACTTTGACGTGTTAAATTTGTAGGTATAATCGCACCCGTTCCAAAAGCTAACTTCTTTTGCGTAGGTACCTGCTGACAAAAGCGTCATTAACGCAAATGCATACGTAGCATATCTCAACTTCATTGGTCACCTCATATAAGAGAACGTCATAAGAATTTGTAGCACTTAACTTTGTTAAAAAGGTAAATGCTCGCTCCTCTATGAAAATAGAGTGTCAGCGGAAAAAGCGGAAGGAGATATAACCACCTGCAACTCCTTTGCCACTACTACTTTTCCTAAATGCTAGGTTGCCAAGCCCCATTAAAGTTACGATATTTTTTATAGGGGACATTTTGATGGTATCAGGTCTTACTTTTTATTTTCAACATATAACCCAGTTTTTAGGATGGCGCACTAATTTTCTTCATACGCCAACAACCAGAAAAACAAAAAAACAACAACGCCACCCTTCAAAATTAAAGGATTAAAACGCCACCAGAAATAATCGAAAATCTATTGGCCCCATCTGAATTGGGAGAACCACAGCCAGCGGTACGGCGAAACTTTTCAGTTTCTGCGATGAGTTGGCCGCGACCCGTGCCGAGATTGAATCGGAGTGCCGCTTACTTTTGGCACCAAAAGCCCCAGGTCGAGGCTCTGATGCGAGGAGAACTCAATTGTTCACTATTTAGGGGATGCTCAGGACGATCCCAGATACACCAACTTCAACTGGCCGTTCCGGGTAGCGCGTCAGGATAAAGATGGGGATGAAGCCCGCATCAGTCCGGCTGCTTAAAATCTGGGGTCCATCGTCGAAATAGGGTCGCTGTTATGATCAACAAAGCCCTTCCATTCAAGCAAGGAAAAACACAAAGGAAAAACCCTGTGTCGTTAGGAAGGCTCGCACCTCTGTTCAAGCTTCGGTTTCGGGCACTCGTATCGGACAGAAGCGATCAACGAACGCTTTGTGGCTGGGCATGCTATCAACCATCCGGGCGATGTTGGTCTCCAGGTCCTCAAACATGCCCCGCAGTTTATCGTCGGGCATCGATCGGGCCAGATGGTGATGGCTTTTGGGCTCAATCCCCTGACCCAACATGACCTGCAGCCAGGATGACACCTGGAACAGGTCGGCCTCTGCCTGCTGAATCTGACCCGTCTCTTCGAACAGTTGCAGCCGGTGAGCCAGCGACTCGGGAATCGCCTGCTGCTGACGGTCGCGCCAGAAAGGCGTGTCGGAGCGCCCGGTCACCTTGTAGTGCAGGATGATGAAGTCCCGGATGCGCTCAAGCTCCAGCCGACAGGTGGCATTGAACTGGTTCATGGCGGACTCGGTAACACCATCGAACGGGAAGGTCTGCATGAAACGACTGATCCCGATCATCACCAGATAGATACTGGTGGACTCCAGTGGCTCGAGAAAGCCACTGGCGAGACCCAGGGCCAGACAGTTCTTGTTCCATTGCTTGCGCCGCGCCCCGGTGGTGTAGCGGATCGGGCGAGGCTCGGTCAACATCTCGCCCTCGATGTTGGCCAACAGCTCTTCGCGGGCCTGGTCGTCGCTCATGTAGTCGCTACAGTAGACCAGCCCATTGCCCATCCGGTGCTGCAGAGGAATGCGCCACTGCCAGCCGGCGGTGCGGGTGGTGGAAACGGTATAGGGAACCGGGTCGCGTACGGCCTCGGTCTGGACGGCGAGCGCGCGGTTGGTGGGCAGCCAGTGGGTCCAGTCGTCGTAGCCGGTTTTCAGTGCGCCTTCAATCAGCAGGCCCTGAAAACCCGTGCAATCAATGTAAAAGTCGCCCTCGACCACAGCACCGTCTTTGAGGTGCAGGCGGCGGATAAACCCATCGTCCGGGTCCAGCTCCACCTGCTCGATCATTCCCTCCCGACGCACGACACCACGCGCCTCGCACTTGCGCCGCAAAAACTGGGCGTAACGACCGGCGTCCAGATGATAGGCGAAGTTGGGGCCGCCCCGCTCGGAGAAGGCAAACTTCTCCTTCCAGGACGCGGCCGCTTCCAGGCAGTAGTTATCCAGAGGGCCGGCCAGACCCCGTTCACGGGCTTCGAGCCACAGGTGGTGAAAATGGGTCAGCCAAGTGGTGGACTTGCCCACCTCTCCAAAGGAGTGCATGTACTCGGTGTCGAGATCACGCCAGCCGCGAAACAGGATGCCCAACTTGAAGGTGGCGCTGGTCTCGCGCATGAACTCCTTCTCATCGATACCGGCAATCCGGTGGTAGGAGCGCATCGGTGGGATGGTGGCTTCGCCCACGCCCACGGTGCCAATATTCTCCGACTCGACCAGCTCGATGTCGATCAATTGACCCAACTGCTGCGACAGCCCTGCGGCAACGGCCCATCCGGCCGTGCCGCCGCCGGCGATTACCACTTTCTGAACGGGCTTTGACTGCTGCACGGAGCGTCTCCTTAAAATCAGATCAACGGTTGAGTTTGGACATCAAGCGGGCCCGCAGCCGGCGGGCGGTTGTCTCATCCATGGGGCCCAGGGGCCCCTGGGCGTGTTCGGGCAGGTGCGCTCTGGGACGCTCCGGGTCACCGAACACGTAATAATCAAACAATTCTCGCCAGGCCTGCTTTTCATAATCCGGCCGCTCCCGGAGGGCCAAGAGGGCGTGCAGGAGGGTGTTCTGGGGGGTATCCATATGGTCGGGCGTCGGATTCCACCAGTAATTGATCAGGACATTGAAATCGTCGAGCCCTTCCACATGGTGCCACCACATACTGGGGTAGACCAGTACGTCTCCCGCTTCCAGCTCCGCAACCTGCGCGGACTCCAGCGCCTTGGCGAAATCAGGATAACGCTCAAAATCCGGCCGATTAAAATCCACCATACTGATGACCTGCCCACCCGGCGTGGGCTCGAGCGGCCCCGGATAGAGATTGGCCACCTGACCGGGAGGGAACAGCGTAAAACGACGACGTCCCACGGCACAACAGGCGATGTTGTTAGCCAGGTCGTAATGCGCCGAGGCAATCGTATGATTGCCCATCCATATACTCACCAACGGCGGGTTTTCCTGCAAGGTGGGATCGGTCAGATCCAGGTCGTTCTCCTCCCGCATGCTGGGGAAGTAGCGTTCCAGCGTAGTGGAGCCGATATACAAATGATCGCCCCCACTCCCAGCCTGCTCTTTTACACGATCGAAGAACGTCTTGACAGGAATCTGTTCGCTGTGAAAATTGAAAGCCGTCACATCCTGGTTGTAGGCAAAGAGACCGGCCATTGCCGTGTCTCCAACAAAGCACGTCAGAGGATTGTCGATCGCGTATGAAGCCAGGTAGGTCATGGCCTCATCGGCCGAGCGCAGACCCGCCTGCACCAATGGCCACTCGCGAGCGTAGCCCTTTAGAATAACGGGCTCTCCAGCCTCCACCAGTTCCTGGAAGGCGATGGGTTCTCCGGGTGACCACTCAAGGGTTCGTGTGCGACGTTCAATCTTTGACATAACCACTCGTAGAGCCTAATGCACTCAGGCCGCATCGCGCTTGCGATTTTTGCGGGCCAAAAGCCGTGAAATGTTCGTCTGCGAAGCGAGGAGATGATACGCCGCCTGCAGATAACCCAACTCATTGAGTTTTTTCAACTGATCGCCGTCCAGCTCCAATAACTTGTCTTCGCTGACGGTGTAATAATTCTCGATGCTGTAACGCTCGGTTTCACTGAGATTGATATTGATGTTGACCGGCTCGATCAGACCCATTTTATCCAGGGTAGGGTAGAACGTCCTGGCCACCGCCCAACCTTCCTGAATCACCTTCAACACTTTGGAGACCCGCTTGAGATACTCGCTGCTACCGCCGTGCTGTAAAAAGACCGGAGTCCCCTCGGGACGGACCCTCGGGCTTTCCATGTCCACCTGTATGAGTGGTTCCACTCGCTCCTCATTCCCTTCGCCCTCTTTGCGAAGGCCAATGGAAAAGGGACCTCGAGCCTGGACCGCCGGGACATAGTGAGCGTGCCAACCGCTTTCATCCAGAAAGAGGTTCTCATCACGCTCCAGCCCCAGGATGACTACGGCCTGGAAACTCCCCGAATCCCCGTCCTTTTTCAGCAGGATTGGGTACTCCTTTTGAAGCTCAACAAACTCCGAGGGAAAGACCAGCACCTGATTGACACTGTCTCCGTAGGCGGCGGTGTAGCCCGGATCAACTCTCAGATCCTTATGCTTGACGTTATCGAGCAGCTCGATATTAGACATGGTAAAAAAGCTCTTTGTAATTCACGAATTATTAAAATACAGACTCACTCTAGCGCCTATCATGAAACATTTGACCCCTTCCGGCAAGAAAAAAGGCCGCTGAAAGTCAGCGGCCTTTTCGGCAGTTTCCCTGTGCCAACCTTCTGGCTTAGAAGGAGTAGCGAGCACCCAACATGTAGCGGGGTGACAACTCCTGCAGGAACCAGATGTTCGCTGGAGTACGACCGTAATGAACGATGTTTTCGCCGGTCAGGTTGATCGCTTCAAATGTCACCGACAGGTTGTCCGTCACGTCGTAACCGACGTTCAGGTCATACTGATGGTAAGCATCAACGAAGGTCGGGTTGCGGTTAGCGCCGCCACGACCGGTGCCGCTCAAGTAGGTATCGCGCCAGTTCCAGGCCAGGCGAGCCGATACACCGTAGTTTTCATAGATCAGTGAGGCGTTGGCCGAGTCACTCAGGCCCACCAGCGCAAACTGATCTTCGTCAGGCGTGGCACCGGGGTCAATACCCACATTACCATTTACAGTGGTGTAGTTGACCTGTAGACCAAACCCTGAGTCACCGAAGAAGTGCTGAGCCGCCAGTTCCATACCGTGAATGCGACCCTCACGGGTATTGACCGGCTGCGACAGCGCAAACTCCATATACGGATCGTTTTCATCCGCCGAGAGGTTGGTTTCGGCATAAACTTCCTCAACGTAAGCCAGCGGAAGCTCATTATTCTCATCCAGATTGGCTTCAAATTCAGTTCGTGCCGCAGCCACATCACCACCATTCTGCTCAATCAGGGCTGTCATGGTGAAGAAGTTACCCTCACTCCGGGTTACCCCGAGGTCATCAAGCACATCCAGCGCATCGCCGGACCGGCTACCGGGTGCCCCGGCACTCGGATCGCGAAGGGCGATACCCAGCTCAGAATCCGGGCCATCGGCCACCACGTCCGTGACTGCAGTACCTATGAAGTTCTCAATCTTCTTCTCATAGTAACCCGCCGACACATAGCTGGAGTTACCGTAGTAATATTCCAGCGACAGATCGAGGTTACGAGATTCGAGCGGATCCAGGCCTGGGTTACCTTGGCCGGCACTGGGTCTGTCGCCGCCGAGAGCCGTTGGACGACCCGGGTTCTGTACGTTACGAGCGGCAATCAGGTTACCGTAACCGGGACGGCCGATGGTCTGGCTGACGGAGGCGCGGGCAACGAAGTCTTCAGTCAGATTGACCGAGACATCCAGACTGGGCAGGACGTTGTCGTACTCACCGATGATGGTGTCCGGGAGCGGTTCGCCACCGCCTCTCACAACGGCCTGAAAATCGTTGTCAGAGACCCACATGATTTCGTCAGGCAGCGTGACAAATGAAGTCGAAGTCACGGTTGTCTCTTCATAACGCAGACCGGCCAAGACGCTGGTGTCAAATCCGGCCACCTGGAACTCCATATCGGCTTCAGCATAAACCGCTGAAATCTCTTCTTCTACGAAGTTGTTTTCCCGGCCAGTCACATCGGCGGTGCCGTACTGCTCCGGAATGCTGTTGGCCAGTGCAGTGGCATCCCCTTTGAATGCGGTCTGCTCGTTCTCACCGGCGTAGGTCTGAAAATCTTCAAACAGACAGGTCAGGCAATAGGTAGTAACCAGGTCGGTATTGATATCGCCCGGCTGCTCAATGCCCCAGCCGCCCAGGATGTGCTGGGTCTGGACGCGAGTCTGGTTCATCTCCATCACACGGTGATCAACACCGAAATCCAGTGCGAGATTGTCGTTCAGTTCCCAGTTGGCGCTGAGCTGGACCTGATCCATGGTCGTTGTCTGTTCAGCTGTATTGGAGCGCAACACCTGAGAGCCCAAATCACCAACGTCCAGAACACCATTGTTGTTGGTGCCACCGAAGTCGCCCTGATCGGCCTGAACACTATCGTCGATTTCAATGATCTTCTGAATCGGGAAGTGGGTCGGGTTGCGGTCCAGGTTGAGAGAGTGCTCACCAATGATTACGGCACCCATGCCAAACAGGGTACTGCTGGCACCATTGGGGTTATTGGGCGAGGTGGTGTTCTCGGAGCTGTGTGCATCCAGGGTCAGGGTAATATCATCGCTCATGTCCCACTCGGCGTTGAAGCCGTAGGACTCAACGGTGTCTTCCATGGCGCGATACTGCTGCTCGAAACCGACGTCTTTTACCCCGTTGATCTCCTCCCGCATATATGTAGTGGTGGAAACTGTCGGGTCACCATCGAAGCGGACATGGCTGAGGGGGCGAGCGAACCACATGGTCTTGTCCGCGCGCTGCTCTTCCTGCTCGTTCTGGGCCAGGAAGGCATCGAATGTCAGAGTCAGCTCTTCCATGGGCTTGAACTGGAAGGTGCCGTGCACGTTGGTTCTTTCCCGCTCGGCTTCGGCCAGGTGCAGGCGGGTATCGTTGGGCACAGATACCAGCTGATCCGGGTTGGCGGGGGCGTTAGCAATGACCGTATCTTCAGTCACGATACCGGTACCGGGATCGGAAAACTGCGAGTAGGGCATTATATTCCAACCGTTAGAGGTCGCACTCACGCTCGCCGCGTGACGGACCTGATGGCTGGCAAAAATAGAAAAGCCGATGTTGTCGTCGTCGTTGGTCCAGCTGAACAGACCCGAGACTTCCGGCGTAATCTCATCACCGTCGACAACGCTGCTGTCGTTGACCAGCTTACCGCCCAGGCTGAACTGGGTGCCCGGGTTATCCAGTGGCTTGTGTGTGCCGATATCGATGGTCGCACCCAGACCGCCGGAGGGAATGCTCGCCCGGCCGGTTTTGTAAACTTCCAGACGATTCACGCCTTCAGAAGCCAGGGTGGAGAAATCGAAGGAACGACTCAGGGGCTGAGCAAAGTCGCCGCTCTGGTCAGCACCAATGATGCTGGAGTTGGACGCCGGCATCTGGCGACCGTTGAGGGTCACCAGGTTGTTGTCACCGCCGAAGCCGCGCACGGTAACGGTGGAACCTTCACCGTTGACACGGTCAATCGACACACCAGTGATCCGCTGCAGGGATTCAGCCAGGTTGGTGTCGGGGAACTTACCGATATCTTCGGCGGAAATGGCATCGACCACGCCCGACGAGTCACGTTTGATATCCATGGCGCGCTCGAGCGAGCCGCGGATGCCGGTAACGACCACTTCTTCCAGCATCGGCTCATCGCTTTGGGCGTGAGCCATGCCGCTGAAGCCGGCAAGCGCCGTTGACGCTACCATGGAAGCGATCAGTCGCTTTTGAAACACTCTTTTATTGGGGTTCATGAAACTCTCCTTTACTGAGGTCAGGTTATTATTTTCGGCGCCTTACATGTTGAAGCCGCTGAAATAGTTGTTCAGCCTTTTTTACAAGCCGTTGTACTTTTTTGATTGATTGCACAATCCCTACCATCCGCTGAGCTCGGATGCTTCCACTATTATTATGACTTCCCAGTTACGAGTTACCCCGACGCTCCCACACGTCAGGACAACCGAACACCAACACTTCTGCCGATGGTAAAGATACACCCGACACGAACCTGGATAATTGGAAATAACGGCTTCTTTTTATATTCAGATACTGAATATATCGACCCGTTTCCTGTCCATCAGACTTTTCGTGCCATCTAAATCAACATAAATGTCAAAATGACCATCAATTATTAGTCTTTTAGACTATTACACTTGGGGTACCCGCTTGTCAATGCCCAAATAATCGAAATCGGAAGGTCTCTATAACTTCAATTGAAGGTAGTTTCTGGCGAATGCGAAAGCAAAGATCCGGGCCCAGACTGGGTCTTGCCGCTCGCCGCTTCTTTTGCCACATCCGGCTTACCGCCGCCCAATTATGTAATATATTATTATCTATTCGCTGCCCTCACCTCTCCCCGATCAGCGCAATTTCGCGTAAACTCCCGGCCCATCCGATGAACCCGTCACACCGTCAAGAGGCAGTGCGCCCATGTCATTAAAAGCCGCCCCCAAGAAACACCTGTGGATCTGGTTTCTCTGGCTCGCCGGTTTCTATACCGTATGGCTTCTTCTCCTGCAGGCTGAAGGCGCCTGGGAGGCCGCCCAGGCACACTGGCCCATCGCTTTGGCAATGGCCATTGGCAGCTACGCCGCCGGCTCCACTCCGATGGGCGGTGGCACGGTGGGGTTTCCCGTGTTGGTGCTATTCTTCGACCTCCCCGCCAGTCTCGGGCGTGACTTCAGCTTCGCAGTCCAGTCCATTGGTATGGTCAGCGCAAGTATCTTCATTTTCGCGCGACGGCAACCGCTGGCCTGGCCCATCCTGAAAGGCGCGGCGCTTGGCACCTTGATCGGCACTCCGATCGGTATTGTGTTTTTCGCTCCACTGATACCCGACCTATGGATAAAAGTGACCTTCGCCGTTCTCTGGGGCAGCTTTGGCTTGTTGCATTTATACCGGTTAGGCGAGATAGCCGGCCACACCGGCATGACCGATTTCGACGAGCGGTGGGACCACCGGGTCGGCTTACTACTGGGCATCGGCGCCAGTATGATCGCGGTCTCCGTCACAGGGGTAGGCATCGACATGGTGATCTACGCCGCACTGGTTCTTTTATGCCGAGCAGACCTGAAAATCGCGATCCCCACCTCAGTGGTCATTATGGCCTTTGCCTCCGTGTGCGGTGTGTTGGTCAAAAGCGTGACCCACACCTGGCAGCCGGGTGTCTATGAAAACTGGTTGGCGGCGGCTCCGGTTGTAGCCCTTGGAGCGCCCCTCGGGGTGTTCATTGTCGAGCTGGTTGGCCGCAAACCCACGTTGCTGGTGGTTGCCTTTCTGTGCGTCGGCCAGTTTGTCTGGACCTGTTTTGCCGAGTGGGACAACCTCGGACTGGCCGGCGTCGGACTCGCCGTCGGCGCTCTGTGTTTGTGCCTCCTCGGGTTTGAGCGCCTGCGTGCCTGGGGCGCGGTTCTGGTCGGCGAAAATGAAAAACGCAAGCGCGAATAATCCCGCCTTCGCTCTTCATGCCTCCTTTATAACGTGGCAGTACTCCCTATCCTTTCTGTTGTGATTTGACGGCCGACGCCCCTGGATGATGCAGCCATGAGCCAGGGTTCATGGTTCATCTTGGCGCAATTTCGGACAGCCAGTGGTCTTATTTGAAGCAGATGGGACTCAAGCCGCCTGTCCCAAAATAACGCATCGCCGTTATTTCTGTTTCACAAATGGGCATTTCAGTAAAAAATAACAAAAAACCACAAATTTTTTTCATTTAAGAGTGATCCAACCCGATTTGGCACAGTGCTTGTATAGACACACCGGTGTGTACACAGCATCGAACGGCTTGAATGTTTTCGCGATCGCAATCCGTTAAGCACTGAAAGTCCCCGGTCCAGACTGGGACCAAGGCTTTTGGATATTGAAACCCAATCGTCAATCAGGAGCACTCCCATGCCCACGTTCATTCAGAAACTGCGGTCGCGCTACCGTGTTGTAAAACGAAGTATTCAATCGGCTCCCGGTGCCGTTTCCCGGATCGCCGCTCTCGCGGTACTGGTTACCGCCAGCCACTCCACATTAGCGGTGGGTCTGGCGGAAAAGCCGGACTTGCGTTTCGGGTTCATCAAGTTGACCGACATGGCGCCACTGGCCATCGCTCTGGAAAAAGGTTACTTCGAAGAAGAGGGGTTGTTTGTCGAACTCGAGGCCCAGGCCAACTGGAAAGTCCTGCTCGACGGTGTCATTGACGGCAACCTGGACGGTGCTCATATGCTCGCGGGCCAACCGCTCGCGGCTACTATCGGCTACGGTACCAAGGCCGATATCATCACGCCTTTTTCCATGGATCTCAACGGCAACGGCATTACGGTCTCCAACGACGTCTGGGAGGCCATGAAGCCGAACATCCCGAAAAACAGCGAAGGCAGACCCCAACATCCGATACACGCCGACGCCCTCAAACCGGTGATCCAACAAATGGCCGACGAAGGGGAATCCTTCAAAATGGGGATGGTGTTTCCGGTTTCCACACACAATTATGAGCTGCGCTACTGGCTCGCCGCTGGGGGCATTCACCCGGGCTATTACGCGCCCCACAAGGGAGACACCTCGGGCCGACTGCAAGCCGAAGCGCAGCTGAGTGTCACACCCCCACCGCAGATGCCCTCAACACTGGAGGCGGGCACCATTCACGGCTACTGCGTAGGAGAACCCTGGAATCAACAGGCGGTGTTCAAAGGCATCGGTGTGCCCGTCATTACCGATTATGAAATCTGGAAAAACAACCCGGAGAAAGTGTTCGGCATCACCAAAGAGTTTTCAGAAAAGTATCCCAACACGACCATCCGGTTGACCAAAGCACTGATTCGCGCGGCCAAGTGGCTCGATGCCAACGACAACGCCAACCGGGAAGAGGCATCGAAAATTCTGTCTCAATCTTACTATGTGGGTGCAGATTATGAAGTGATCGCCAACTCCATGACCGGTACCTTCGAATACGAAAAAGGCGATACCCGGCCGGTACCGGATTTCAACGTCTTTTTCCGTCACAACGCCACCTACCCCTACTATTCCGATGCCATCTGGTACCTGACGCAAATGCGCCGCTGGGGCCAGATCAGCGAAGCCAAAACCGACGACTGGTATTTCGACGTCGCCAAACAGGTCTACCGACCCGACATCTACGCCCGGGCCGCCAAAGCCCTGATCGAGGAAGACTACGCCTCGGCGGATGAATTTCCGGATTTTGAAACCGAGACCGGCTTCAAGCCGCCGCAAACCGAGTTTCTGGATGAGGTCACCTATGACGGCAGCAAGCCAACCGAATATCTGGAAAAGCTCGATATCGGCCTGAAGTCCGGCGACGTTCTGTAGGCCAGAACATAGAGCCAAGTAAGAGAAGACGCTGGGGTAGCCACACCGCTACCCCATCCAAACCGGAGGATTGAACAATGAACCCCGCCACACTGGTTAAAAGCAAGTGGCTGTCCTGGGATTTTGACCGGGCCCGGCTGACCAATATTATCAGCGCCATCACGCTGCCGCTGTTGGGGCTCGCGCTGTTTATCGGCGTGTGGCATCTGGGCGCCAAACAGGTCGATACCTCACTGGGCACTTTCCCTGGACCGACCGAAGTCTACGCGCAATGGAACAATCTTCTGGATGAACACGAGGCTGAGAACCAGCGCGCCGCCGCTTTCTACGAACGCCAGGAAAAACGCCATGAGGCCCAACTGGAGCGCGACCCCAATGCCGAGCTGACATTTCGTGAACCGAACCGGCGGCCCACTTTTTTTGATCAGATCTGGACCAGCCTGATCACCGTGATGACCGGCTTCTCCCTGGCCACACTCATCGCCATTCCCCTGGGCATTGTCATCGGGCTGAGCAATGCCACCTATCGGGCCATCAACCCGATCATTCAGATTTTTAAACCGGTGTCGCCGCTGGCGTGGTTGCCATTGGTCACGATGGTGGTCAGTGCCGTGTACGTGACCGACGACCCCATGTTTGAAAAGTCGTTTATCACCTCGGTGGTGACCGTGGCCCTGTGCAGCATCTGGCCCACCATGATCAACACCGCCGTGGGGACCGCCAGCGTGAATACTGACCTGCTCAATGTCAGCCGGGTGTTGAGCCTGAACTGGTTCACTCACGTCAAAACCATTGTCCTGCCCTCGGCCATCCCGATGATGTTCACCGGTCTGCGACTGTCACTCGGTATCGCCTGGATGGTGCTGATCGCGGCCGAGATGCTGGCGCAGAATCCGGGGCTGGGAAAGTTTGTCTGGGATGAGTTCCAGAACGGCTCGTCCAACTCGCTCGGGCGAATCTGTGTCGCCGTGTTGATGATCGGCTTTATCGGCTTTTTGCTGGACCGTTGCCTGCTGTTACTTCAAAGCCGGGTCAACTGGGACAAGAACGCCATTACCCGCTGATCACCGGATCTCCCACTCCCCATACACGAAGGAGTTTGACATGAGTCAAGTACACCTCGAATTAACCCGGGTGGGCATCGATTTCCCCACTCCCAAAGGTCCTTTCACCGCACTCAAGGATGTAGACTTGAAAATCAGCAAGGGCGAGTTTGTTTCGCTCATCGGTCACTCCGGTTGCGGCAAGTCGACCGTGATGAACATCGTCGCCGGACTGTATCAGGCCACCACCGGAGGCGTGGTTTTGAACGGCAAGGAAGTGAATGCGCCGGGCCCGGAACGGGCGGTGGTGTTCCAGAATCACTCGCTGCTGCCCTGGCTGACCGCCTACGAAAACGTTGAGCTGGCGGTCAAACAGGTGTTCAAGGGCAAGCGCTCCAGGACACAGATGCGTGAGTGGATCGAGCACAATCTGGCGCTGGTGCAGATGACCCATGCCATGCACAAAAAACCGCAGGAAATTTCCGGCGGCATGAAGCAACGGGTGGGGATCGCCCGGGCCCTGGCCATGGAACCCCAGGTGCTGCTGATGGATGAGCCCTTTGGCGCCCTGGATGCACTCACCCGGGCGCACCTGCAGGATTCGCTGATGGATATCCAGAACGAGCTGGGCAACACCGTGATCATGATCACCCACGATGTGGATGAAGCGGTACTGCTCTCTGACCGGATCGTGATGATGACCAACGGCCCGGCCGCCACCATCGGTGAGATTCTGCCCGTACCGCTCGAACGTCCACGTGATCGGCTCGAGCTGGTCGACAGCCGCGCCTACAACGACTGTCGCAGCGCCGTCTTGCGCTTTCTCTACGAGAAGCAGAAAAAGGTCGAACCCATCGACAGCAAGCGCAAGCCGCGCAAGTCCTGGGGTGAAAAGTTACGCATCACCGGATAACCACCCGATCATTGCCACTCACACTTTCTATTTAAAAACTGACACGGAGATTCTCATACGATGAATGCCACCATTCGCCCCCTGGGCGCCGCCCTCGCCGCCAGCCTGTTCGCCGCCCCTCTGGCCCTGGCCGACAGCAGCAGCCTGACCGAGGCACTCAAAGACAGCGAGACCAGATTGCACCTGCGGACCCGCTTTGAAGATGTCGATCAGGACGGCGTGGAGGGCTCCAGCGCCCTGACCCAGAAAACCCGACTGACCTACAGCTCCGGAAGTTACGAGGGCTTCAGCCTGCTGCTGGAGATGGACGACACCACCGCCCTGACCGATGTGGACTACAACGACGGCACCGGTATCAACACCGGAACCGCCGTGATTGCCGACCCGGAGGGCACCGAGATCAATCAGGCGTATCTGGCCTACCAGGCAGGCGACACCGCGCTCAAATACGGCCGCCAGCGCATCCTGCTCGACAATCAGCGCTTTGTCGGAGGCGTGGGCTGGCGCCAGAACGAGCAGACCTACGACGGTTTCTCGGCCAAGAGCACCGCGCTGGAGGATCTCGAGCTGTTCTACGCCTACGTGCACAACGTCAACCGCATCTTCGGCGAGAGCGTGGCCGGGGGCGATCACAAGCACCAGTCCCACCTGCTCAACGGTGCCTTTACCGGCCTGAACGCCGGCAAGCTGGTGGGCTACGCCTATCTGCTGGACAACGAGAGCGCCCCGGGACTCTCCAGTGACACCCTGGGGCTGCGCTGGGAAGGCAAGCTCAGCGACGCCCTGAGCTACAACCTCGAATACGCCACCCAGAGTGAGGCCGGGGACAACCCCACAGAGTACTCCGCCAGCTATCTGATGGCCGAGGGCCTGGCGAGCGTCCAGGGGTTCAAGCTCAAGGTGGGCTACGAGGTGCTCGGCTCCGACGACGGCAATGCCGCCTTCACCACGCCACTGGCGACCCTGCACGCTTTCCAGGGCTGGACCGACAAGTTCCTGGCCACGCCCGCCACCGGTGTTGAGGACTTCTATGTCAGCGCCGGCCGGGCGGTGGGGCCGGTGAACCTGGCCCTGGTGCACCACACCCTGAGCGCCAATGAGGGGGATTCTGACTACGGCTCGGAGCTGGGTCTGGTGGCCGGGACCAAGGTAGGCCCGGTGGGGTTGACGTTCAAATATGCCGACTACAGCGCCGATGACGACTCAGAGGGCTGGGCCACCGATACCCGCAAAATCTGGCTGATGGTGGCGGCCACCTTCTAGGTCCGCCGCTGTCCGATCCGGAGCGCTCCCGGCGCCCCGGATCGAACCTCACTCCAGTTCGTCCCCAATCGCGCCAATGACCGTGGCCACACCCCCGCCGCGCAGGCGCTCGAGCAGGGCCCCAAACGCTTCTACGTCGGCGGCATCCAGCTGTCCCCCGTCATCTGGGGCCAGCCGGCCCTTGTCGATCATCCGCTGGACAAAATCCGGTCGCACGCGCAATCGTTCAGCCGCTGTCTCGATGGAAATTAGCTCTGTCATGGCGTTCTCTCTGTCTTATCAGTGGTGGGCGGAGCCCACCCTACGGGATCCCGATGCGAGTACGCTTGGTAGGGTGGGCTGCGCCCACCGGGTCGAGCGTGACCCGTTAGTCGCAGGTAGCGGTTAACTGTTGCCTTCCAGATTAACAGGCTCACCCGCGATGAACTAGCGGTCGGGCTATGCCATAATGCGCTTTTGGCGTACACGAACTTACCAACAAGAGCGCACCGATGAGCAGCAAAGGCATTCTCTATACGGTATCCGCCCCCTCGGGCGCGGGCAAAACCAGTCTGGTCAATGCACTGGTCACCTCCAACCCGGAAGTCTGTGTCTCCATCTCCCACACGACCCGCCCGATGCGGCCAGGCGAGCAGGATGGCGTCAACTACCACTTTGTCGACCACCCGATCTTCGAGACCATGCTCTCGGATGGCGCCTTCCTGGAGCACGCCCAGGTGTTCAAAAACCTCTACGGCACCTCGCGCCACTGGGTGGAGAACACGCTGAACGAGGGCATGGACGTGATTCTGGAAATCGACTGGCAGGGCGCCCGGCAAGTGCGCCAGCAACTGCCCGACACCGTCACCCTGTTTATTCTTCCCCCCTCGCTGGCCGCGCTGCGCCAGCGTCTCACCGGCCGGGGCCAGGACGACGAGAGCGTGATCGAGGGGCGTATGAACGAGGCGATCAACGAAATCTCCCATTACCGGGATGCCGACTACCTGATCATCAACGACGATTTCACCACCGCGCTGGCCCAGTTCCAGGCGCTGATCACCAGCCAGCATCTGCGTCGGGACCGACAGGAGCAGGTTCACGCCGCCATGCTGCACGAGCTGCTGTCCTCCCAGTAAGGGAGACAGTAGGCGGACAGTAACCAGTGGCAGCCGCGAGCCGACCGGAAAAAGCAGCCCGCCGGCACAATAGGCTGACTTTACTCGGCTACTTTGTGTACAATACCCGGTTCCCCCAAGATGAATTTGGGCGAGTGGGGCGCTTGAAAGTCGCTTCGCCCGCCGTCATATTACAACTGTGAGCACGAAACACTATGGCACGTATTACTGTTGAAGATTGTCTGGACCATGTCGACAACCGGTTTGAGCTGGTCATGGTCAGCGCCAAGCGCGCGCGCCAGCTGGCGGTGGGCGGCAAAGACCCGCACGTCCCCGAAGAGAATGACAAGCCCACGGTCATCGCTCTGCGGGAAATCGAGCAGGGCTTTATCGACGCCAGCATCCTGCTGGAAGCCGATGAGCCGATCCGCCCCGAGCCCAGCCGTGAAGAGCGCCATTACGACCACGAAGCGCAGACCGGCAACGAGTAAACCCCGCCTGTATACACCAGCCCCGGGCTCCGCCCGGTGGCGTTTGGAGGACGGCCTTGCAGACCATTGAAGCCTTGAGTCACAGGCTTTCAAGTTACCTCGAGTACAGCCAAATCAATTTGGTGAAGCGGGCCTACTTTTACGCCGAACAGGCCCACGACGGGCAGCGACGCCGCAGTGGCGAAGCCTACATCACCCACCCCCTGGCCGTCGCCGACATCCTCGCCAGCATGCACATGGACCACCAGAGCCTGATGGCCGCCATGCTGCACGATGTGATCGAAGACACAGGCATCAGTAAAAAAGCCATCACCCAACAGTTCGGCCCCACCGTGGCCGAGCTGGTGGACGGGGTGAGCAAACTGACCCAGATCGAATTCGAGTCCCACGCCGAGAAGCAGGCGGAAAACTTCCAGAAAATGGCCCTGGCCATGGCCAACGACCTGCGGGTAATCCTGGTCAAGCTGGCCGACCGGCTGCACAACATGCGCACTCTGGGCGCCATGCCGCCGCACAAAAAGCGCCGCATTGCCAAGGAAACCCTGGAAATTTACGCCCCCATCGCCCACCGGCTGGGCATGAACGACATGCGTCTGGAGTTTGAAGACCGCGGCTTCTACGCCATGCACCCGCTGCGCGCCACCCGCCTGCAGGCCGCCCTGAAAACCGCCCGGGGCAACCGCAAGGAGCTGGTCGAGCAGATCCAGACCGCCATCGAAAAGCGCCTGGCGCGGGAAAACCTGACCGCCCTGGTACTGGGCCGGGAAAAACACCTGTTCAGCATTTATGAAAAAATGCGGCAGAAGAAGAAGTACTTCAAGGAGATCATGGACGTCTACGCCTTCCGCATCATCGTGGACAGCGTGGACACCTGCTACCGGGTACTGGGTGTGATTCACAACCTCTACAAGCCCGTGGCGGGGGAATTCAAAGACTACATCGCCATCCCCAAGGCCAACGGTTACCAGTCGTTGCACACCGTGCTGCTGGGTATGCACGGCGTGCCCATTGAGGTGCAGATCCGGACCAAGGAAATGGACGAAATGGCCAACAATGGCATTGCCGCCCACTTTCTCTACAAGAACGATGGCGATGAGAGCATCAGCCACAGCCGCGCACGCCAGTGGGTGCAGGGGCTGCTGGAGATGCAGCGCCGGGCGGGCGATTCGCTGGAGTTCATCGAAAACGTCAAGATCGACCTCTTCCCGGACGAGGTGTACGTCTTCACGCCCAAGGGTCGCATCGTCGAATTGCCCCACGGGGCCACCCCGGTCGATTTTGCCTATGCGGTGCATACCGACATCGGCCACAACTGCGTGGCCTGCCGCATCAACGGCCGGCTGGCGCCGCTGTCACAGCCACTGCACAGCGGCCAGAAGATCAGCATCATCACCGCCCAGGGCGCCCAGCCCAACCCCAACTGGCTCAATTTCACGGTCTCAGGCAAAGCGCGCAGCGCCATCCGTCACTTCCTCAAGCACCAGCGCCACCACCAGTCGGTGGCCCTGGGCAAACGCCTGCTCGGTCGCGCCCTGGGCGAGGTGGGCCTGACACTGGATCAGCTCACCGAAGAACAGCAGGAGCGCTTGCTCAAAGTCACCCAGATGCCGTCCATCGAGGCGCTTCTGGAAGATATCGGCCTGGGCAACCGGGTCGCCCAGGCCGTGGCCAAGTTGCTGCAACCGGACGCGGATGTGAACCCGCCCAGCGGCAGCATCTATTCGCCCCTGGCGATCGACTCCTCCGAGGGGATGATGATCACTTTTGCCCGCTGCTGCCGGCCGATCCCCGGCGACCCCATCATCGGGCACATCAGTTCAGGCAAAGGCCTGGTCGTGCACCAGGACACCTGTCGCAATATTACCGAGCTGCGCCACAAGCCCGAGAAGATCAACTACGTCAACTGGGCGCCCAGCGTGAGCGGTGAGTTCCTGGTCGATGTGCGAGTCGAAGTGGAGTCCGAGCGGGGCATCATCGCCACTCTGGCGACCCGCATCACCGAGCAGGGCGGCAGCATCGAACACATCAAGGTCAACGAGCGCGATGCCCACAACAGCGTGATCAACCTGTGCATCGGCGTGCATAACCGGATCCACCTGGCCAACATCATGCGCCGGGTGCGCAATCTGAGTTTTGTGCTGCGGATCAATCGGGCGAAGAACTGAACTGGCCTCGAGTACTTCCTGCGTCGTCGTTATATCGAGTCGCGTATGACCAGCGGGCACTCCAGTTTAACGGTACGTTTGGTGTTGGTGTCGCCAGGAGATAACAAAAATTCAACAGCCCACTGTCCCATTTCCCGGTGAGGGAGCAGCACGGTTGTGAGCCCCGGATTCATGTGCTGGGCGATTTCCTGGTCGTCGTAGCCCATGACGGCAACGTCACCAGGTATTCGCAGTCCTCTTTCTTTAAGCGCCTCGTAACAGCCAACAGCCGTCAAGTCGTTACCGCAAAATATAGCATCTGGCACAGGGGTCTGATCTAGTAACGCCAGGGTTTGCTGGTAGCCGCCGCTGGGCAGAAAGTTTCCCTCTTTGATCAGCGCTTCCCGAATCGGGATATTGTGGGTGGTAAGCGCGTTCCGATAGCCAGCCAAGCGGTCTTTCGCCGCCTCCATCCACATTTCACCGTCGATAAAGGCGATGCGCTGATATCCCCTTTCGATCAACGCCTCGGTAGCAGCGAAGCCCCCTAAAACTTCAGAAGGCACTATGGCTGGGTAGTGCACCTGATCAGAGTGACAGTTCACCAACACACTCCGAACGCGTCCAAGGGCTTCGGGAGGTGTTATGGAGCGAGTCAGAATAGAGCAGTAAATGACGCCCACCACCCCTTGGGCAATCCATTTGTTGAGCAAGGCGGTTTCGTACTCCCGGTCCTCCCCGGTCATGCCCACCTCCAATAGGTGACCATGTTGCCAGGCCGCCTCCTGGGCTCCCTCAATGGTAATCGCGGAAAAAGGGCTGGTAGCAACCTCATCCACGATAAAGCCCAGTGTGGGCACAACCGGGGAGGGTACATATAGGCCCTGGGGGCGACGCTTGTAGTTCAGCTCCTCAACGGCTGCCAGCACCTTTTTCCGGGTTTCCTCCCCGATAGACACATCGGCCACATTGTTTAGCACAAAGGATACAGTGGACTGAGAGACGCCGGCGTGTTTGGCGACGTCTTTCATGGTGACCTTGGACTTGCTGCCGGAGGAAGTGTTAGGCATAGAGTCTAGTTCCGAGGGACGTAAGTCCCGGGATTCTACCCAGTCTTACGGTATAAGACAATTCAGCGGTCGAGACCTCGTTGCTCATTCCGATTCGCTGCTGTCAGATTACGGACCAGATCTGTTTCCTCCTTATCGTAAGCGGAACCGTCACTGTGCAAAACGTCGTGAAACCAGTCACCGGAGGAGGCGGCATTGATTCGGCTCAACATTGGCCAGGGCAAATAAGTCTGGGTCTTTCCCTCGACCAATCCCCACTGGTAACACCCTATAGCCTCCCGACAAAAAAGCGGAAGCTGCTCTGTCAGCAGAGAACCCACATGCCGTCCCATCCACTCCGAACAAATCAGGGGCCGCTCATAACTTTTTAGAAACTCAATAGCCTGTTGCATTTGCTCAAGTGGCATATAGGCGTGAAAGCTGATGATATCTGAGAGTTCCAAAGCGCGCTGATCGGTTGGATGGCCAAACAGCGGCCTATCAGGCTCAAAAACGCTAGGGGTGTGCCAAGCGGCAACGGTGAGCGGTTGGGTGGGCCCGACCTCCCTCGCCCACATAAAACATAATTCCATGAGCCTGAGGCTGTGCTCCTCCAGCTCAACATCGAACTCCTGCTCAACGCCGGCATTAAATATCATTCGGTTGCTGGGCTCATTGTAGAGATCCCAAATGGCCACGCGCGAATCCGATACAAACTCCCCAATGACATCTTTAACGTAAAGTTCAATTTTGTGCCATTCTTCGGGGGTCATTACCATGGCGCGCCCGGGACTTCCTACCGCCCGACTGTTATGCACTCCGGCCTCAGGTGAAGGTTGACGTCCAAGGCGCGGCGGCTCGCCCGAGAATTCGCAGTCATCAAGCAACGTCAGCATGACGCTTATGCCAAAGCCTTCACAGATCGAGAGAAAACGGGCTACCCGATCCTTTAATTCCCGTGGGCTTTGTTCCCAGACAATGAAAGGCAAGTTGGTTCTAAGGCTGTTATAGCCAACGTCCGCAGCCCAGCTCAGCTCTTGACGAATGGTTTCCTCGTCAAAGCTCTCCTTTTGCCACATTTCATTCCAGTTTACCGCTGTTCTCGGCAAATAATTGAAACCGCACAGCCAATTGTGTTGGCGGTGCCAGTTCCAGGCTTTTCTTGACGACATCTTGGTGTTCATTGTAACTCCAGCTGACTATAAAATTAGTATTCGGCAATTGTATAAAAATCAGGTTGAAGCCGCCGAAGCCCGTTTTGCATCAAGCTCGACCAATATCTCCCGATGATCTTCTTCGGTGTAGGTGTAGGTCAGTAAAATCAGAACTCTAATGAGTGCACCCAGAGCGGGTAACAGCGAAATCACAAAAAACAGTGCGGTTAAAGTGTCCTGCGTCTGAGATTCATTGGGGACATAACCGATAACCGTGAGCAAAACTCCCGTCATGCCACCCGCAACCGCCACAGACAGCTTTCCAACAAACGTTTGACCTGAAAATACGATCGCCTCACACCGACGGCCGGTCTTAAGTTCCGCTGATTCGATGGTTTCAGCCAGCATGGTTGAAATGATGGGCGCCGTTGAAGAATAGAGTACTTGACCGATGGTCAGGAACACAAAAACCAGAATGAGGTTGTCGTAGCCAGTGCTGAAAAAGACTATTCGAATGAATATGTCCACCAAAAGGATGGTCATCAAAAGGTCTTTTTTTCGATAACGCCGAGTCAACATGGGAATAAAAAAGAAGGCGATTGCGCTACCGATGGATATGATTCCAAAAATTGACATCAATCCGGCCTTACCGATATTGTAAGTAAAAAAGAATACAATCGCGCCCTGGACGAGGTTCATGAACACGTTGTTGAAGAATATCAAAAGGATTTTGAACATGTTCTTGTTGGATTTTACGGTCTCCACTACATCCTTCAATTTTATTTTATCCTGTGGAGGCCGGACGCGCTCACGTGTGTTTTTATAACCGATATGCATCAGACCATAGCCCACCAACATGATGATGGATACCGCAATAAAGTATTCCTGCTCAGGAAAGTGGCGGCTTATGACCTCCATAACCGGGGTAAGCAGCATTGAGGCGGCGCCAATGCCACCAAAAACGCCGAGGTTGGCGGCCGAAAGAAGCTTTGCGCGCTCTTGTGAATCCTGGGTCATAACGGCGGACATAGACCAAAAGGGCACATCGGACAGGGTATAGCACATACCCCAGATGATATAGGTGGCTCCCGCCCATATCACTTTCCCGGTTTCATCAAATCCGGGGTTGAAAAAACAAAGAGCGGTTATAACCACAATAAAAATGGGCATTACCCTTAGATAACCACGGAATTTCCCCGCTTTGAAATGCAGTGTGTCCATAAAACCAGCGATCATTGGATCGTTGACGGCATCCCAGGTTCGGGCTATGACGAATATTGTGCTGGCGGCCAGGGCTGATATACCCAGAACATCAGTGTAGAAAATGATAATGAAGGTTCCGACCAGGCCAAAGCTGAGACATTGACCCAGTCCGTATGAAAAATAGGCGGACAATTCCATTTTTCTTATCTTTTCGGTTACAGTCATGGTGTTAGCTCTTTCTGGTGCTTGGCAAGCGGATTGTAAAAGCCTTTGGGAGGCGGACATTGTCAGCGTCTTCGCATTTCAGGGGGATCGAAAAAAGGTGCCGACAGGAGTTTATCCACTGTCGGCACAAGCCCATACTAAGCACATAAGTTGAAATGTGAATACTCTAATTAAAAGGAGTAGCCCAGCGTCAGCTGGCCTTGTACTCCCGGAATGAACCGGCCCAGAGTCAGCTGATCTTGAACATTCACACCAATCTGGTTTCCCTCTTGCACAGACCCCTCTTGCTGGCCTTCGGCGTCAAGGGCATTGATAACCTGCGCTTTTGCATAAAAGCCATTATTGCTGCGCCACGTCAAGCCAAGATCGACATTGGTGTATGCATCAAAGAACACCGTATTGGCTTCGTTTCCGGGGCGTTCATCGAAGTATTGAATCGCGGTATAAAACTCCAGGTTATCCGTTATCGAGAAGGTGGGCGTTAGCCGGAAGTTGATCTCGGGTTGACGAATAATCTGATTACCGGACACGTCAATGGATAGACCGTCGGCATCGCAGCACACAAACGTATCCACGTATTCGGCCTCGAGGTAGGCGAGGCTTGCATCGAGACTGAACCGGTCAGAGAAACGGTATGAAGAGGTAAGTTCCAGACCGTAAGACTCGGATCCGCCAAAGGTCTGCGTTTCGACAATTGTACCATCGGAGTTTTGCTCAAAACGGTTGAAAGGTATGCCTTCCAGCTCCGCGTAGAACACCGTAGCAAACACATCAAAGTCGCCGGCGTAGTATTTAAAGCCGACCTCTGCCATGTCCACGTTTTGGTCTGGGACGGCTTCATCGACCTGTTCAACACTATTTTTCTCTGTATAGTCCTGAATAGTTCTGGATAAAAACAGGTCGGAATAGCGCACGAATACACCGAGATCACCTGTGAACTGGTAGTTTGCCGCCAGGGTCCATGACTCATTCATGAAATCGTCTTCAAGTGTGACAAACTCGCCGGATTTTTGCAGGAAGCTGTTGTCGTAAAGTGTGTCCGGATTTCCATCAAGATCGACAGCTTCAAAGCGAGCTTCGTTCTCAAAAACGTCTTTGAATTCAATTCTCAAAGATGCGGTAATATCGAGCTTGTCGGTTACCTGGAATTCGTCCTCAAAAATACCGGCCATGACAGTCTGTTCGGATTTTTCATCCCGGTTGTTGGTGTTGAACTGCAAAAACCCGTTTTTAGTCGCCCCGAACTCTTCGCCGTCGCGGATCATGATAAGATCGAGCGTTCTTGGGCTTCCCACCGCTTCACGAAATGGTCGATGAAATTGGCCGACCCGGTCCCGAGTAAAATGACTGAAGTAAAATGCGCCCGAGAAACTGTTTCTATCGGCGACATGGTCGAACTGTTGATGCAGGAAGAAGTTGTCATTCTCCCAGTCCCAGGCGATCAGGATGTCATCCGAAAAGAGTCCGTCCGGACCAAGTTCGCCGGCTCTGATTTGCTCTTCGGTCCAAACCTCTTTGGGTCCGTAGGTGGTTTCCACCCGAAAGCTGTCGGCACCAACCTGGTCCATGGCGCTTTGAGCAACATCCAAAACCGGAGTGAGGAACAGGTTAATATCGATATCGGTTGAAACACTCCCCGAGGTATAGCGGACTTTGGTGGTGCTTTTCCAGGTGTCGGTGAGGTCGTACTCAAGCTCACCGCCCACATAGTAAAAGTCTACGTGGTTACCATTACTCAGCTCGCGCTCCTGTGTTCCCCCGCCCTGGGTTGGCACTGAATAGCGGTCAAAGTCATTGAGCACAAAATTGTCTTCTTTAATATCGTAGTATGGCGTTTCGCTAAAACCACTGTCAGAACTGAAGCTGACAAGGCCCGGCCGAGTTTGATGGGCAATTTTGTCCTTCCACTTGGCACTGAATTTAACCCGGCCACGGTCGAACTCCTTGATGATGTTGCCGTATATCTCACCGCCTTTATTCAGAGGGAAATAATCCCGATCTCTGACCCCTTCGTCATAGACATAATTCGCCGAGAAGCTGTAGTAGGTGTCGTCAAAACGCTCGATAGGGCCGCTGATATGACTTTTCAGATCGAACAGGCCCTGAGGTCCTGTGGTGACACTGAACTCTCCCTCGGTATCCGGGCCGCCCTCTTTAGTGACAAAGTTCACCAGCGCCCCTGGTGAGTTGGTGCCCCAGATGCCTGCAGTGCTGCCGCGTACTGCCTCAACACTTCTTAGGCCATGACCGCCGGAGAAATATTGCGGATCCACGAACAGGGGCTGCTCCAGTATGGGAAGGCCGTCCTCGCGAAGTTGCACATATATATTGCCAGCCGGAGAGAAGTTTTGCGGGAAGCCCCTGGTCAAAAGGTTAAAGTCGCTGTTGCCTGAGGTTTCAATGGTGATACCCGGTACCGCTCTCAGAACGTCGGAAATGTTTCCGGGGGTATTTATTTTGGTCAAAGCCTCTTCATCAATGGCAGTCACCGCGATGGTGGACTCTTGCATGGTCGCGCCACGCGCAGAACCCACAGTTACAATCTCCTCAATCGCAGGCGCTTGCTGATTCTGGGCAAGTTCGGAATCCTCGGGTTGAGCCTGGGCAAAACTCAGAGCCGGTAGACTCAAGGCGCAGGCTGTAAGCTTACCAAGTAATGCTTTGCTTGGCTTGCCCGGTATTTTTTGCATTGTGATGGTAGTCATCAGCAATCCTCCTCTCATGATTATTGTGTTCAGATAGCTGCCTGTGTTGGTATTACGTACTTGATTGATCGGTTCTTCCCTTAACGAATGAATGCTTCAGCAAGGCAGATTAATTTATCACTAATAATATTAGTAATAAATTAATAGTAGACCAACGCCCGAGCTGAGTCAAAGCCAAAGACGGGCTTCAACTGACTGTTTTTTCATATAAATCGTAGTCTTTTAACGCAATAGGATCTAAGAAGAAGGCCGGTCCAGCTCAGGTGGTCGAGTAACACTGATTGGTGCAGACCAAATCTGACACTGGCTCTAGAAAAAAGGGGGGGGGTTGTGGAACAGAGCAGCTCGACCGAGCACACCCATCTCCGATGAGCTACCGTCTGAACGCCGGGAGTGGAAAATGCGTGTTCATTTGAGTCTTGGTGACTAATGGGCCGGCCCACCGGGAAATGGGCCAGTGGGTCGTTGAACTGTCGCAGATTTGATGGGCCGTTGAAGTGTAAACACGGGCACTAATCACACTGAACACGGCGAACGGCTTGCTGCCAGCCGAGGTAGAAACCATCGCGCCGCTCCTTGGTCATTTCAGGCTTAAATCGCCGATCGCAGAGCCACATTGACTCCAGCTCAGAGAGTGACCCGAATACTCCCGCTTTCAACCCTGCCAGATAGGCGGCGCCCAGCGCCGTGGTTTCAGTGATTTCGGGCCGATCCACCGAGGCACCCAGAATATCCGCCAGAAACTGCATGACCCAGTTGTTTGCCGCCATGCCACCATCCACCCGCAGGACCACGGGTCTCTCTCCGTCATTTTCCATGGCTTTCTGCAGGTCCTTGGTCTGGTAACAGACCGACTGCAGCCCCGCTGTCACAATTTCCTTTATTCCCGTATCTCGAGTCAAACCAAAAATCGCACCACGGGCGCTGGGATCCCAATAAGGTGCGCCCAGTCCGGTAAACGCTGGCACCATATAGACGCCGTGATCCAGGGAGGTCTGCCGAGCCAGAGGTTCTGTTTCGCCCGCTTCAGCAATCAACTGCAGACCATCTCTGAGCCATTGAATCGTCGCACCCGCCACAAAAATACTGCCCTCCAGCGCATAGGTCGTCTGGCCATTAAGACGGTACGCCACCGTGGTCAGTAAGCGGCTTTTTGACTTCAGGGCTCTACCACCGGTATTCACAACCATAAAACAGCCCGTACCATAGGTACTTTTGGCCATCCCTTCACGGAAACAGGTTTGCCCGAAAAGTGCAGCCTGCTGATCACCAGCCACCCCAAGAATGGGGATTTCCATGCCTAGCACCTGTGCATCACTGACGCCAAAATCATCAGAAGAGTCCATCACTTCGGGTAACAGAGAGCCGGGAATCTCGAACAGCTCCAGCAAATCATCATCCCAGGTCTGGGAATGAATGTTGAACAGCATAGACCGAGAGGCATTGGTTGCATCTGTTCGGTGCACCTTCCCCCCCGTCAAGTTCCAGATCAGATAACTATCCACTGTCCCGAAAGCCAGCTCGCCACGCTCGGCACGATCTCGTACCCCAGGAATATTGTTGAGAATCCAATGCAGCTTGGTCGCCGAGAAATAAGGGTCTATCAGCAGCCCGGTTTTCTCGTTTACCCGGGCCTCCAGCCCCGCAGCCTTAAGCTGCTTGCAATACTCACCGGTGCGCCGATCCTGCCAGACGATCGCACGGCACACCGGTTCACCCGTCTGGCGATCCCAGACCAGCGTGGTTTCACGTTGATTGGCGATACCAATCGCCTTGACACGGTCATTGCCTGAGTCGAGCTGCCCGAGGACCTCCTTGCAGGTACGCAACACCGTCTGCCAAATATCTTCGGGCTCGTGCTCAACCCAGCCATCGTGAGGGAAATGCTGCGCAAACTCCTCCTGGGCCGAATAGTGTATCCGTCCGTCCGCCCCAAAGAGGATAGCGCGAGAGCTTGTAGTTCCCTGATCAATCGCCAAAATATAATCAGTCATGGTGTATTTGGCCTCAACGAGATTTATTCATATTTTTTCGTTTTACCACATTATCGCACATATTCCAAAGATTATTTTCTTTTTTCATCGAAATCAGGGCTGAAACAACCTCTCCCACTAACCTGTCTCGCCTTGATATACTCATCCAACCAAAAAACCAGGCATGAACATAGAAATCTATCAGGACACACCCAACAAGAGCAGCGCAAAACCAATGACTCAACAGCGCCGACAGGACCTCATCCTCGAGCAAATCCGCAGGAAAGGCTTTGCCACCATTGACGAGCTGGTAGACCACTTCCAGGTCACACCACAGACCATCCGTCGGGACCTTAACTCCCTTGCCCAAGATCAGAAAATACGCCGGCATCACGGCGGTGCGGGGCTGGAGTCCAGTACGGTCAATACCGCCTACCAGACCCGGAAAATCATGAACCTTGAAGCCAAGGAGAAGATCGCCTCGGAACTGGTGAGGATGATCCCTGACGGCGCCTCGCTGTTCATCAATATTGGCACCACCACAGAAACCATCGCACGGGCGCTGCTGGGCCACAAGGGCCTGCAGGTTGTGACCAACAATCTGCACGTGGCCATGATTCTCGGCCGCAAAGAGGACTTTTCCGTCGTAATCGCGGGCGGAGAAGTCCGGCACAGGGATAGCGGAGTCATCGGCGAAGCGACCGAGGAGTTCATCAGGCAGTTCCGTATGGATTTTGGCATTATCGGCATCAGCGGCATTGATCTTGAAGGCTCACTGCTGGACTTTGACTATCGGGAAGTCCGGGTAGCACAGGCAATCATTGAGAGCTCGCGCCAGGTACTGCTCGCAGCCGATCACTCCAAATTCGGACGCAATGCCATGGTTCGACTTGGCAACATCAGCCAGGCGAACCACTTTTTCACTGATGCCCCGCCACCGGCGGAGATAGAACCCATCCTGACCCAGAACCGGGTGCACCTCCACATCGTCTGACCCACCTCTCCCTGCCGGCCCGCACCCGGCTTCTCCACCAGCAGATCGCACCCGCGAACTGCCGCTCTGCGGCGCCCTGATTTGTGCCCGCCTCCCCACATTTAAAGCCCCAGAAACGCAAAATTCCAGGCTTCAGGGGACAAAAGGTTCGTTTATGGTTGTTTTTGTTCGTTTGGTAGTGATAAAGTATCGAAAACGAAAACGTTTTGCACCTTGAGCGTATCGTTGAGGCGGTCGAGAGGCCGGTATTACGGCCCTTCCACAGACGAAGACACAAGAAGGGGAAAACATGAACACCGAAAGCTGCGATTACGACCTCCTGGTTATCGGGGGAGGCATAAATGGGGCCGGTATTGCGCTCGACGCCGCCGGCAGAGGGTTGGATGTTCTGCTCTGTGAAATGAACGACCTCGCCTCAGCCACCTCCTCCAACAGCAGCAAGCTCATTCATGGCGGTTTGCGATACCTTGAATACTACGAGTTTCGACTCGTCCGCGAAGCGTTGGCCGAACGGGAAGTTCTGCTGCGAAAGGCACCTCACATCATCTGGCCTCTTCGGTTCCGTTTACCTCACCGATCTCACCTGCGCCCGGCGTGGATGATTCGGGCGGGGCTGTTCATCTACGACCACCTGGCCAAGCGCACCACACTGAAAAGCTCTCGCGGCATCAAGTTTGGAGAAGACAGCGCTCTCGTTGACAGTATCAGCCGCGGCTTTGAGTACTCCGACGGTTGGGTAGACGATGCCCGCCTGGTGGTACTCAATGCTATGGGGGCCCGAGACAAGGGCGCCGAAATTCACACGAGAACCCGATGTACCAGCGCCAAACGCAAAGGTTCATTGTGGGAGGTCACCCTCGAAAACCAGGTGACGGGCGAACACCAGACGGTCACCAGCAGAGCTTTGGTTAATGCGGCAGGCCCCTGGGTAGCCAGCTTTTTTGACGATGCGCTTACGACCCGCTCGCCCAAAAAGATCCGGCTCGTCAAAGGCAGCCATATCATCGTTCCGCGCATTCATGACGAACCTCAAGCGTACATATTGCAGAACGAAGACAATCGTATTGTGTTCGTTATTCCCTACGAAGAGGACTTCTCTCTCATAGGTACTACGGACGTTGAACATAAGGGCGACCCAGCCGAAACTTCTATATCCGAGGAAGAAATTGATTACCTGATATCAATCGTCAATGATCACTTCAAACAGAAAATCAGCGCTAACGATATTGTCTCCTCCTACTCGGGTGTACGCTCCCTGCTAGACGACGAAGCCGATTCGCCAACCGCAGTCACCCGGGATTACACCCTTGAAGTTGAGGCGCCTGGCGGACAGGCCCCTCTGCTGTCCGTGTTCGGCGGTAAAATAACAACATACCGCAAGCTCGCAGAAGCGGCAGTCAACAGAATTATTGACCACTTCCCGGGAGCGGGCGACAACTGGACCGCCGACGCTCCATTACCGGGCGGAGACTTCACGACTCAGAAAAGCTTGCAATCTGAGCTTAATCAGCGATTTCCCTGGCTTCCAGAGAAGGTCAATAAACGATTCGTGAGGTCTTACGGCACTCTCAGCTTTCAGATACTTTCCGGTCTCAAATCCATCGAAGATATGGGCCAGCACTTTGGCGCCGGTCTCTACGAGCGGGAGGTAGAGTATTTAATCAGTAACGAGTGGGCACGGCACATTGACGACATCCTATGGCGTCGTACCAAACTTGGGCTGTTTTTAGCGCCATCGGAACGCGAGTCACTGGAGACTTATATTCACGCTGCTATCAAATAGGACTACAAATATACCCCTGAGCGCCCATCAACTCCCTCTGTTGATCCTCAACGCTCGAGACAACCTTCACTCTGATCTTCGATAAGTCAACAGAGGAGATACACAATGCCTGCACCTATGGTCATAGCCAACTGGAAAATGAATGGTAGCCTGATCGGGAATGCGTCACTTCTCCATCAGATTCTCTCAGGTTCCGACGCATTTGAGCATCTGGAGGTCGGCATTTGCCCACCATTCCCGTACCTTGAGCAAGTGAGCGAGCAGGTCTCACACAGCCGAATTAACCTCGGCGCCCAGAACGTCAGCGCGTTTCAATCGGGCGCCTACACCGGGGAAACCTCCGCTGCAATGTTGAAGGATCTGGGGTGCCGATATGTGTTGCTCGGCCACTCTGAACGCCGACAACTGTTTCAGGAAAGCGACCATCAAGTAGCAGCCAAGTTTGAAGCAGCGCTGAGCGCCGGTCTCCAGCCAGTGCTCTGTATCGGTGAGACACTTGAGCAACGTCAACGGGAAGAAACCGGACGGGTGGTTTCAACGCAGATACAAAGCGTAATAGACCATGTAGGCATTCAGGGCTTCACCAATGCTGTGATCGCCTATGAACCCGTATGGGCAATCGGGACTGGCCAAACGGCCACACCGGAACAGGCACAAGAGGTTCATGCTCATATCCGTCAACTTCTGACCGGTTACGATGCCTCAATCGCCAGTCAAGTCCACATACTCTACGGTGGCAGCGTCAACGCCGCTAATGCCCGGTCCCTCTTTTCACAAAAAGACATTGACGGAGGCTTGGTTGGAGGCGCTTCTCTGAAACCCAATGACTTCCTGGATATCTGCAGATCGGCTTCATAAAAACTCTTGCCTATGAGCAACTCATCAGCTAGAGACCGTCGACGTCAACGACCCGATCACCTGGTGCGCTGCGCGGCTAATTCGGCAGAAAAACGCTCAATTATCGGCGAGGGCCAGATGGTTACGCTCAGAATATCTGACAATTCATATAAATAGAGCTAGACTAAATCCCACTTGCCCAAAACGCCCTCAGGAGTTTGGTATGCCCACTTTTTATGACATTCTTGCCCGTCGTGACTGGGAAAACCCCGCCGTCACCAATGTCAACCGACTCAAAGCTCACGCTCCCCTGGCGGCTTATTCGGACCGGAGGGCCGCACAACAAGGCGAGGGGAAGGACGGCCGACTAAGCCTCAACGGCGATTGGGATTTCGTGCTCTATCCGCGACCCGAGGCAGTGGATCCGGCCTTTTTAGAAGGCAGCCCCGATGACGCCCTATCGTTTCCCGGAGTGACTGCTATTCCCGTACCCTCCAACTGGCAATGCCAGGGGTTTGACCGGCCCATTTATACCAACGTCCAGTACCCCTTTGCGCTGGACCCGCCGCGCGTGCCGGCCGATAACCCCACGGGCTGTTACGCCACCACATTCGAGATGACGCCCGAGCAATTGGAGCACCAGACGCGGGTAGTGTTCGACGGCGTCAATTCAGCTTTTCATCTCTGGTGCAACGGCCATTGGGTGGGCTACAGCCAGGACAGCCGCCTGCCCTCCGAGTTTGATCTAAGCTCCTATGTAAGACCCGGCTCCAACCGCCTGGCGGTGATGGTGCTGCGTTGGTCCGATGGCAGTTATCTGGAAGATCAGGACATGTGGTGGCTGAGCGGTATCTTCCGGGATGTGACACTCTTGTCCAAGCCCCGGGTCTGTATCGAGGACTTATCCGTGCGCACCCAACTGGACGCCTGCTTTCGGGACGCCGAGCTTTGCGTGCAAACTCGCGTGTCGGAGCCGGATTGCCAGGTAAAGCTCGAATTGTTCTGGGGCGATGAGCGGGTGGCCGGGCCGGCCACCGCCAAGCCGGGTAACCGGGAAGTGGATGAGCGGGGCGCCTTCACAGACCGGGTCGACCATAGCCTGATGATACGCGAGCCGCTTAAATGGTCGGCGGAGCTGCCTCACCTCTATCGCCTGGTCATCAGTCTGGAGGATCATCAGGGCCAATTGCTGGATTGCGAGGCTTGTGACGTCGGATTCCGACAGGTGGATATCCACAAAGGCCAGTTGCGCGTCAATGGCCGACCGGTACTGATTCGCGGCGTCAACCGTCACGAACATCATCCGGAGCTGGGCCATGCTGTGAACGCCGAGAGCATGGAGCAGGATATCCGGTTGATGAAACAGCACAATTTTAACGCCGTGCGCACCGCCCATTACCCTAATCATCCCCTGTTCTATCAGCTGTGTGACCGTTACGGCCTCTACGTGGTGGATGAGGCCAATATCGAAACCCACGGCATGCGGCCTTCCAGTCAACTCTCGGACGACCCGGCCTGGCTTTGTGCCTATATGGAGCGAATGACTCGTATGGTGCACCGAGACCGCAACCACCCCTCCATTATTATCTGGTCACTGGGTAACGAAGCGGGTATTGGCGCCAACCATCATGCCCTTTATCAATGGACCAAGCAGACGGATCCAACCCGGCCCGTGCAGTACGAGGGCGGCGGGGCGAACACGGCGGCCACCGATATCATCTGCCCAATGTACGCCCGGGTGCACACCGATCTGCCGCTGCCTGAGTCGGTGCCCAAGCTGGCCATTCAGAAGTGGGTGGGCGAGCCGGGAGAAACCCGGCCGTTGATTCTGTGCGAATACGCGCACGCTATGGGCAACAGCCTGGGCAATTTTGGCGACTATTGGCGGGCCTTTCGCCAGTACCCCCGGCTACAGGGGGGCTTTATCTGGGACTGGGTGGATCAGGGCTTGAGCCATACTACTGCGGATGGAGAGCGCTACTGGGCCTATGGCGGCGATTTTGGCGATACGCCCAACGACCGGCAGTTCTGTATCAATGGCCTGCTGTTCCCCGACCGCAGTCCCCACCCGGCACTTTTCGAGGCCAAGCGCGCCCAGCAGCCCTATCAATTTGAGTGGGTGTCGAGCCACCCCCTGCAACTGGCGGTAACCAGCGAGTGGCTGTTTCGCACCACCGACAATGAGCAACTGCACTGGTCAGTTACCCAGGACGGCCAATGTCTGGAAGAGGGACACCAACCGTTACTGTTGATGCCCGGCGAACGCCAGGTGCTGATCTTGGCCGAGCGATTGCCCGAACCGGTGCCAGGGGCCAGGTATCACTTGAATGTGTGGGTTCAGCAACCCGAGGCTACGACCTGGTCGCCCGCCGGACATGAGTCGGCGCGTAATCAGTTCACCCTGCCCGGGTTGCGTTCTCTGTCGACGGCCCAACCGAGCGGGGAAGAAGCCCTGCCCGAATTACGGGTCGAAGCCGAACAGTTGCGTTTTGTGGGCAAAAACTTCGAACTGAAAGTCGATCGCACCACCGGTCGACTCTGGGGCTGGCAAAGCCAAGGGCAAGAGCTGTTGCACCAGCCGCTGGTGGACAATTTTTGGCGCGCCCCCCTGGATAACGACATAGGGGTGAGCGAAGCGGACAATATTGACCCGAACGCTTGGGCGGTGCGCTGGCAGCAAGTCGGTCTGGATCGTCTCGTGGCGGTATGCGAGCAGCTGGACTGGGGGCAGGCCAGTGACCACCTATGGGTGTCCAGCCATCACCGACACCAATGCGACGGTAATATTCCACTGCGCAGCCACTGGTGCTACCGAATCTGGTCCAGTGGCCGAGTGGACTTATCCGTGGCGGTGGATGTGGCCAATGGGCTGCCGTCTCTACCCAGAGTGGGGTTGAGCCTGGCCATCACACAAGCCCCTGAGCGGATCGAGTGGTTTGGCCGCGGACCGCATGAAAACTATCCGGATCGACTGCTGTCAGCCGACTTTGGGCGGTATTCCTTGCCGGTGAAAGATCTGCACACACCCTATATTTTCCCCAGCGACAATGGCTTGCGTTGCGACAGCCGGGCGTTGGAGGTGGGCCAGCTGCAGGTAGAGGGTCACTTTCACTTTTCGGTAAGCCCCTACTCCCAGGCCGCTCTGGCTCAGGCTCGACATCAGCACGAACTGGTTCCAGAGGGCGGACTCTTCGTTCACCTGGACGGCTTCCACATGGGAGTTGGGGGCGATGACTCCTGGAGCCCCAGCGTCTACCCTGAGTATCGGCTGGAGGCGCCACAGTATCACTACCATCTGACTTTCAGGCCAAAGGGGGCGTAAAAAGTGGACATTACGGCTCTGGCTTAACAGGCTTTCGGTTTGCGGCTTGAGGTTAATGGGCAGCAGCGTAAACCGATACTCCCACCCCGGTGGGTCCAACGTAAACTTTTTCTCACACAATAAGGTCAACTATGAAAATTTTACTGCGTTTCGTCGCTCTTGTAGCATTTATCATTCCCCAGACCCAGGCCGCCGAGCAGGTGTACGGCCCAGCTTCCCCCATTGCGCCGGAACTGGCCGAGCGCGGGAGTCTGTCTGTGGGCGTAAGAACTCTGGAGCTCGTCAATCCGGATCAACTGGACACGAGCACATTTAACAGTCGGGTGGATCGTCCGCTGACCCTGGAGGTCTGGTACCCCGCCCATAAAAATACGGATGGCGAGCTTGCTCATTACGACAACGAAACCCGCACCGGACTGGCGTTCAGCATTCAGGGTAACGCCTACCGGGATGCCAAGCCGGCCCCGTCAGGGGACTTCCCACTGGTGGTAATCTCCCACGGATACACGGGTTATCGCCACATCATGTTTTATCTGGGCGAGCATTTGGCCAGCCACGGCTATGTGGTGGCGGCCATTGACCACACCGGTTCTACCAATGTAGATGTGGACTTTGAAAATAATCCCGGTGGTGGTTTCGTCGACACACTGATGAACCGTTCGCGCGATCAGCAGTTTGTGTTGGACAGCTTCGCCGAAGAGGATTTCGTCCTGTCTGACATTACCAACACCGACAATGCCGGCGTGATCGGCTATTCCATGGGCGGTTACGGCGCACTCAATACGGTGGGTGGTTGTTATGACTTCACCCCAGAGATTTTGGGCCAGATAGGTTTTCCGGAGGCGAAGGCGAAGCAGCTCGCGCCGATCTTCAATTTTTGTAACGCCGGCCGGGAAAATCCCGACCCACGCTGGGGCGCCATGGTATCTCTGGGACCCTGGGGCCAGGAGCAGGGCATTCACAGTGAGAAGAGCCTGGCGGCTATCGAAGTGCCAAGCCTGCTACTGGCTGGTGAGCAAGACGACATAGTGGGCTTTGATCCGGGCGTTAAAAGCATTTATGAGGCCATGACGCAAAAGGATCGTTTCATGTTGGTCTATGAAAACGCGCGCCACAACATTGCGCCTCACCCGCCAACGAAGGTCTTTTATCAAAACGAGTTCGATTTGGGCGGGCACATAGAACCCGCTTGGAGCGTGGAGCAACTAAACGACATCAACGAGCATTTTATACTGGCATTTATGGACTGTTACTTGAAATCAAAGACTACGGCCTGCGATTTCCTGCCCACAACCGAACGGGCCCTACAGACCAAACAGGCCGATGGCAGCTTCACCCCGGCCTGGCCTGGTTTTAAAGATCGCTGGGGCGCCGCCATGCGCTTCTATCGGGGTGACCGTTAAGGGATTTTCAGTCCACTGAGAACGTTTCGGTCTGGTGACTGGGGCAGAAACATGCTCGGTCAACCAGATGACCTTCAAGTCGCGGGCCAAACTCTTTACCCAGCTGGCCCGCAGCCTACCTAAACGCCTTTGTCTGGTCGACTTTCGGTCTTACCAGAACACTAACCCGGTTTGGCCTCTCTGGCCTGATGGCGAATCAGTCGAGCGATTTTACCAAATGCCAGCCGATTGACGATCAACGCCAGGCTGACGCAAAAGATAAGAGTGATCAGCATCATATGAATGTAGTGAAAGGGTGCCCAAACAAAAATAAAGAAGCCGTATAAGGAAGAGCCGGAAAGCACGGCGATAATTGCCGCCCGCGGATCCACGTTTTTAAACAATAGCCCGACAATAAACGTCCCCAGAATCGGCATGCTCAATAGGCCGAATAGCTCCTGCACCAGGTTGATAATGCTTTCGGCCTGTGCGTAGACCGGAACCAGTGCGAGAGCAATGACAACATAGACCAAAGTGGAAATCATCCCTAAACGGGGGACGTTGGGTTTAGAGTTGATGTAGTTCTCATGCAGGTCGCACACATAGAGCGAAGCCGAGGAGTTCAGAATACTGTTAAAGCTGGTGAGTACCGCCGCGGCTATGGCAGCGGCAAAAACTCCGGAAAGCCAGGTTGGCAAAACTTCCGCTACAATCATCCCGTAAGCGGCATCGTCGACATCGCCAAACAGCTTAAAAGAAACGATACCCGGAATGACGATCATGGGCGGAATGATAAGAAGACGGATGGCCGCTGCGGAAAACACCCCCTTTTGAGCCTCTTTGAGGGTAGGTGCCGCCATGGCCCGCTGCGTGATAGTCTGATTGGTGCTCCAATAGTACGTTTGAATAAAAATCATGCCCGTGAGTAGAACATGCCAAGGCAGGGGCGAATCGTCATCGCCAATCAGAGTCAAACGCTCTTTGGGGATGCCGGAGAAATCGAAATTGATGGCCTGGAGCGACAAAAAAACCACCAACATCCCCATGCCCAGCAAGAGCACACCACTGTAGGTATCGGACACGGCCACGGCGCGCAAGCCTCCCAATATGGAATAGGCGGCACCCACCACAGCGAAACACAGCGCAATCACGATCAGTGGCAATTCGCTGTTAAAGTTGGACTTCATAAAAAGAGATCCGCCATAAAGCACGGCGGGCAGGAATATAAAAATATTGCCCAGTAAAAACAGCGACGAAATCACTGCCCGGATGTTCTTGTTGCCGTAACGCTTCTCTAGCAGCTCGGTGGTGGTGGTGCAGTTGTTTTGATAGTACACGGGCAAAAATACCTTGGCGAGAATAAGCAGTCCCACGACTGCCGCGAACTCCCACCAGGCCAGAAGAGCCATCTGGTTGCCGTTCATGCCGATCAACTGGTCGGTGCTCAGATTGGTCAGAGTGATGGAACCGGCGACGAAGATCCAGGACAGGCCACCCCCGGCGAGAAAATACTCTTTGTTTGAGCTGCTGGCACCTCGCCCGTGCCCTCTGCACTTGAGGTACGTGGCCAGGGCAATCAGGGCTGCGATGCCGAAAAATACGGCCAGTTGAATATTATCTTCCGACACGGGTAGGGTCTCCACAAAGGTTGTTATTGGTCTCAGGAGCGATGGGCTCCAAAAGAAGCAAGTAAACACAACACGGCTCGAGGCTATAGTGCTTCCAATTTCACCAAAAACGCCGATTCCGGCTGCATCACCGGCAGTTGCAAACCGGCTCTCATCAACCAGTCGCCGTTAAGCCGGGTTCCCTCCGACAGCCAGCCGGGCAACTGCTTCATGGGCCCCAACTCCCTGGGCTCGGCACCGTGCAGCACCGTCACCCGGTAGTCGCGCTGCGGGTCCAGGTCGGTGAGCGGAAACAACGGCGGTACCGAATACTGGGTAATGGTTTTTTGAATAAACACCGCCAGGGCTTGTTCGCGATTGCCCCCAACCACTTGCCAGGCGAGCAGGTTGGGATCTCCCGGGTTGGTCAAAAGGCTGAAGCGCCCGCTGTGCAACAATTCCCGGTGGGCTTTGTGCAGGGCCACAAAGTACTGTATGTCCTTAATCTCCGACTCGCTGAGCTTTACCGGGTCCAGCTCCAAACCAAAATGGCCGAACAGTGCGACCAGAGCCCGGAAGCTGAGCTGATGTTGTCGCCCAGTGGTGTGCGAGACGGGCGCGCCCATATGCGCGCCCATCAATTCGGGCGGCAAAAAGCGCATAAAGTGGCTCTGGATCATTACCCGCTCCAGCGCGTCGTTGCAATCGGAGGTCCAATAGCGGTGCACGTACGGCAGTATGCCCAGATCGATGCGGCCCCCGCCGGAAGAGCAGGACTCGATTTCCACTCTTGGGTGTGCGGCGCGAATACGCTCTAACAAGCGATAGAGCGAGATGGTTTGACCGTGGTTGGCCGCGTAGCCTTTGTGACCCGGCTGCACCAGTTCTCTGTTCATATCCCATTTGATATAGCGAATGTCGTTGTCTGTGAGCAACTCGTCAATGCGCTCGAACAGGTAATCGCTGACGGCTGTTTGCTGCAAATCCAACACATACTGGTAGCGCCCCATAGGCTGCTCATAGCCTTCGAGGCTCAGTATCCAGTCCGGGTGGGCGCGAAAGAGATCCGAGTCGGGGTTGACCATTTCCGGCTCCATCCAAATGCCAAACTCCATGCCGTGCTGGTTTACCCTGTCAATCAAAGGCGTCAGACCTTGAGGGTACTTTTGGGTATCCAGATACCAATCACCCAAAGAGGAATGTTCGTCATTGCGGCCCTTAAACCAGCCATCGTCCAACACGAACCGCTCCACACCCAGCTCGGCCGAGCGGTCGATCATTCGTAGAATATAGTCAGGATCATGGTCGAAGTAGATGCCCTCCCAGGTGTTGAGTATCACCGGGCGCGGACGCGCTTCAGGCCAATGTAGAATCTTTTGGCGAATATGTTGATGGTAACTCTGACTGATGCCATTGGTGCCCGAGTCACTGTAGCCCATCAAAACTTCCGGGCTTTGATACGTCTGTTGTTTTTTCAACACCAGTTCACCAGAGGCCAGGTGCTCACCCAGTTGTACCAGGCGCTGGCCACTGTCCAGCAGCTCGAAATTCATGGCGTGGTCCCCACTCCAGGCCAGCTGAAAACCGTAGACCCGGCCCTGCGTTTCGCTGAAGCCGGGGCGACCGATAAAGTAAAAGGGCTGCTTTTGCTGGGAGGTGCGCCCATAACGACTGGTCAGGTTGATACTGCCGTGATCCAAACGCTGACGGTGGGGTTTGAACTCCTGGCACCACCGGCCCCCAAAAGTCTCCAGCTCGGCGCAATCGCTGGGCAGAGGCAGGCTAAGATCACAGTGCTGCAACTCATAATCCTGCTCCGAGTGGTTGGTCAGGGCCACCCACATACGGAGCAAATCCGTGTCAGCCTCCAGAATCAAGGTATAGCTGACTGCCAGCTGCGCTACAGGGTCTTCACAGTGAAGCACCAAGCCTTGGGCGATGGTTTCAACTTTGGTCAAAGAAAATACCGGAGACCAATCCTTGCCCTGGCGCTGCCCGGCAATGCCCGGGCGACAGAATAATCCGCGACCGGCATCGACGCTCAGACTAAGGGGCGCCCTTTGATCCAGGCTGGCCTGGGGTACCGGCTCCTGTCCCGAGTCGTGAACAGCCTGGGACTGAGCCAATTTTGCACCCCAGTAGATAATTTCGGGAATAGCCTCCCGCGTGCTTAGCAGGAGGCTGCGGTTTTCACTGTCGAGCCTGAGGGTGTCGTTCATAGCTAGTTGAGCCTTTCGTGGTTAAGGGTTCAAGCTTTTTTGGTTTCAAGGTTAATGCGCTTGACAGGGGTGTCGCTGTGCAGGTGATTGTGCCGGCGAATCATGGCGTTGATTTGGTAGATCGAAACCAACAGGGCATAAAGCGGCGCCAGATAGCCCTTTTCTTGCAATTGCACCAGACTCTCTGCATCCAGATTGTTAAGTGCTTCTTCGTCGATGGTATGTAAACCGGAAATAAGGTGCTGGCGACTGTTCTGAAACTCCACGGACAAATCTACGGCACGCAGCAGGCTCAATTGCTCCAGAGCTTCGGTAAAGGCGTAACTCAGGGCGCCGTCATTAAAATCGGCCTGTAGGCGCCGCTGCAAATTCTTGAGATAAACACTGGGCTGGCCCGAAGCATCATAAAGGGCCTCCCCTTGAATGTGCGAAAGGGCCGAGCTTTGCTCGTCCAAACCCAGTTGATAGCCGCTTTTGTCTTCTTTGGGGAAAAGATAAAACGGGTAGAGGTCCAACAGCTGTGGGCGATAAACACCCGTCCACTGACCACTTTCAGTAAAGAGATTGCTGCCTTCGGCCAAGCCCAGAAGCGCTGTAGGCTGCCAAACGCGACTCTGCCCATCGCGCAATAAAAATAACGGGTAATTACTGGCCGCCTGCACCAGTTCAGTGATTCTCAACTCGAGACACTGTTGCTGAGCAAAGAATTCCACCACGCCTGTCGGGTCATGTTTAAGTGCACGGTGCTGCTCAGGGTTGAGCGCGATTGAGTTAACCATAAACGTGTCTTGCTCCAATGTTATTCTTTGTGTACTACAGGTAAACGCTGCACACCGGGCGGATGAAGGTGGCTCCGATCATGCCGCCAACCAGGATTCAATCAAGTCCCTGTGGCCGGGCAAGGTCTTCAGCATCTGATCAGCCAATTGACGGTTGCGGGCCAGGATCTGATACGCCTGTCTGTCTTTGTCGTAGAGGTAGGCCTGAGTCGTAAAGTCCGGTTTGAACCCCATACCGTAGAGCACGTACTGATAACTGGCGGCGGGGAAGAGCTCAATAGCGCTGTCAAAGTCTTCCGTGATGGGACCGCGGGTGCTCCATACCAAGAGATCGTCGCGTAACGAATCGGGAATCGAAGCGTTTTCCCGGTTGGCCTGCCAATAGGGTTCGGGGCGCTCGGTGAGCATATAGTGGAGTTTCAGAAAATCCACAATGCGTTGCCAACGGTACGCCATTTTTTGATTAAAACGTTTTTCCATCACCTGCATCACAGCCCGGTCGGGGGGCAGGTTATCCGCCAAAAAGCGCCCGGACAATTCAATCAACATCAAGGCCGTAGCCTCCAGTGGTTCGACGAAGCCGGCCGAAAGCCCAACGGCGACACAGTTCTTCTTCCACCAGCACTCGCGGTGTCCGGACTCGAAATTGATGCGCTTGAGATTCAGGTCCTTGGCCTGGGGGCCAATGTAATCGTGTAGGGTTTGCTCCGCCTCTTCTTCAGTAGCAAAATCAGTGGAGTAGACATAGCCTACTCCGCGTCGGTTGGTCAGCCCAATATCCCATGTCCAGCCGGAGGGTTGTCCGGTGGCGATGGTGTGGGTGGCAATGGGATGCTGGGGATCGGTGTAGGGCACCTGCATGGCCAGAGCCCGGTTGTTGAAAAGAATATGTTTCAGGGGTTTGAACTTGACTCCCAGGGTTTGCCCCAACAGCAACGAGGCAAAGCCGGTACAGTCGACAAACAGGTCCCCGGGAATTTCGCGCCCATCCTCCAGGGCGATAGCAGATAAATAACCGGCCTCGTCCTGATCCACTCGCTGGACGGTGCCAATGATGGCGTCAACACCCAACTTTTGAACGCAGTGCTCGCGCAGCATATCAGCGAAAGCACCGGCGTCCAGATGGTAGGCATAATTGCACTGGCCCTGGAACTCGTCATCGGACAGGCTTCTGGGGCCTAACCCCGCCTCGCACACATGGTGTTGAAAGTTGCTTTCGGCGGCGTAATCACGCACATTGTCCAGATAGGGGGCCAGATCGATACGCCCGTACCCCAAAGGCACATTGAAAGGGTGGTAGTAAAAGTCGTTTTCGGTTCGATTCCAGTTCACGAATTTTCCGCCCTGCTTAAATGTCGCGTGGCAGCGGGTGAAAAACTCTTTTTCGGCAATGCCTATCTGTTGCAGGGTATTTTTCATGGTGGGCCAGGTCCCTTCCCCCACGCCCACTGTGGGAATATCGGAAGATTCGACCAGGCAAATCTGTATGGGGCTGGCAGACGGGGCGCCGTGTTTAGCCGCCAACAGTGCGGCGGTCAACCAACCGGCGCTCCCGCCTCCTACAATAACAATGCGCTGAACTCGATCTGACATAATCTTACCCCTGAGGGTTTTACAAAGCAGCCATTCAACCTCGGGCTTCTTGTGCCCGGACTGGTGACAAACGCCCGGACCTCTAAAACATTCTACAGTGAATTCACCGATAGGTCAGGTAACGATCTGGCCGCCACCTGACAAACCTAGGTGGTATAGACACCTTTTTTGGCGGGTGCGGTTCGCTTTCTGTGCCCTACTCATTATTCACAGAATACGGCAGAACTTGCGAAGCACACAAATAAAAAAGCTTCCGAATCTGCTTAGGGGCGTCAAGCGGAAGCAACAAGCGAAACCAGATTTCAAATCTTTTGAAAGATCCCTGGCCCGGCACCCACTATAGGGGCCGGACCTGATCTTACTTTAAAAGCGGGCGCGTACACCCAGGGCCCACCGAGCGCCACTATCTACGATACCGACGATCTGATCCGCCTGACGGCCACGACTAACCAACTCTTCCTCTGTGACATTTACACCTTCGAAGAAGACGGTGAGGTTATCATTGACGTCGTAACTGCCACTCAGGTCCCACTGACCATAGGAGTCAACAAGTACTGGCTCGCCAGTGGTCGGGTTACTCAAGGTCTGCAGAAAGCCCTCGCGGTTGTTGAAAGCCGCTCGAACCTGGAATCCGTAGCGCTCGTAAAAGACCACGGCGTTCTGGGAATTACCCAAACCGATGAGAGCAAAATCCTGATTACGGTTTTCCGTATCCACGGTTGCGTTGCTTTCGACCTCAGTGGCGTTCAACGTAACACCGAAGCCCTGGAACATGCCCTCCTGGATGGTATGAGTCCAGGCAAGTTCCACACCGTCCACTTCGGCGATCTCGGCGTTGCGCGGCCGTGAGACGCGAATATCTTCGGTGGGACCTATCAGCTCGGGAGAAAGCTCATCTGGGCCATTGTATATTTGCTGACAATCGTCCGACGCACAACTATTCTCTGGCGTGTCTTGCCGGTCAGCAAGCCCAAAGGTCTCGATTGCCGAGGCGTTTACAATGAAATTGGCCACTTCTTTATTAAAGAATGCTGCGGAAAGGTAGCTGGCATCGTTGTAGTACCACTCGAAAGACACATCCCAGTTCTCGGCCGTAAAAGGCTGAAGATCCGGGTTGCCAGCAGCGGCTGTCAGCGTCTGACGACGCGGCTCGCCAAAGTTAATAGAAGGCGTCAGCTGATCCAGCGTTGGCCGGGTAATCGTTTCATAGGCCGCATAACGAACCACCATGTCCTCTCGTAGCTCCAACTTGGCATTCAAGCTGGGCAAGAGGTCAGCATAGCTCGCGCTCTCCGTTACTGAGGTTGGCTCACCCAATACGTTTTCAAACAAGGTGGGGTCGCCCGTAGCAACAATATCATTCAACGGAGCTATCAGCCCGGTGGAAGAAGTTGTGGTCTGCTCGTAACGGGTACCGAAGTTGACCGTCCAGGGCAAGTCTCCCACTGTGCCATCGAAAGTGAAATCGACGTACACGCTGGCAATATCCTCTTCAATGGTGTATTCGTCACCATTCAACGTCGGCGTGAATCCACCGCCTGCAGGGGCATTCTGTATGGCTTGCCACGTTGTGCCAACTTCCCTTGTACCAGGACCGAAGACATCATTGATGCCCTGGTCGTGCGCATCGGCCAGGCTCTCGTCTGTTTCCATTAGATTAAACAGCTGCTCTGCGTCATAGGTATACCAGGTATCCTGTACGCCAGAGAAGAAGTTGTCTGCCGTAAAAGCTCGGAAGTCCAGCTCCTCGGGTATGGGACCAAAGTAACCGCCAAAAACACCAAACAGGTTGGACGACTTGGCGAAGTACTCTTTTTCCCGCTCTTGATAGTAGCCACCGAAGTTCATTTTGGTGAACGTCCGGGAGTCTGGTGTGTACTCGAAGTCCGCTTTCAGCTCCTGAATTTCATCTTTGTCGGTGTCGCCCTGGCGTTCATTCACGTGCATCCGCGCACGGCTGGCAGGGGGGATATCGCTGCCATTGAATCCGGCATGGGTCGAAGTGGCCGTATCGGCATTAAAAGTGTAGTCGTTGGTCATGCCAATAACGTTGAAACGACCTTTGCCCGCCATATCGTTCTCGGCATCCGAGTAAGCGATGTCGAAGTTGGCATTCAGGCTTTCGTTGACCTGCCAGTCAAAATTCAATGCCAAAGCGTTGAATTCCGAATCCCGTGCGGTACGTCTATCGTTTACGAAGTCGGTGGCAGCGTCCTGGCCCGAACGACCCGGTGTGCGCCCGATATTGTTCATGCGGGTCACGGTACGGGTATCCGGATTAAACTCCACATCGGTGACACGATTGGGTTCGAACCAGGCTGCCAGTTCGTTTGTGGTGCCATCGATTTCGAAGCTGGAATGAAAGCCGTCAAAGGTCAACATCATGTCTTCGTTGGGAGCAAACTGAACGGACAGGTTGGCATTGAGCCGCTCTCTCTCTTCCTGCGTCACCTGCTGTCCATAGTTTCTCGGAATAGTGACGTTGGAGGCAACCACAGTGCCCGGATCGTTCGCAATGCCTGCGTCATCAGACAGGTCCAAACCCGGGCGCCAACCGGACGTGCTCAAACTGTTGATCTGGTTGTTGCGCTCGGTGTAGGAAAAGGCCGCCAGAACCCCAAAGGTTTCGTCAGCAAAGGTATTGCTAACCAGACCGGAAATAGAAGGATTTGTCTCTTCGCTGATTTTCTCATAGGTGCCCTTGGCGGAGCCAACGAGCTGCAGTCCATCGAAATCGAAAGGACGTGCGGTTCGCACATTTATGGTCGAACCGATGCCACCGGTCTGCATATCAGCGCTACTGCTTTTAAAAACATCCGCGCCACGAATCATCTCGGCCGACAGGATGTCAAAATTGAACTGCCGACCATCGGAGTCAGTTGCCATTTGACGACCGTTAACCAAAACGGTGTTGAATGACGGACCAAACCCACGCACGGTAACGTTCTGGCCTTCACCGCCGCTGCGGTCGATGGACACACCGGTAATACGTTGCAGCGATTCGGCCACGTTGGTATCCGGGAACTTGCCCAGATCCTCTGCGGCAATACCGTCAGAGACGATGGATCGGTCACGTTTCAGATCCATGGCGCGCTGTAAACTGGCCTGGATGCCGGTGACCACAACTTCTTCAATGCCGTCTTGTGCGGGTTGGGGTGCATTCTGCGCCATGGCGTTGTGCGCCATAACGGCACAGGCTGGGAGCAGCATGGCGTTTTTGATAGCGGTGCTTAGTTGGCTTCTCTTCATGTGGATACCCTTACGAATTATTGGTTTAGGTATGGCTTTTGATTTTGATCCAACGCGTCCATCAGGTTGTCCCGATAGACGCCCTGAACCAAAATTTCCTCTGAATCAGGACCCTATTTAACAGGCCCGGTTTGCGCATAAGCCGCCGATTAAGACGCGCCCAATAACGCTGTTGCTACCGAAGTACTGACAATATTCTTTTTAAAGTTCATCTTGCCTCCACCTCACTCGTGTTGAACCGCAGGTATGACTCTGTTTTTGCGGCGTCGTCTTTAGATTTATAAGTTGTATGAAACATCTCAAGGAACGTTACCGTTACACCATCATGGATTAATATGATTTATCCAATAAATGTAAACGTTATACCCTAATATACACCCGGTTTTTCCGCCTGTAAACACTAATACGTGTAAACGTTATACTTAAAATGAGCTCCGCGCTTCGCTGGATGTTATTCTTATAATAGGCTGCTATTTAAAAGCTGCCAGCTAATAACTATTGTCCCAAAACGGAGCGCACCCACTAACAGGAAGTATAGAACACAACCTGAGTATTATCGTTCATGGCGACGACCTTAAGGCCAACATAGAGGGAGTGGGTGACACAAAACAGGAGCTAAAAAAATCATACAAATGATTACTGTTGGACGGAAATGTAGGCTGCCACCAGGGAGGCACCGATAGCCCGCCACGGAGGGCTATTTCCCGCGAGAAAATAATCAGCTGCAGCATTAAACCTTCTTATTATTACGGGAATCACGCAAAGAAGCGGGGTTTCAAGTGGTTTCGCTGAATGCCCCTTGCTCGGCCGTGCAGATATAAAGACTTTCGCGAAGGCCGGTGCGCGCTTGATACTCAGTCGATACGGCGTGACCCACGGCACCGACGAGATCCCTCGGCACCAAGGCCACCACACAACCACCAAATCCGCCACCGGTCATTCGTACACCGCCACGATCACCAAGCACCTCATCAATGATTGCTACCAGGGAATCCACCGGCTCGACCGTGATTTCGAAGTCCTCACGCATGGAACGATGGGAGTCCGCCATCAACTGGCTGACCTGGCGGTAATCCGAATTTTCGAGCGCCCGCCCCATATCCAGCGTTCGCTCATTCTCCGAAATGATGTGGCGTGCGCGACGGAACACCGGGTCTGATAAACGCTCCCGATTGGCAAGGAGTTGGTCCATGGTCGCGGCCCGCAGCGACCCGACTCCCAGTAGGCTCGCCGCCTCCTCACACTGCTCGCGACGCAAGTTATACTCGCTATCCACGAGCCCCCGCTTGACGTTGGAATTGACGATGACAATCTGATAATCCGGATCGATGGGGTGATACTCATAGTTCAGTGACTGGCAATCGAGCAGCAACGCATTACCCGCTTTTCCGAGTGCCGAGATCAGTTGATCCATAATGCCGCAGGAGCAGCCGACAAATTCGTTTTCGGCCCTCTGGCCAATCAGGGCGGCGTCAACACCATTGAGCGGCAAGTTGTATAGGCTGGCGGCGGCTTTGAGCACTGCCATCTCCAAGGACGCGGATGAACTCAACCCCGCCCCCTGAGGTACATTTCCGGTAATCGCCATATCCATACCCTGAAAGTCGTGCTTTTCGGCGAGTATTTTCAACACCCCTCGCACGTAATTGCTCCAGGGTTGGGCCCGGTCAAACTGAATGTCATCCAGGTTAAAGTGACTGGTACTGCCGGAGTAGTCCAGGGCGAGCAGAGAAATAGTGTGATCACTGCGTCTGGCCGCGGCAATGTCGGTGCCGAAATTGATGGCCGCCGGAAACACAAAGCCTTCGTTGTAGTCGGTGTGTTCACCAATCAGGTTGACGCGCCCGGGGGCATGTACCACAACTTCAGGCGCGCGCTGAAACGTGTGTTCAAAGGCCTGCGACAACTTGCGGGTATCAGTCATGTTCCTGCTCGCTCTTGTAATGAATCGCCGAAAGGGATCGAAGCCGGTCCGCGGCCTGCTCGGGTGTCAAATCACGCTGAGCTTCCGCCAGCATCTCGTACCCCACCATGAACTTCCGCACCGTAGCAGAGCGCAGCAACGGTGGGAAAAAATGGGCGTGTACACGCCACTCCGGATGAGCTTCCTGATCAAATGGCGCGCCGTGCCAGCCCATGGAGTAAGGAAAAGACACCTTGAAAAGATTATCGTACAGCGTCGTGATTCGCTGAATCGCTTCAGCCAATAGATCGTATTGGTTGGGGCTCAGGTCAGACAGGCGCGCCAGTTCGAAACGCGGCAATAACAGGGTTTCAAAAGGCCAGGCCGCCCAGTAAGGAACCACCACCAACCATTCCCGGTTTTCAAATACCACACGCTCACGCTGTTCGAGCTCACGCTCCACATAATCCCCAAGCATGGCTCGGCCATTGGCCTGATAGTAGGCTCCAAACCGATCCAACTTGCGCGCGGCCAACGTCGGTAGCTGTTGTTGTGCCCAGATCTGGCCATGAGGATGCGGATTGGAACACCCCATCATCGACCCTTTATTCTCGAACACCTGTACCCAGCGATACTGATTGCCGAGCTCTCCAGTCTGATTCCGCCAACAATCAATGACCGACGTCAGCTCCGGGATGGTCAGCTCGGGCAACGTTTTGCTGTGATCAGGAGAAAAACAGACCACACGACTACAGCCTTGCTCAGAGGCCATGGTAAACAGCGGGTCATCCGTACTGACTCGTGGCGTATCGGGCTTGAGTGCGGCAAAATCGTTATCAAAAACGAAGGTCGACTCGTAGCGCGGATTCTGTTCCCCGCTGACGCGTCGGTTGCCCGGACACAAGTAGCAGTCCGGATCATAAGGCGGTCGCACCTCGGTATCCGGCGTTTCAGATTGTCCCTGCCAGGGCCGCTTGGCGCGGTGGGGCGACACCAGGACCCAGTCACCGGTCATGGGGTTCAGACGGCGATGGGGATGCTCTGTAGGATCAAATGTAATAGTCACAGTAAATGTCACTCAATTTAACGAACGGAATAGGCTGCTACGCAGTCAACACGTCTGGCAGTCGGGGGACTGCTAAAAACCATTCGGGTTGGCGGACTGCCAGCGCCAGGCATCTTCCGCCATGCGGTCAATGCCGAGTTCCGCCCGCCAGTTCAGCTCTCGCTCTGCCTTCGTCGGATCGGCCCAGCATTCGGCGATGTCACCCGATCGTCGGGGTCCGATTTCATAGGCAATGGATCGGCCGGTGGCCTGTTCAAAAGCGCGAACAATTTCAAGGACGCTATAGCCTCGACCGGTACCCAGGTTATAGATATGCACACCGGCGTGGGCATGACATGCGGCCAACGCTGCCAAATGTCCCCGTGCCAGATCGACCACATGGATGTAATCACGAACGCCCGTACCATCCCGGGTGGAGTAATCGTTGCCGAAGACCGACAGGGAGTCACGGCGACCCACCGCAACCTGAGCGATGTAGGGCATCAGGTTATTTGGAATACCATTGGGGTCCTCTCCAATCAGTCCGCTCTCGTGGGCGCCGCCGGGATTGAAGTAGCGCAGCAGGATGACACTCAAATCCGGTTCCGCCCGCGCGACGTCTTCCAGCATCTGCTCCACCATCAATTTGGTGCGGCCATAGGGGTTGGTCGCCGAAAGCGGGAAATCCTCCCGAATCGGCACCGAGGCGGGATCACCATAGACGGTGGCCGACGAGCTGAACACGATGCAGCGCACCCCGTAGGCGAGCATGACCGACACCAGCTGCCGTGTACCACTGACATTGACATCGTAATAGTCCAGAGGAATCTGGCCCGACTCGCCCACCGCCTTGAGCCCGGCGAAATGCATTACCGCATCAAACTGATGCTCAGCAAAAACACGCTCCAGGGCCGTGCGGTTACGAATGTCCACCTCGTAAAACGGTGGCCGGTGACCACTGATTTGCTCCAGGCGGTCCAGTGCCGAGGATTTGCTGTTCGCAAGGCTGTCGAGGATGACAACGTCGTACCCCTCCGCCAACAATTCAACGCAGGTGTGTAAACCGATATAGCCCAGGCCGCCCGTAACCAGAATTCTCATGTCCCGCCCTCTTGTTATTCGGGAGTTTCTTGAAGGTTATACGTTTACCCTCAATAATAAAACCCTCCCGGTGGCCGAAACCCGTCCAGAGCGTCTTTCTTCTGCTCAAAAACCATCCATAAATAGAGCGTTATGCCAAAAATTTCATTTTATTGGCATAATATTTTTATTATAGGATTTATAATAGTTATATTTTGCAATGTCGATCCTCGGTTCCTGGCAACCGCACTCTGCCCATAACCCCATAAATCCGCGCCCGGAGGTTAAACGATTTCACAATTGGCCCGATTCAGCTGCGACGGGACGCCGGATCTGGTATCTTGGCGGCTTACCAGGACTCCCACGAAGGTCACCCTAGCTCAATATAAGCAGGGGCGGTGAGACGGAATGTGCGCCAATCCATTTCTTTCACCGCCTCGGCATGAGGAACAGATCTAACCCATGGCCACCATCAAAGACATTGCCAATGCCGCCGGCGTTTCACTGGCGACAGTTTCACGCGTCATCAACGACGGGCCCAAGGTCGGAAAGGCGACGCGCGAGCGCATCAAGAAGATCATGGACGAGATGGGCTATAGGCCGAACGCCAACGCCCGCGCCCTGGTCAACAAGCGCAGTGCCTCCCTGGGTGTTGTCCTGGCGGAGCTGTCCGACCCGTTTTTCGCCACCCTGGCCCACGGTATCGAGAACACCACCCGCAAGCACAATGTCCAGATCCTCATGAGCTCCGGCTCCATCGAGATAGACACCGAACGACAGGCCATCGAAACTCTACTCGAGCACCGCTGCGAAGCCATGGTGGTGCACAGCAAGGCGCTGGACGACGACACTCTGGTGGAGCTGTCTCACCAGGTACCCGGCTTTGTGCTGATCAACCGCTATATTCCCGAGATTGCCAATCGCTGCGTCTGGCTCGATAACGTCGCGGGTGGACGGACCATGGCCAAATACGTGCTCAGCCAGGGCCACCGGGACATCGCTGTAATCAGCAGCCGCTATCAGATTGAAGACCCGGTGCAGCGGATTCAGGGGATTCGGGAAGAGCTGGAACAGGCGGGAATATCACTGCCAGACGCCAATATCGAATACAGCACGCCAGATCAGGAGGGTGGGGAGATCGCGGTCCAGAATCTGCTCGCCAAGGGCAAGCAGTTTACCGCTGTCCTGGCCTACAACGATGCCATGGCGTCCGGCGCCATGGCCATCCTGCAGGATCACGGTATCGGCGTGCCCAATGAGGTGTCGGTGATCGGCTACGACGATGTGCTACTGGCGAAATACTGTCGCCCCAAACTCACCACCCTGCGCTACCCGGTGGAAGTCATGGCGATGCGCGCGGCCGAGCTGGCGCTGAGTTACGCCTCGGGCACCCACCCCGAGCCAGGTGTCACTTTCAAATACACCCCGACGATCGTGAAGCGCGAATCGGTGGTCAAGCGCTAGCTCTCCACCGGAGTTCGCCGCTCCATCCGCAGCGCGAAAGCAAAGAACACCAGCCCCGCTACGGCCGTGGTCGCCCCCACATACCCGGTGGAGCTCCAGCCGAAGCCCGCCGAAATGGCCAGGCCGCCCAGCATGGGACCGATGGCATTGGCGGTATTGAAGGCCGCGTGATGGGAGGCCGCCGCCAGGGTCTGGGCCCCCACGGCCACGTCCATCAGGTGGGTCTGCAGCGGCGGTGAGACGGCGGCGACGGTGCCCACCAGAAAGGTCACCATCAGGATGCTCCACAGCTCCGAGGTGGCGGAGGGGAAGATCAGATACACCACCAGGCTCCAGAGCAGCGCCCCGCCCACCGCCTTGAACTGGAATCTGTCGAACAGCCAGCCCCCGAGAATATTACCCAGAAAGCCGCCGGCGCCAAAAACGGCCATGGCAATGGGAATCCAGCCTTTTTCCACTTCGGTGACATAGAGCAGGGTCGGAGCCAGGTAGCTGAAGACGCAGAAGACGCCGGCGAATCCGGTGGCGCCGATCATCAGGGCCAGCCACACCTGGGGCCGGTGAAAGGCCTTGAGCTCCGCCGCCGCGCGGTTGCGCGGCTGCTGCCGGTCCAGGGGCAGGTAGATCACGATCAACACCACCGTCAGCAGGGACACCACCGACACCAGCACAAAAGCGTAGCGCCAACTGATGGATTGCCCCAGCCAGGTCGCCAGGGGGTTACCGATCAGCACCGCGAGGGTCAACCCGATCATCACCCGGCTGACCGCCTTGCCCCGATCCGCAGGCGGCGCCAGGCTCGCCACCACCAGCGCCGCCACCCCGAAGTAGGTGCCGTGGGGCAGGCCGGCGATAAAGCGGAAGGCCAATAAAGACTCATAGCTGGGCGCCAGGGCACTGGCGATATTGGCCAGGGTGTAGAAGCTCATCAGGCCGATCAGCAGGTGGCGCCGAAACAGGCGCGCGCCGAAGACCGCGAGCAGAGGCGCGCCCACCACCACACCCAGGGCGTAGCTGCTGATCACATGGCCCACCTGGGGCTCGCTGACCCCAAGGCCCTCGGCAATGCCCGGCATCAGCCCCATGGTGGCAAATTCGCCGGTGCCGATCCCGAAGCCGCCCACGGCCAGCGCGATTTCAATCAGCCACATCTGGGCTTTGGTCAGCGTGGGGCTGGAAGAGGCTTGAGGTTGAGTCATGGTTGAATCCGTCGTGTGCCACCCATACCCGTTATCGACGTCGTGAGGCATCTCGGGGCAGGTACTCGGGGCGACAGTGCTGATGAAAAGAGGGCGGCGGGCGACGACGCTCGCTACAAGGCGCGGCATTCTACAGCAAATAAGCACCGGGCGTCTTGAAGGCCGCCAGCTGGCACTGGCACCGACTCCTCCTCTATACTGGGTGGTTTTCCCAAGCCGATCAACCCAAGGATTCCACTATGACCAACCGCGCTGTGATTTACACCGAAAAGGCCCCGGAAGCCATTGGCACCTATTCCCAGGCGATCAAGGTCGACAACACCGTCTACCTGTCCGGGCAGATTCCCCTGGACCCGGCCACCATGACTCTTGTCGAGGGCGGCTTTGAGGCCCAGGCCGAACAGGTTTTCAAAAACCTGGCGGCCGTATGCGAGGCGGCGAATGGCAGCCTGAATCACGTCGTGAAGCTCAATTTCTACCTGACTGACCTGGCCAATTTTTCCGTGGTCAATGACGTGATGGCCCGGCACTTCCGCGAGCCCTTTCCCGCCCGCGCTGCTGTGGGTATCAGCCAGCTCCCCAAGGGCGCACTGTTTGAAGCCGAAGGCATCATGGTGGTTTAAACCCGGTACAAAAAAGCCCACCGGCAGAGTGGGCTTTTTTCTCTCGAGCATGACGGTGTTCCGTTGTACGGAAAACCGGCTGCTTTTCACATACTAGCTTTTCTGGTCAAGCGCTCTGTCACGCAGTACACGGCGGGCACCCAACGCGAAGAGGCCTCCAAAAATCAGCCCCAATGATCCGGGGCCGGGAACCGACGTCACGGGCGGGGCCGAGGTAATAGCGCCCACCGCGTCGATATCGGCACCGGCATAGGTCACATTGCTCGTGTTCTCATTGGGATCATCCTGTAAGCGCACATAAGAAAACTGGGTAAAAGGGTCGATGCCCGCGTCCAACAGGTACGGGTCAATGTCGATACTTGAGGTTGAACCGAACACCTTGTCCAGACTGATGAAATTTTCATTGTCGGTGCTGATCCAGACAAAGGTGTCTTCCACCAGCGGCCCCACTTCAAAAATGTGCAGGTCGGCACTGTCATCCCCACTTCCCGTCAGTGAGTTATCGGTGAACTCCAGGGTGACGTAGCCCCCCTGACCGAGGGAATAGGCCGAGCCGTCCGGCGCACCGATTGTCGCGGCCGGATCAAAGTTGCCCGCCGTGGGGGCCGGATCGCCGACAACCACATCCCGATAATCATCGGCAAAAGACACATCGCCATCTGGAAACGTGATGCCATCATAGGTAACGGTAGCCGCGTAAGCCGCCAGCGGCAGCTGGAACAAAAACACCGCCAGCCCAAATGCAAAGGAGTGTCTGATATTCATAGAGAATCCTCTCCTGTATGTCTATTTTCCTGAATGATAAAGCGCACATTCGAACGCCCTGCTCAGTTTCGCAAGTAACATGCCATGAAAGAAACACCCGCATTTTCAGGCAGTTATGGCGTGGAGAAAAATAGGCAGGGCCCATTGTGTAAAGTAATCTGACGATGTTTGGCGCTGTCGACCAATCGTAAAGTCGCGCTCCCACGGATGGCTTCAATAGTGGTTGACTCTTCACGGCAATGGGGATAGCTTCTTGCCAAGTAAAGAGCTTCTTGCTAGGTAAAGAGCTTCTTTTCAGGCAGCAGGCAAACATTCTCAAAAAGGATACTGACATGAAAACAGAAAAACTGGTGGGCTTGATATTGCTGGTGGTGGGCCTGATCCTGTTGTACTTCGGATATCAGTCGTCACAGTCGGTGGGAGATCAGATCTCCGAGACGATCACCGGGCGATTTACCGATGAAACCACCTGGTTTCTGGTGGGGGGCGCCGCCGCCACAGTGGCCGGTATTTTTCTGGCGTTCATCAGAAAATAATTGTCCCGGAGCGAAGACGCCTACCGCTGACGGGAATGCACCTTTACGTGGTTATTGGCTGAACGTATTCGCCCCGCGCAGCATGGCGAGCACCAGCTCCTCGGCATCGAATTTGGTCAGCGCCTCATTGGCGCCGACCTGATGAGCGTAGCTAACGCTCATCTCGCTGTTGAGTGAGGTGTGGAGAATGATATAGGCACGACTCAGGGCCTTGTCGTCTCGCACGCTGAACGCCAGCTCGTAACCATCCAGCCCCGGCATTTCAATATCGCTGACCAGAATGTCAATCGGTGCGTTTTCATTGGCCGCCTCGCGCATGGTCTGCAGGGCGGCATTGCCATTGGTCAATACCTGGTAGGGGATGTTGATGCTGTCGAGCGCATCCTGAAGCTGCTTGCGCGCCACATGGGAGTCATCCACCAGCAGAATCCTGAGCGGTTTGAGTTGTTCGCGCTGCACATCGGTGAGCGCCGCCCGCCGGCTGGCGGAGGGATCGGGATACACCTTGGAGAACAACAACTCCAGATCGAGCAGTTGCACCGCCTGCTCCTCCAGCATGTACAGACCGGTCACATAGGCGTTTTTGCCGAGCATGCTCGGGGGCGATTTCACCTCCCTCCAGTTGGCATCCACAATCCGGTCGATGCCGCGCACCATGAAGCCGATGTCCTTGCGCTGGCAGTCGGTGACAATGATCGAGCCCTGGCGCATTTCATCTTCGCTGAGCCCCCGATAGCCCACCGCCGCCGCCATGTCGATGACCGGGATGGTTTTACCGCGCACCGTGATCATGCCCAGCACCGCCGAGTGATCCTGCAGCACCCGGTTGAACCGCTGAAAGGGGATGATTTCCCGAACCTTCAGAGTGCCAATGGCGAAGACCTGGCTGGGTGTCAGCTTGAAAAGCAGCAATTTCTGCGCGTGTTGGGCCGTACCGTTCATGGACACTCTCTATCAGACCGCAAATCCGGGGAAGCAAAGAGTCTATCGACCGAATCAGCCGATACCTTAGAATCAAGGAGGATTTTAGTGCCACCTCACCCGGAGATCACGCCACTTTGCCGCCTTTGGCCAGGGTGGCGGTGGTTTCCGAGACCGGGGGCAGGGGTTCGGCAAAGGCTTCCACGGCATAGTCGACGCGCGATTCCGGCGTTCTGTGCTTTCCGGCTTTGATGCTTTCGATATGACGCAGGCGCGGCAGCAGCCCCAGGCCATTGGCCACCTGAATGGAGAGCCCCGGCCGGGCGTTGAGCTCCAGCACCTGGGGGCCGCGGCTTTTGTCGAGCACGATATCCGCCCCCATGTAGCCCAACCCCGTCATTTCATAGCACTGGGACGCCAGGACCATCAGTGCCCGCCAATCGGCCACCTGGATCTTGTCCAGCGGCTTGTGGGTATCCGGGTGCAATTTGATCGGCTGACCAAACTGGACGGCCTTGAGGCAGCGGCCAGTGGCAATATCCAGCCCGACGCCCACCGCGCCCTGGTGCAGGTTGGCCTTGCCGTCCGAGGCATGGGTGGCCAGGCGCATCATGGCCATGACCGGGTAGCCGCGAAAGACCACCACCCGAATGTCGGGGACGCCTTCGTGGGAGTAGCCATCGAAAATATTGTCGAACTCGATCAGCTCTTCCACGATCACCACATCGGGCTTACCGCCGAGCGAATAGAGTCCCGCCAGAGTGTTGGACATGTGGCGGCGGATCTCGTCGATGTCTATCTCCGCGCCGGATGACTTGATGAACCGGTCGCCCCGGCGGCCGGTAATCACCAGAATGCCCTTGCCCCCGGAGCCCTTCGCAGGCTTGACCACAAAACCGTCCAGCTCCTTGAGCGAGTCCTCAATCCGGTTGATGGCGAACTGCTCGCGCACCACAAACAGCAGGGCGGGGGAGGCCAGACCAAACTCCTCGGTCAACAATTTCGTTTTCAATTTGTCATCGACCAGCGGGAACAACCGACGCTCGTTGTAACGCCCGATGAAATCGCGATTGCGGCAGTTCATGCCCAGGATACCGAGCCTGGACAGGTGCCAGGGGCTGATCCATTTCACGAGTCGCTCCCCCGGGCGTCATCCAGGCCCATGGCCCGGAAGCGGCGCAGCTCCGAGAGTTTATAGCCGGTGTACTGCCCCATGAGCATGATCAGGGCCAGCAGCACCAGGTTGAGCTCAGGGAAGTTGAAGCTCAGGTGGCTGGCCAGGGGCAGGCTCATCAACAGGTAGGCGAATACCGCCACCAGAAGACTGCCACCGCCCTGAATCAGTACCTCGTGCGGCCCCTCCTCTTCCCACAGGATCGACATGCGCTCGATGGTCCAGGCAATGATGATCATCGGGAAAAAGGTGATGGTCATGCCGGTGTTGAACCCCATCTGGTACCCCACCAGACTCAAGACCGAGATCAGAAAAATCACCAGCACCACGATGGTGGCAATACGGGCGACCAGCAGCAGATTCAGGCGCGAGAGATAGCTGCGCATCATCAGTCCCAGCGCCACCACGGACACAAAGCTGATCAGACCGGGCAGCAGGGAGGTCTGCAAAAACGCCAGAGAAATCAGAACAGGCATGAAGGTACCCGAGGTTTTCAGCCCCACCATCACCCGCATGAACACCACCACCAGCGCCCCGAGAGGCAACAGAAACAGCAGCTTGAACATGCTCTGTTCTTCAATGGGCAACTGTTGCACCCCCAGCAGGGCAAAGGTGCTGTCCGCAAACTGGGCAACCGCCAGATCCTCGGCCGGGGCGGTCTGACGGATCATGGAAAAGCTCACCCCGGAGCGGGTGCCACCGGTCACATCCAGCAGCGACTGTCCGCCCCGATGCCAGAGCACCAGGTTGTCCGGCACGCCCTGGGCGCCGGTCTGGGAGTTGAACAGCACCCATTGCTCCCCGTTGTAGGTCTCGACCATGGGAGTGAGCGTCTGACGGCGACGGGCATCTTCGAGCCGGAGCCCCATCACCTGACGGGCGGGAATCTCGGCCTGATTGAGAAGCTTCTCCAGCAATTCCGACCGGTTGTCGGTCTCTTCGAGCAGCAGCGACGCGTTCTGGTCGCCCGAGGCATTGTTCAGGCGCTTGATCAGCTCCCGGGTCAGGCTCTCGGGCGTACTGGAAGTTTCCACGGCCTGCGACAGTAACTGCTCGGCGGCCGTCCTCTGGGGCTCTTCCCAGAAAACATCTTTGGGTTGGGGTGATTCAGCCCGGCCTTCGGAGGTGTCTTCATCGCGCTCCCGATCGGGCACATCGGCAATCAACTGGGCTTTGTAGTACAGCGTCTGGGGCCCCTGGGCGTCGCGTTTGGACCATTCGCCCCGGCGGTCACCAGCCTGCTCGATCACCGAAAACCCGTAACCGGGAGAGGTGGCGTGTTCGGTGTGCAAACGGAAGCCCGGCGGAGTGTCTGGCAGGTCGAGACTGACCAATACCTCATCACCCGTGGCGATAAAGTCGACTCTAGCCTCAATCAGCCAGACCGGGCGACGCTCACCGGGGGTAAAGGGCAGTTCCATCTCCACATGCCGTGCCCAGGCGGTCGCCAGGCCAGTCACCACCAGCGCGGCCACAATCAGGTAAAAGGGGAGCCTGGACTGGGTCATTCATCTTCCTCCCGACCATTGTTCGAGGACTCGGGCGGTCTGGGCTCGGTGACATTGTCCTGGGCAACATCCACCAACATGAGATCCCGCAGGACATTGCGGCCGATCAGCAGGGGTTGGTCCAGATGGCTGCGATTGGTCAGGGTGAACTCCGCCACCTGGGTCATGCTGCCCATGGTGATTCGCATCTCGACCACGGGGCGGCGCTCCGGCTCTTCGGAATTGGATTGGCTGATCAGGACTTTGCGCGAGCGCGGACGCTCCAGCTCGACCAGCTGATCCAGGTCCGGATCGTGAATCTCAAAGCGCACCCAGTCTTCACCGTTGCGCTCGAAGATTTCAATATTCCGGGCGTCGAGTGAGGAAGTGTTTGCGCCGGTATCCACTCTGGACTCCAGCGTGATGCCCAGATCAGTCAACATCACGTTTTCGGTCGCGCCCACAACGGTTTTGTCCAGACTGGCACTGGTCAGCGGCATTGCGCCCTGGCCCGGGTGACAGGCCTGATCGCTGCTTTCCCGGTCGAGGTCGGCCGTCGCGGTACGCATGAATTCGCGTAGCGCCGCGTCGCCTTCGCGCTGCAATTCCAGTGTCTGACGCAATAGCTCGAGCGTCTCGGCCAGCTGTTGCTGCTGCTCATCCGCCTGAGTCTGGCGCGACTGCTGCGCCAACAGACATTGATCGGCCGCCTCCATATCCGCTTTTTTCACCAGCAAGTGCTGCGAGCTGCAGCCCATCATCAGAAACAGACAAGTGGAAAAACTTATGATTTTGGACAAGTGGAGGCTCATGGGTCCCTTCCAGAATATGTGGTTTGGCCAGGATCAGTGGTTTGGCGTCATGCGCCGGCAATGTATTGATTGTAACTCACTCGGATAGCGCCGGCGTGACATGGCCAAAATCCGGATCCGTTAAATGGCGTAAAGTTACCGATAACGTTGTGGGTAGTCAGCCGGCAGCCGGCGAAAGCGCTTGTACTCCCACTGGTACTGGGCGGGAGCACGCCGGACACACTCCTCCACACTGCGGTTGAGTGCCGTGACCGATTCCACCACCGTATCGCGATAGATACCCTCATCCGCGGGCCGTATCACCACTTTGAACCCGGCCGGAACTCGTTCGGCAAAGACACTCACCACCGTGCAGCCGGTGCGTTGTATCAGGTTGTGTACCAGCGTCATGGTCAGCGCCGGCTGCCCGAAAAATGGGGCCACCTCGCCGCCGTTGCCCGGCTCGGGAACCTGGTCGGGGAGGATGCCCACAATTTCCCGACGCTTCAATGCCTTCAACAGCTGCCCGACGCCCCGTCGATTGGTGGGGGCCAACGCCATATTGCTTCGGCGGCGACCCTCATAAATGAGAGCATCCAGTGCCGGCTGGCGGGGCGGCTGATAGAGCGCCGTAGTGGGGGCTTGAGTGGCGAGAAACGAGCCTACCACCTCCCAGTTCCCCAGGTGCGGCGCCAGCACCAATACCCCACGGCCGCTTTCGAGCCCTTCCTGCAGGTACCGGGCACCCTCGACTTCGACAATTTTCTGCATCAGCCATTGCGGCGAATTCTGCCACACCGCGGCGGCTTCGGCCGCCGTCTTGCCGGTTTCCTTGAGGCTACGGCGCGCCAGTTGATCGCGCTCGGTATCGCTCAACTCGGGCCAGCAGAGCGTCAGGTTTTCCAGAGTGACACGCCGGGCCCGCCCACGACTGTGCCACATCAACCACCCGACGACGCTCCCCAGAGCCCGGCCGACAGAGAGGGGACAATGGCCGAGCCACTTCAGAACAAATAGAGTCAGGGTGTCTTTCATGCATCAGGGTCGCTTAAACGGTCAAACTGGGCGCAGTTTACGGTAAAAACCGGCCACTGAGTACCAATCCGCCGCCAAGAACCGCTATAATTCCACGCTGTTTCGCAGTCCGATCAGAAGTACCGACAGTTTCCCACAGCGGCGCGCTCCCGAGCGCGCCGCTTCATTTAAAAGCGATGCTCGGAGGCAGCCCGTGTCAGACAGCCATACCGCCGATCAACCCGATGTGAGGACTTTCCAGGGCCTGATTCTGGCCCTGCAGTCCTACTGGGCCCGCCAGGGTTGCGTAATCCTGCAGCCTTTGGATATGGAAGTGGGCGCCGGCACCTTTCATCCGGCCACCTTTCTACGCTCGATCGGTCCGGAAACCTGGAACGCCGCCTATGTCCAGCCCTGCCGCCGCCCCACCGACGGGCGCTACGGCGAGAACCCCAATCGGCTACAGCACTATTACCAGTTTCAGGTGGCGCTCAAGCCCTCGCCCGAGAACATCCAGGAGCTGTACCTGGGCTCGCTGCGGGAAATGGGCATCGACCCGGCCATTCATGACATCCGCTTTGTCGAAGACAACTGGGAATCGCCCACGTTGGGCGCCTGGGGTCTGGGCTGGGAGGTCTGGCTCAACGGCATGGAGGTGACCCAGTTCACCTACTTCCAGCAAGTCGGGGGACTCGAGTGCTTTCCGGTCACCGGCGAGATCACCTATGGCCTGGAGCGTATTGCCATGTACCTTCAGGGGGTGGACTCGATCTTCGACCTGGTCTGGACCGTCAACCCGGCGGGGGACAAGGTGACCTACGGGGATGTGTTCCACCAGAACGAAGTGGAAATGTCCCACTACAATTTTGAGCAGGCCGATACGGAGTTTCTGTTCCACAGCTTCGATGTCTGCGAGCGCGAAAGTGAGCGGCTGATCGAGCAGAACCTGCCTCTGCCCGCCTACGAGATGGTGATGAAAGCCTCCCACGCTTTCAACCTGCTGGATGCGCGCCACGCCATTTCGGTGACCGAGCGCCAGCGTTTCATCCTGCGGGTACGCAGCCTGGCCCGTGCGGTGGCTCAGGCCTACTTCGATGCGCGCAAAAGCCTCGGCTTCCCTCTGGCCCCCGAGGCGCTGCGCCAAGAACTTCTCGCGGCTGAGGGAGACGACCAATGAGTGCCGATTTTCTGTTCGAGCTGGGCACCGAAGAGCTGCCCCCCACTGCCCTGAAAACCCTGCTGCAATCGCTGCGCACGAGCTTCGAAGCGGGCCTGAGCGCCCATGACCTGAGCTTCAGTGCCATTCACGGCTACGCCAGCCCGCGCCGCCTGGCGATCAAGGTCGATGAGTTGGCCGAGCAGACGCCGGTCAAAGAGGTGGTGACCTTCGGCCCACCCACCAAAATCGCCTTTGATGCCGAGGGCAAGCCCACCAAGGCCGCCGAGGCCTTCGCCAAAAAGAACGGCGTGACGCTGGAGCAACTGACTACCGAAAACGACGGCAAGGCCGACAAACTGGTGGCGCGCACCGAAGCGGGCGGCCAGGCGACCGTCGAGTTGCTGGGCGACATCGCCAATGAGGCGTTGGCCAAGCTGCCCATCGCCAAGCGTATGCGCTGGGGCGCGAGCCGGACCGAGTTTGTGCGCCCGGCGCACTGGCTGGTGATGCTCTTTGATGACGAAATTGTCGACGCCGAAGTACTGGGCCTGCGCGCCAACCGCTGCACCTACGGTCACCGCTTTCACTACAATCACGAGCTGGATCTGTTCAGCCCCGATGAGTACCTGAGCAAACTCAGGGACACCGGCTATGTCATGGCCGATATGGACGCCCGCCGGGAGCTGATCCGCACCCAGGTCAACGCCCAGGCGGAAAAGGTCGGCGGCCAGGCCGTGCTAGACGATGATCTGCTGGACGAAGTCACGGCTCTAGTGGAGTGGCCGGTGGCGCTGCTGGGCAACTTCGAAAAGCGCTTTTTGAACGTGCCGCCGGAGGCGTTGATCGCCTCGATGAAAGAGCACCAGAAATATTTCCACCTGGTGGATGCCAAGGGCCAGTTGTTGCCGCACTTCATCACCGTGGCCAATATCGAAAGCCAGGACCCGGTGCAGGTAATCGACGGCAATGAGCGGGTCATCCGCCCGCGTCTGTCCGATGCCGCCTTCTTCTTCGATACCGATTTGAAGCGCAGCCTGGAAGAGCGGCGCGAGCAGCTCAAGCCCATCGTCTTTCAGGCCAAGCTCGGCAGCGTGTACCAGAAAACCGAGCGCATTGCCGCCTTGGCAAAAAGCATTGCCCTGGCACTGAACGCGGACCCGGCGCTGGCCGAGCGGGCGGGCCAGCTGTGCAAATCGGATCTGGTCACCGACATGGTGGGTGAGTTCGACAATATGCAGGGCATTGCCGGTTACTACTACGCGCGCAATGACGGCGAACCGAAGGACGTGGCCCAGGCGATGATGGAGCAGTACCTGCCCAAGTTTGCCGGCGACGCACTGCCCGAGACCACCACCGGTGCGATCATCGCGCTGGCTGACCGCCTGGATACCATCACCGGTATCTTCGGGATCGGCCAGCAGCCCACGGGCTCCAAGGACCCCTTCGCGTTGCGCCGGGCCAGCCTGGGCGTTCTTCGGCTGCTGGTGGACAAGTCCCTGGATCTGGATCTGCGCGACCTGCTGGAGCAGTCCGTGGCGCAGCACACCGGTCTGACCAAGCCCGAGGGACTGGTGGATCGGGTGCTGGAGTACATGCTCGAGCGTTTCCGCGCCTGGTACGAAGATGCCGGCATTCCGGCGGAAGTCTTTCAGGCGGTGAGCGCACGCGGGGTCACCTGTCCGCTGGACATCGACCTGCGGGTCAAGGCCGTGCACGAATTTTATCAGCTGCCCCAGGCCCAGGCACTCGCCGCCGCCAACAAGCGGGTGGCCAACATCCTGAGCAAGTCAGGCGCACCCTCGGCCGAACTGGATCCGGCTCTGCTGCAGGAGAGCGCCGAGCAGGCCCTGGCACAGGCGGTCAGCGCCAAAGCCGAGGAAGTCTTACCCTTGTTCGAGCAGCGCGAATACACCCGGGCACTGACCAGTCTGGCCGACCTGCAGCAACCGGTGGACAGCTTCTTTGACCACGTCATGGTCATGGCCGACGATGAAAAGCTGCGCACCAATCGCCTGGCCCTGCTGCAACAATTGGGCGAGCTCTTCCTGGCGGTGGCCGACATTTCCCTGCTGGCTCCCTCAAAAGGTTGAGAGGCCAAACGGCTGAAAGATTAAAAGGTTTGACCATGAAGCTGATCATTCTCGACCGTGACGGCGTGATCAACGAAGACGCCGGTGATTACATCAAGTCCGCCGATGAGTGGCAGCCCATTGCGGGCAGTATTGAAGCCATCGCCCGTCTGAATCAGGCGGGCTATACTTGCGTAGTGGCCACCAACCAGTCGGGCCTGGCCCGGGGCTTGTTCGATCTGGACGACCTCGAAGCCATGCACGCCAAACTCACCGGCCTGGTCGAGGCGCAGGGTGGCAAGCTGGAGGCGGTGTTCTACTGCCCCCATCATCCAGACGATGACTGCAAGTGCCGCAAACCCAAAACCGGCATGCTCGACGCCATTGAAGCCGAGTTCAACCTGTCCCTGCAGGATGTGGTCTTTGTTGGCGACAGCCTCAAGGACCTGCAGGCGGGCGCGGCCAAGGGCTGCACTCCCTGTCTGGTGCGCACCGGCCGCGGGCGGGAAACGGAGGCAAGGCTGGCCGAGGGAGTGGCGGCCGAAGGCGCCAGTCCGGCCCTGTCGCTGGAGCAGGTGGTGATTTTTGCCGACCTGGCGGACGCCGTCGATACGATTTTAGCTGCGGAGGCCCAAGACTGACCGTGCTCTATAAAGCCTTACTCTACGTTCGCACCACAATTTTCAATGCCGGCTATTACGGTTCCGGAATTCTGTTCGGGGCACTCAGCACCCTGATCTGGCCGTTGTTGCCCTACCACTGGCGCTACCGTCTGATCAATTGCTGGAACCGCTTTGTCATGCTCTGGCTCCGGGTGTGCTGCAATATCCGCATTGAAGTGATTGGCGATTTTCGCAAGGACCTGCAACCCTATGTGGTCATGTCCAAACACCAGAGTGTCTGGGAAACCCTGTTTCTGCAGCTCTACTTTCAGCCCATCTCCACCATTCTGAAAAAGGAGCTGTTGCGCATTCCGTTTTTCGGCTGGGGACTGGCGGCGATGAAGCCCATCGCCATTGACCGGCGCAACAAAACCCAGGCGCTGCGGGATGTCAAAACCAAAAGCGTCGCCGCTCTGGAGGAGGGCAACAACGTTCTCATCTTCCCCGAAGGCACTCGCATGGCACCGGGCACCTCCGGCACCTATGCCCGCAGCGGCGCGGACATCGCCTGCGCCACCGGCCGGCCCATCATTCCGGTCGCACACAACGGCGCCGAATGCTGGCCGCACAAGGATTTTCTCAAGCACCCCGGCACCATCACCATGATCATCGGTGAGCCGATTTTCAGTGAGGGCAAGGACCGCAAGGTGCTGACCGAAGAAGTCCGGCAGTGGATTGAGAGCACCATCGAAACCCTGCCGGTGGGACGAAAGGATGGTCAGCGTCCCTGGCTGAAAGATCCGGATACCGAGTAACAGGCAGGACGGCAATAAAAAGGCGAGCCCCGCGGGGCTCGCCTTTTTTATTGCGTGGATGACGGTTGCGTTACTGGTAGGGCACCTTTATTGGCACGGCACCTTGCCCAGGCTCAGCACGTAGTAGACATCCCCCGCCAGCGGGGAGTTGAACGGCAACTCGCCGTGCTTGCCCGCCGTAGCGCTGACGTAATCCACCAAATCCTGACCGGCATCCAGACGGTAGTCGCTGAGGGTGGACTGTGAAGCGCCCGAGTAGTCCTGGGCCAGATCACCCACACTGCCGGAGGCATCGGCCAGCGGCGTCTGGGTGCTGGCGTTCAGCTCACAGGCCCCATCAGCAAACCAGAGGTAGACACCGTCGGCACGGTAGTTACCGCCGTCCACATCGCGGGTCAGGTTGCCAGCCAGTTCAGACAGAGCGTTGCCGACATCATCCTTTTCCTGGTGGATCTGGTTGACCACCACCATGTTGTCTTCCCACAACAGATTTGCCCCGACGCGTACACTCAGAATGTCTTTGCGGTAATTCACAAAGACATTGTTGAACATGTGCGAGGTGCCGCGACGGATCAGCGGGACGCGGCGGCCGGTGTTGCCCAGGCTGCTGTAGTGGTTGTCGTCGGTCACAAACGCGTTGTTGTGCATGGTGGTGCGAATCTGGGCGTTGATCTCACGACTGTCGCTGGAGCCATGCAGGGATGCCCGCTTGACGTTGCGCAGCTCGTTGAACGACATGGTGATGTCATAGGCGCCGACTTTCACATCAAAGGCGGCATCGCCGGTGGTGTCGAAGGTGTTCTTGTGAATCCAGATATCATGGGACGCGCCGGTGGCACGAATCATATCCGGGTCCAGACCGTGGTCCTCAGTATGACCCGCTCCCTGAAAGTCCAGGTGCGTCAGGATGATGTTGTTGGACGTTTTCACAGGCTGGCCGGAGCTGTCACTGCCGATGGCAAAGCCATTGAAACGGAAGTACGTCTGGCTCATACGACCGTCAATCGTGGTATTGCCACCCAGTACAATATTGCGGATCGGCAGATCCTTATCGTTCAGACGGTTGTTGAAGAACTCCTGCATGCAGGCGTCATGGTCGCCATAGCCGTTATTGTCACACCACTGACGATAGTCCACACATTCGGCCTCACTGCCGCCAATGGCACTCTGCACGTCGGCGTTACCGCACTGAAGACGGTACATGGCCACTTCGGATTCACTGGCGAAGTCGGATTTGTCGAACACCACCCAGTGGGGTTCGTCGGAGCTGATCGCATCGAACAGCTGCTGCTCGACCGAGGTGCTGCCGTTTTTGGTAATGACGGTCAGGGTGCTGTTGCCATTGGGGTCGTAACCGCCCAGGGCGTTTTCACCGTAGCCCACCGGACGACCCAGAGTCTGGGACAGACACTCGACAATTTCCTGATCGCTCTGCAGGGCGCCGTCGCGCCAGTTGATGCCCGGATCGGTCACCAGGTCGATACAGGCGTTGCTGATCGGACCGGAGTAGTCCGGGTTGGTCGCCGAGCTGCTGGAGCTTGAACTCGAGCTGGATTCGGACGAGGAAGAATCACCGGAAGAGCTGGACTCGGAACTGTCGCTCGACTCGCTCGACGAACTGCTGGCGCTGGACGAAGAACCGCCTTCCGAGACATCACCGGTGGCGTTGTAGATTTCAAACTCGGCAATCTGCGGCGCGCTGCTGGCGCTGTCGATGATCAGATTCACCTTATACAGATTGCGATCACCAAAGCCGGTAATGATCCGCTCCGCACCCAGAGTAGAACCGGTGGCCAGCACCTCGTTGGTGTCGTGGTCTTCCAGGCGCCAGCTGCTGGTCGCATTATTCAGTTCGCGAATGATCACGGTATTGAAAGTGCCACCAAAATTCTTCACTCCCACGCGCTCGTCACTGGTACCGGCCGGCACCCAGTAGCTCGCCAGGTTGCCATCGTTCACATTACCGAAGCTGCTGCCATCGCCTTTGCTGCTGCCATCAGCCCCGCCGTTCAGCGCCAGGTTTGAGCCCAGCTCAGCGGGTTCGCCGCTGGCGCTCGACGACGAGTCGCTGGATGAGGACTCATCACCGGAGCTGGAAGAGGAGCTGCTCAAGCTGCTTGAACTGGAAGAGGACTCGCCACCACCGCCGCTGACCGGCGCATCCAGACAATCGGTGACCACTCCGGCGCCGGCATTGGCCAATACATGAGCCCTGGCGTCCGCCGCGAACAACCGGCTATAACTGTAGGGCGGCACATAACTGACCGTGGACTCCAGGTTCGGACCCGCTTCAATGCCACTGTCGGAGTTTTCAACCCAGGTGACATTGTCGTAGAGGTTGTCCTCCAGATCCCAGTAGCCCAGCTCGCTGCTGTAGTAGGAGACGATCGGATTCTGGGCATCTTCAAACACATTGCCCTCGATCCGGAGGGTTGCACCCATACGCGAGTTGATACCGGTACTGTAGACACCCTCGTAGTAGTTGTTGACCACGTGGCCCTCACCGAAACGGTACAACGGCAGACGGGAGTTGGCGTTCAGCCAGTGGTTGCCCAGGAAGGTGACGCGCCGGTGGTGATCGTCGCCGTCACCGCTGCCCCAGAGAGAGGTTTTCCAGCTATCACGCAGCACATTGTAGGACAGGGTGATGTTGTCGATGTCACCTTTTCCGCTCACCAGCTCATCGTAATAGTCTTTGTCCACATCCAGAGAGTTGTAAAAGGTATTGTGGTCGATCCAGATATTACTTGAAGGGCCGTCGATGGTGATGTGGTCTTTGTCCCCGATGCGGACATAACGCATGGTGACATTGCGCACTATCACGTTGTTGGCTCGCCAGATTTTGATACCGATGCCATCAAACAGGGCGTTGTCGCCCACACCGATGATGGACACGTCATTCATGTCCTTGATATCAAACTTGCTGACATCTGAATTCTCGGGGGTAATGGTGCCATCCACGTAAATGGTCAGCGGGGCACTGCCCTTGTTGCTCAACGCGGCCGACAGTTGGCTGCCGGTGCTGACCGTTACTTCCTCGCCCCCCTGACCGCCGGTGGTTCCGCTACCCATTGCCGCAAAACCCTGAACGGTATTGGCCTGTTCGCAGGACAAGGCTTCGCCCGGGAGGCCTTCCGAACTGGAGAAACTACTGGACGAACTCTGCTGCGATGAGCTGGAGGAGCTCTCCGACGAACCGTTGTCCTCACTGCTGGACGAACTGTCGGAGGACGACTCGGAAGAGCTGCTGCTCTCCGAGCTACTGGAGCTGTCTGAGCTTTCGGAAGCACTCGACGAACTGCCATCATCGCCATTCAGCGTTCCGCCCGTGACATCGACGCGGTCGAAGTTGGGACCGCCATCGGAGCCATTGGCGTGGGCCCGGATGACGTTGTTACCCGCTTCCAGGTTCAGACTGATTGTCTGGGTTCCCCAGTCGGGCCAACCACCGGTTCCCGGAAAGTCCAGGCCGCTCTCCACCACCGTGCCGTTGACGCTGATGGTCATCGACCGGTTGGTCGAGGTGCCGTTGGCAAACCGGAAACTGGCGACCGCCTCTCCCGCGCTCGCCTGATTGACGACCCACTCGATGTAACTGCCGGTTTCGTTCAGCAGGTCGACAAAGCCGTCCCCGGTGTAGCCGGAATGGTTGGTTTCAACCGTGCCAGCGAAACTCGCGGAGTCTTCCGCCTGATAGGTGATCGTTTCCCCGGTGGGGGCCTCATCCTCACTGCTCGAGGAGCTGGAGGAGCTGGAACTGCCGGTGTCCGTGGCCGCGTAGATTTCAAACTCCGCGATCTGTGGCGCGCTGCTGGCGCTTTCGATAATCAGGTTGAGTTTGTACAGCTGTTGGTCGCCGAAGCCCGAAATCAGACGCTCCGAACCCAGCGTGGAACCCGAGGCAAACACTTCTCCGGTATCGTGATCTTCCAGCCGCCATCCGGTGGTGGCGCCATTCAGCTCGCGGATGATAACGGTGTTGAAGCTGCTACCAATATTCTTGACGCCAATGCGCTCATCGCTGCTGGAGCCGGGCTGCCAGTAGCTGCCCGGATCGCCGTCATTGACGTTGCCGTAACTGGAACCGCCGCCCTTGCTGGAACCGTCAGCGCCCGCGTCCAACGCCAGATTGGCGCCTAGCTCGGCGTGGGCAGAACTGAAACTGAAAAGTGAGGTACATAGCAGTATTGAGGCGTATCGGCTGATACGCCGGGAATGGTTGATTGTTTTCATGATGCGTAAACCTTGTTTAGTGTTATGGTTTTGGTTGGCTTCCTTTCGGCACCGCTCCTGTTCTCTCGAGCATGATTCAAGCACAAAAGTGTTTGAAAAAAGCGTGATCCACGTCACACTTTCTTCCATCTTGTTCATTGCAGCGAAATTTGTCGAACGATTCCTGTTTTCTAAGTCCATTTCGAAATCAGTACTATTTTTTATATTTAGAAGATACTGTTTTCGATAAAAAACCCGCGAGCATGCTCGCGGGTTTCCAGCCTGAACCGTTTTCGGGTTATTGCAGTCGGACTATAAACAGTTGTTGATGACGCCGGCCCCCGCGTTGGTGGTCACATGACCCTTGGTCTCGGAGGCAGGAATCACCGGATAGCTGTAGGGTGGCGTGTAGCTCACGGTGGACTCCACATCCGGTCCGGCGACAATGCCATTACTACTGTCCTCATCCCAGGTCACATTGCTGCCGAAGATATTGTCTTCCACATCCCAGTAGCCGATATCGCTGCTGTAATAGGAGACGATCGGGTTCTGGGCATTTTCAAACACATTGCCCTCGATCTTGATGGTCGCCCCCATGCGCGAATTGATGCCGGTACTGTGCACGCCATCATAATAGTTGTTCAGGATATGGGCTTCGCCAAAGCGGAACAGCGGCAGGCGGGAATTGGCGTTCTCCCAATGGTTGCCCAGGAAGGTCACCCGACGATGCGAATCGTCACCATCACTACTGCCCCACAGAGACGTTTTCCAGCTGTCGCGCAGAATATTGTAGGAAACGGTGATGTTGTCGACATCGTTCTTGCCGCTGACCAGTTCGTCGTAATAGTCCTTGTCCACATCCAGCGAATTGTAGAAGGTATTGTGATCGATCCAGATGTTGTTGGAGGGCCCATCAATGGTGATGTGGTCTTTATCGCCGATGTCGACATAGCGCATGGTGATGTTGCGTACGATGACGTTGTCGGCGCGCCAGATCTTGATGCCGATACCATCGAACAGGGCGTTGTCACCCACACCGATAATGGACACATCGTTCATGTCCTTGATATCAAACTTGCTGACATCGGAATTGTCCGCGGTGATGGTGCCATCTACATAGATGGTCAGGGGTGAGCTGCTGTCTTTCTGATCGCTCAATGCATCCGCCAACTCATACCCCGTGCTGACCGTGATGGTATTGCCTCCGGCGCCGCCGGTAGTCCCGCCACCCAGGGAAGCAAAACCCTGCACGGTATTGGCCTGCTGACAGGAGAGCTCCTCTCCCGGGTCGCCCGGCGGTGTGCTACTGGAGCTACTGGAACTGCTTGAGCTCTCACTGGAACTGGAAGAGCTACCGGAGTCAGTGCCACCGGTCATTTCCATCCGATCGAAGTTCGGCCCGCCCTCAGGAACGGTCGCCGTGGCCCGGATGGTATTCCCGCCCTGATTCAGGTTGAGGGTGACACTTTGAGTGTCCCACTCAGGCCAGCCTCCGGTGCCGGGAAAATCCAGGCGGCTCTCCACGACCGTCCCGTTGACACTGATGGTCATGGGGCGATTGCTGGAGGTGCCATTGGCAAAACGGAAGGTCGCTGTGGCGCTGCCCGCTTCGGCCTGATCGACGGTCCACTCGATATAGCTGTTGTCGACATTTTCCAGATCGATAAAGCCCGAGCCGGTGTAACCCGAGTGGTTGGTCTCCTCAGTGCCAATGTAGTCATCGGCGTCTTCCGCCTGGTAGGTCACCGTTTCCCCTTCGGCGGGGGCTTCACTGGATGACGAGCTGGATGAGGAAGAGGAGGAGGAAGAAGAGCTGTCCGAGCCGCCCCCGTCGGAGTCGTAGTAAAGCTCGAACTCGCCAATACGCGGCGCGTTTGAGGCACTTTCAATGATCAGGTTGACCTTGTACATCTGCCGCTCGCCAAAGCCGCTGATCACACGCTCGGAGCCCAGCGAGGACCCGGAGGCCAGAACTTCACCGGTATCGTGATCTTCCAGTCGCCAGCCCGTGGTGGCGCCGTTGAGCTCCCGAATGATCACGGTATTGAAGGTGGCATCAAAATTTTTGACGCCAATGCGCTCGCCACTGCTGGAACCGGGCTGCCAGTAGCTGCTGGTGTCACCGTCGATGACATTGCCATAGCTGGATCCGCCGCCTTTGCTTGAGCCATCGGCACCGGCCCCGAGGGCGAGGTTCGCAACCAGGTCGGCATGGGCGGAGGCAATGGATAAACTCAACAGGGAACTGAAAAAAAGGGTTGAAGCGTATCGGGCGATACGCCGGTTTGGGTTGATTGCTTTCATGATGTTTGAACCTTTGCGTTATGGTTTTAGTGTCGCGTTCAGGCTGGCAGCCTCCTTACTGGGTCTCTCTCACGCAATGGATTCAAACACGGTAACCCGCCGTCATAGTGAGACTTCAATCGCAGTTCACCCATGTCAAGACAATCACGTTACTTAGTTGCGTCCAATTCATTATTTTTTATATGAATTGCTAATTTACATTTAAATGAAGCATTCACTTTATTTACATGGAGCCGGAAGTTGACCGAATGGTGCTAAAAAAACCAGACGAAAGTCGGGAGCAGGGAGAGGGAAAAGAAGCCCGGTGAGGAATGCTCAGCGGGCCCCGGTTGAAGTTGGGCGACGCCACTAGGTCAGTCGCTGGACCTTCTGGCCATTGCGGCCGCTGGCTTTCACATCATAGAGCGCGCGATCAGCGACAGAAATCAGGCGGTTCATCAGCAGACCGGTATGAGCCTGAGCAGCCGCGATACCGATGCTCAGGGTCAGGGGAATCACTCCCTGCTCGGTAACCACCGGCTGAGCGCTGACCCGGCTGACAACCCGCCGTCCCAGAAAGCCGGCCATCTCTTCGGGGCAGCGCGCGGCAAACACCACAAACTCATCGCCCCCATAGCGGGCGACCACATCCTGTGGGCGCACCGCGCTGCGAATCCGTTGCGCCACCTCCACCAGGAAGGCATCGCCGGCCAGGTGCCCCCACTGGTCATTGGCCTCTTTGAAGTGATCAATATCCACCAGCATCAGGGTGACGTCGCTGCCCTCCCGGGTGGCCGTCGCCAGCTCGCGTTTGAGCAACACGTCCATACCTTGGCGATTCCAGCACTTGGTGAGGGGGTCGATCAGCGAATCGCGGCGAGCTTCGTCCAGATCCAGCAGCAACTGCGCCTGTTCATGGCTCAGCGAGGCGACCCTAAGCTCGTTTTCCACCCAGGCCGCCAGACTCTGCAACGTGTCCAGTTGCTCGGCCGTTAAGGTGCGTGGCTCGTGGTCAATCAGGCAGAGCGTACCGACGCAGTGGCCCTGAAACTGTATCGGTTGTCCGGCATAAAAACGGATGTGGGGTGCATTGGTCACCATCGGATTATCGGCAAAGTCCGGATTCTCGAGGGTATCCGGCACCACCATGGCCTCATCGCGATTGATGGCATGGGCACAGAAAGAAATGCGTTTGGGGGTTTCCGCCGCGAGCAGCCCCTGGGCCGATTTGAACCACTGGTTGTCCTTCGACACCAGGGTCACCAGCGCGATGGGCACATCAAACAGGCGGCAGGCCAGGCGGGTGATCCGATCGAAACGCTCCTCGCCCGGAGAATACACCATGGCGAGCTGGTCCAGAGCGGCCAGCCGGTCGGTTTCGTTGGCGGGGATATCGGGTTCTTTCATGCGTTCACTCGTTACATCTCTGTACCCTCCAAGATATACCTTGGAGGGAGGTTTCGCTAACTTTCTTGTTCCCTGTTCTGGTATCGGTTTTTCTCCGCTATCCACTGCCCCATGTATTGCGTGCTTCGGTGCTGGTGATGGCGCAACATGGCACCGACAAAATTGGCGCGCCGATGCTCCTTCAGGCCTTCCATAAGCGACGCCAACCGTCGATGCCAGGACTCGGAAAAACGCCGGCGCGCATAGCGTTGTGACAAGAGCGCTGGGGCATTCGTCTGCGCGGAGCGCCACAAAGACTCATTCTCATACAGCTTGGCGGCGGATTCAACGAACGCCGACGCTTCATCGGCAATCGCGCCCGGCCAGGGGTTCGCGCCACTCATCCCTTCGGCACCGATGGTGGTGGTGACGCTGGGCGTCTGACAGACCATGGCCTCGAGCAGCTTGCCTTTTAAACCGGCGCCAAAGCGCAGGGGCGCCAGGCAAACCCGGGCCTGGCTGATAACGGCACGTGCATCGGGCGCCCAGCCCTTCACCAGAAAGCCCTCGCGGGTGTTGGTCAAAGCTGTGGCCTTGGGTGGGGGGTAGGCGCCATAGAGGTGCAACTGGGCCCCCGGCACACGGGCGCGCAGGGCGGGCCAGAGCTGGTGCTTCAGCCAGAGCACGGCATCCCAGTTGGGCGGATGGCGAAAATTGCCCAGACTGACAAAGTGCTCGCGCTCGGCAAAGCCTTTGGCGGGGTTGAAATAGTCTTTGGTGGCCTCGGATCTGCCATCAACCAACAAGGGCAGGTAGTGCAGTAATTCCGGAGCCACGTTGAACTGATCGGTGAGCAGCGCCATTTCATATTCGGAGATCATCAGGCTCAGATCGCTGCGGTAGATGGCCGCCAGCTCCCGCTGGGCGATATCGCTGGTGGCCATCTGCTCAAACAGCTGGCCGGGCGAATCCAGCACCGGGCCTACCGCCTGACGTTCCGCCTCATTGCCGCCCAGCTCGCGCTGCTTTTCCTTGAGCCGCTGCCAGCGAGCCGCACGCAGACTGTGCAGATCTTCGGTATCGAGCAGGCGCAGAGCCTCGGGGCAGCTCCGGGCCACGCGCCAGCCAAACTGCTCCTCGGTCATGAAGCGGTCAAAGAGAACGGCGGTGGGCCGCTGCTCGATAAGCCAGGCATCAAAGCTGTCGCAGTTGAGGTTGATCCGGGCTTCGGCCACGCCCCGGGCGGGCAGGTCGATGCGGTGAGTGGAGGGCGTGCTGGCACTGGCGTAGGTAATCTGCCAGCGATCCTGCTGAAACAGCTCGATCAGTTGCCACATCCGGGTACCCGCCGCTGACGAATCGGGTTCGGGCCAGACGCTGCCGATAATGACCAGGTGTTTCATTCGCCGGTATCGTTCAACAAGGAATCATTCAAATTGACGGGGCATCTGTCCGGGATCAAAGGCGCCAGGCCAGGGTCACCGAACCGAAACGCTGACGGGCACTGGCGTTTTTATCCAGGTTGGTATTGGCCACCAGGCTACAGGTCAGGCTCAACCGATCCCAGGAATAGGACCAACCGGCGTAGGTGGCGTATTGATCGTGACGCAACTCGCCCTTCTGCCCGGAGCGGATACCACTGCCGCTGACAAAAATCTGATTGTACACGTAATCGGCGCCCACCCCGAGGTAGACGTTCCAGCCGCCATCAATCGCCATGGGGTTGCTGATGCGTCCGGTCAGTTGATTGGCGGTGCCGAAGCTGCGCTCCAGGCGGGTCCCAAAACGGGCGATGAGGGCGCCGCCAAGGGCGCTCTCCAGGTTGCCGAGCGAGGCGTTGCCCAGCAACAGAAGATCGGCGTGCGGCTCTTCGGTGGGGGCCGGCCCCCAGCGCCACACCCGGGCGCGCTCCACCTGGCCCACGGGCTCGTCCTTGATCTGGTAATCCCAGCCCTGGGGTTTGGTGGATCCGGTCATTTTGTGAATGAGCCGCTGGGACTCATCCGCACCGGAAGAGGGACCGACCATACCCAGGGTCACGCTCAGTGAATCCGCCCGGTTGCCGCTCAGGGTCACGAAGCCCGAGCGGAAAAACAGCAGACCGGCGTAGGGCGCATCATTGGGGTCGGGCACGGGCTTGGAAATGTCCTTGGGCGTGACCATTGCTTGCCCGACAGTGTGAGCACTTACTTCAAAGTCATCGCCGTGCTCTTCGATCAGCCAGCCCAGGAAGGGCCGGGTCACCAGGGGTGCCCGGAAGTCTTCGCGATTATCGGAGGAAAGGTCGTACCAGGAGATATAAGCCCCGTTGGTGTAACCACCGCCATCGGTTCCGACAAACAGGTCGTTGTGCCAGAGCACAGTCACCCAGTCCGTATCGGCTTGCGCCGACGACCAGTTCAGTGACATAAGTGTCCAGAATACGAAACAACGCACACGCATGACTTCACTCCGACAGTGCCGGAGCAAGGCAGGGCACCGGCGGAACATTGAGACAGGGTATACGGTCATCCGCCTTTGCGGATGACCGGACCGCTACCTTAGCACCCGCTCAATGGCACCTTCCGTTAAAAAGTGTTATCAGTGCAGGGGCTCATCCGGGCGCTCCTTGGCGATATACACCTTGTAGTGCTCCCGGTAATCCTCCAGGTCGGCCTGGAGTTGATCGTGGAACTGACCGGTCAGGAACTCCAGGGCCGAGGGCATTTCCTCTGTGAACTCCTTGCGATCCAGAGACGCCGAGGCGACCGAGAAAGCATTGAAGCGCGAACAGGCCTGCAGTAAGGCCGCGCTCACCAGGGCCGGATCGCCAGCGGTGTCACAGGCCTCATTGGCCCGCTCGATAAACTCGTCAACCAGGTTCCAGAAAGTGTCTTCATCATGCGTTGGGCTCATTCAGGGCTCCTTTGCGGCCGAATAGCCGGTGCCGATAACCCTGCCAGCGCCGGCCGAGGCGGTCGGCCGTCAGATAGAGGGTGGGCACCAGAATCAGGGTGACTGTGGTGGCAAAGAGTACCCCAAAGGCAAGGGAGATGACCATGGGAATCAGAAAGCGCGCCTGTACGCTCTGCTCGAACATGATCGGCATCAGGCCGATGAAGGTGGTCACCGAGGTCAGAATGATTGCGCGGAAACGGTCGCGCCCGGCCTGCAGCACCGCGTCCATCACCGCCAGGCCCTTGTGCCGGAGGGTATTGATCCGATCGAGCAGCACCAGGTTGTCATTCACCACCACCCCCGCGCAGGCGATAAAACCCAGCATGGAGAGCATACTGATCTCCCGGCCCATCAGCAGATGACCGATGATCGCCCCCATGAAGCCGAAGGGAATGGCGGTGAGAATCAGCACCGGCTGCCAGTAGGAGCGGAAGTTGACCGCCATCAGACCGTAGATGATCAGAACCGCCAACATGAAGTTTTTGCTCATCGAATCCATGAAGTCGGCCTGGTCCTGCATATTGCCATCCGGCGCCAGGGTCAGACCGGGAAACTGCTGCTGCCAGTCAGCCAGGTTGCGTTGCAACAGCTCGCCCACAATCACATTGGCGTCGGCGCCCTCCTCGACACTGGCACTGAGCCCAATCGAGCGTTTGCGGTCGCGCCGGTCAATGGAGGCATAGCCGGGGACAAAGTCGATCTCGGCCACCTCCAGCAGCGGAATCTGGGTGCCGTCGGGGAGGCGTACCCGCATGTGATCCAGTTGACTGATCCGGCTGCGCTCCTCGCGCGGATAGCGCACCAGAACGCGCACATCTTCAATGCCCCGGGGAATGCGCTGAACCTCGGCGCCGTAAAAGGCCTGACGCACCTGCTCGGCCACCTGCCGCAGCGAGATGCCCAGCATTTCGGCGTGAGGTCTGAGCCTCAGGGCGATCTCTTCGCGCGCCGCTTCCATGGTGTTCTGCACATTGTAGACCTCGGGGAATTCCTCCAGCGCCGCACTCACGGTCCTGGCCGCCGCCTGCTGGGAGTCCAGATCGTTGTCGGCAATGCTCAGATTCAGATTGATGTCGTCCCCGGCGGCGTTGATGGTGAAATCCAGGCGGTACTCCTTCGCCTCCGGAATGGGGCCGATCAGCTCGCGCCAGCGGCGGCTGACCTCGGGGCTGGACACCTCCCGATTCTCGGCCCCCACCAGGCCCACCGACACATAGACGTTCTGACTCCAGGCCCAGGTCTGAATGCCGTCGATAAACTCGCCGCCATTATCGTCATTGAGCGCCTCGTCCTCCTCCAGCTTGAGCGCGGCCGACTCCACCTGGCGCATGATCCGGCGGGTTTCGTGAAAAGGCGTTCCCTCGGGCAGGGTCACCCGGGCTTCCAGATAGTCCGAGGGCACATTGGGCATGAAGCTCACCGTCAGCCAGCCGCCGATAAAGACCGCCAGAGACAGGAAAAACGCCACCGCAAAACCGGCCAGGGTCGCGCCCTTGTAACGCAGCATCCGGGTCAGGCCGCGCAAGTAAACCCGGTCGGCAAACCAGTCCAGACTGTCCGCCACTTTCTGCCGGGCGTGGGTCAGCTGGCGCACCGGCTTCCAACGGCTTTCCCGCTCCGGCGTCAGGTGCGACAAGTGCGAGGGCAGGATGAAAAGGCTCTCGATCAGGGAGAACAGCAGGCACAGGATGATCACCACCGGAATGGCCACAATGATCGACCCCATGGCTCCCGGAACCACCAGCATGGGGGCAAAAAAGATCATGGTGCTCAACACCGCAAAAAAGACCGGTATAGAGACGGTTTTTGCGCCACTGGCCGCGCTGGCTGTGCCCTTGAGGCCCCGTTGATGGCTGGTGTAAATACTTTCGCCCACGATAATGGCGTCGTCCACTACAATCCCCAGGACCAGCAGAAACGCGAAGAGGGAGATCATATTGACGCTGACACCGGTGTAGGGCATCAACCAGACCGCGCCGGCGAAGGCGGTGGCAATACCGACGCAGACCCAGACCGCCAGAATGGGGCGCAGAAACAGCATGAGGACAATGAAGACCAGAACCAGACCGGTGACCGCGTTTTCCAGCAACAGGTTCAGACGGCCCTCGTAAAGCCTGGACATATCCCGCCAGACTTCCAGTTCTACCCCCGCCGGCAGCAGTGTCCGATTCTGATCGATGTAGGCTTTGACCTGCTCGGCGGAATCGACAATGTTCGGGTTTTCGGTAATGGACAGCTCGAGAAACACTGAGGGCTTGCCATTGAACTGGGCGAAGACGCTCCAGTCGTCAAAGCCATCCTCAATGTCAGCGACATCCCGCAACAACACCTCACTGCCATCGGCGCGGCTGATCACCGGAATCCGCCCGAAATCCTCGGCGGTGTAGGCCTGGTTGCGGGTCTGGATCTGGATATCGCCATCGCGGGCGCGGATCACCCCGGCCGGGATATTGAGGGACGAGCTGCCCACCGCCTGGGCCACCTGGTCAAAACTCAGACCATAGCGGCGCAGGTTGACCTCGGACACCTCGATGCCCATTTCGTAGGGCCGGGTGCCGTTGAGTTCCACGTGCGAGACGCCGTCCAGCAGGGTCAGCTCGTTGCGCACCCGCCAGCCGGTTTCCTTAAGCGCGGCCTCGCTGACATCGCCGTAGAGCGCCAGGCTCATCAGAAAGCTGCGGCCCACCCGCTGGCGGGTGACCGGACGCTCCACATCCCCCGGGAAGGTATTGATGGCATCCACCTGGGTCTTGATGGCGTTGAGCACTTCCTGGGCGTCGTAGCCCTCGACCACTTCGGCGGTGACGGTTCCCCGCCCCTGGCGGGCGGTGGAGGTAATCTCCTCGATCCCGTCAATATCGGCGATGGCCTCTTCGATGCGGATCACCACCTGCTCTTCCACTTCCGAGGGACCGGCGCCGGGATAGCTCATGGACACTTCGACAAAGTCGAGCGCCACCGTAGGAAAGACCTCTTTGTCCAGCTTGCCCAGACTGGTCAGGGCACCCACAAAGATCAGCACCATCAGGAGATTGGCCGCGACCCGGTTTTCGACAAACCACTGAATCAACCGGTTCATACTCAGCCCTCACTCTCGGGCTCGGAGTCGGAATCGGAGGCAGGCTCAGGGTCCACCGGTGCCCCGACCCCGCCCTCCGGGGCCGACTCCTCACCGGCAATGCGCACCGCCACGCCCGGGCTGACATAGCCCTGGCGCCCGGTGATCACCGGTTCTCCATCCTGCAGATCACCCCGCACCCAGAGGCGCTCGCCCTCCACCTTGAGGACCCGGACCTGCTTTTCCTGAACTTCATTGTCCTCGTTCAGGCTGTAGAGGAGGTTGCGACGAAAAACCGCACCTCGAGGCAGTGATACCACGTTCTCCAGCCGTTTGCCCTGGATCTCCGCTTCGACAAAGGCGCCCATCAACAGCGGCGCCGGGTGGCGCTCGGCACTGAAAGGCTCGACCACTTCCGCCACGGCATAGGCCAGGCGAGACTGGCTGTCCAGACTGGCCTCGGTGCGCTTGATCTGGCCCTGCCACTGATGGCGCTCGCCCGCCACTTCGGCACTCAGGGTGACTTCGGGGCCATCGGCCGATTCGGGCCCCCCGGGACGAGGCAGATCCAGAAGCGCCGCCTGATCGCCGGTGAGCGGCAAACGCACCCGGGCGACCGAATCGTCATAGATGTCGGCTATGGCCGTACCGGGCGAAACATACTGCCCGAGATCGGCCCGGGTCTCACGGATACGGCCCCCGAAGGGCGCCCGGATCTCGGTCCGCTCCAGGTTCAGGCGGGCCTGGTCCCGTTCGGCCCGGGCCGCTTCGACGGCGGCCTCGGCCGCCGCCAGTTGCGGCTTGCGCAGGAACAGAGCGTTGGCCTCTTCGTTGCCCAGATCCCGCCACTCGCGCGCGGCCTGGCGGGCCTGACCGCGCTGCTCGGCCAACACCCGCTCGGCCTCGCGCAGATTCGATTCTGCCCGGGCCAGATCGTACTCGTAATCGCGGGTATCGATCCGCACCAGCCAGTCGCCCTTGTCGAAGCGTCCGCCGCTGACAAAGTTCTCCGCCGTCCCGGTGATCTGACCACCCACCTGACTCACCAGCTGGATCTCCCGCCGGGGCTCCACCGAGCCCTGGGTAATGACGCTCAGTGCCCGGTCCTGCACCTGAACGCGCTCCACTTCGACGACCGGTTTTGGGGGCTCCGGCTCGGGGCGCGGTTCCGGACGGGGCTTCAAATTGAGCAGAGCGACAAACCCCGCCGCACCCAGTAACAGAATAATCAATGCCAGCGGCATCCGCCGCAACCAACCTCGCCGTTCCAAACCGATCTCCTATGCTGTGTTGTTATCGCTTTTGCGGAATCTCCACTGCCGGCATCCGGCAGTGGCTCATGATAGGGGTCAGCCCCTCATGGTGTCATTCCTCAATCACGTTTTCATGATCAACCGGACGCTCGACTCAACGTGTTGTCGTCATAGCTCGTAGCGATTATTACGCAGCCAGATGGCGCCCAGGGTAATCCCCGCCGCCACCACCAGGCCGAACCAGAAGGCGGGAGTCCCCAGCGTCTGACCCCACTGGCCGGGCCACGCCTGCGGCTCGGCCAGTGCCTGCACCAGCCCTTCGAAAGAGCGGTGAGTCGGCACCCAGACCGCATTCCACAGTTGAACGCTGCGCAACAACCACAGCTCCAGCACCATGGCCGCCGCCGGTATGCCGAAGGCCACCAGAAAGGGCGATTTTTTGGCGTAGGCGGAGGCCAGCATCAGCCAGGCCCACAGCGGCAGGAACCAGAGGGAAAACTGCAGCCAGCCGGACACCAGCGCCAGGCTGTGCCCCAGAAAAGTCCCGATCAGACTGCCCATATCCGGCAGAACCACCCCCAGCTGCCAACTGATATAGCCCAAGAGCATCAGCAGATGCAGCAGGCCCACCAGCAGCGAGGCGCCGAGAAAAACCCCGGGGCCGATCAGGGCGCCAAAGGCCAGCTTGGTCAGAACCACCCGGGTTTCCGACACCGGCAGGGATTTCCAGAACAGGATGCTTTTGTCCCGTCGGTCCGAGTAGAGGCAGCCGAGCAGATAGACCTGACTGACCAGCAGTAGCGTCAGAATAAACGGGATGGCGATGGCCACCAGGGCCGCCCGGAGCACCTGGGGATGGCTGCTGAACAGATCCCCGGACATCAGGGCCCCGACCAGGTCCGCGCCGTCTTCCAGCTGCCGGAGTTTGTCCGGCGCGCCGCGCAGCTCGTTCAGGGCCATATTGAGTTCGATGTTCCCGGTGATCATGGCCATGACCAGCAGGGCCGCAATCACCGCCGCCACCCACAGGGGCGTGCGCAGAAAGGTCCCGCGGGACTCCCAGAACTCGCGCTGACACTGCATCCACACCGGACGCCATGGAGTAAGGTTCATCAGGCGGCCCTCCCCGGTTGCGCCCGCTCGAGCTTGGCGACAAACAGATCCGCCAGCCCCGGGGTTTTCAGCTCACCCAGTGGTGCCAGCCGCTCCCGGGCCACACCCTCGAAGATCAGGCATTCGCCGCCGAGCATCGAGCGCTGGTGAATCGGACCCAGCGCCTGGGCTTCCGCCAATTGATCGCCAGCGACCCGCAGCTCGACAAAGTCGCGCTCCAGCGCCTCCGTTGAACGATTAAGACGAATCTCGCCGTCACCGATAAACACCACATCGGTGAGCAGGTGCTCGATCTCCTCCACCTGGTGCGTGGTCACCAGTATGGTTTTCTGCTCGTCGAAGTAGTCGTTGAGCAGGCTGGTGTAGAACTGCTTGCGATAGAGGATATCCAGCCCGAGGGTGGGCTCGTCGAGCACCAGCAATTGGCTGTCGATGGCCATGATCAGCGCCAGATGCAGCTGGGTGACCATGCCCTTGGACAGCTCCTTGACCAGGCTGCGCCGCTCGATGCCGGTCCTACCCAGAAAACTCTCGGCCTTGGTCCGATCGAACCGGGGATGCACTCCAGCCATATAATCCAGCGCCTCGCTGACCTTGAGCCAGCCGGGCAGAATGGCGGTGTCGGCAATAAACGATACCCGCTCCATCAGCGCCGTGCGCTGGCGCTGCGGGTCCATGCCCAGCACCTGCAGGTGTCCCTCCACCCGGGCCAGCCCGAGGATGCCCTTGAGCAGCGTGGTTTTACCCGCACCGTTGGGGCCGATCAGCCCCATGATCCGGCCCGGTTCCAGGGTCAGATCGATGCCTTTCAATACCGTTTTGGGCCCATAGGCCTTGCGCACACCGCGCGCTTCGATGACGGCTGTCATGCTTTATTCTCCTTTTGATAATGGGCCAGGGCGCGCTGAAGCGCCTCGGCATCAATGCCCAGACGACGCGCACGCGCCACCACCTCGGGCAGTTCCTGTTCCAGAAATTGCTTGCGCTCACGCGCGAGTAAGTGCTCACGCGCGCCCGCCAGAACAAACATCCCCAGCCCCCGGCGCTTTTCCACCAGGCCTTCATCCACCAGGGCCTGGTAGCTTTTGGCGACGGTGAGGTGGTTGATCTGATAGTCCGCCGAGAGCTGACGCACCGAGGGCAGGGCGTCGCCCTCGGCAAACTCGCCCTGCAGTATCAACCGCACGACCCGCTCGTAGAGCTGGCGGTAGATGGGTTGGTCGTCGTTCCAGATATCGGCCACAATGGCTCCCTTGGTGAACTGGTGTTATACGTAACTATAACACTAAGTCGAAAGATGGCAAGAATAATTTTTTTGGAGTCCTTTTGTACAGCACTTCGTGGTAGAGCGCTCCGCCTGGGTATCCCCTTGTGAGACACGCCGTGAATACATCCCTGTAGGCTCGACGTCGGCATCCATGCCTTCGACGGTCTCACAAGGGGATACCCAGCCTCCGCAGTGCCAGCGTAACGTTTCGGGAACTAGCGCCTTGAGTTACGGCGGATGCGCCTTAGGCTCCGAAACGTCGGACCGATCCGCCCTACGGGCCCGTTCGGCGGGTCCTACAAGGTACAGAGGACCGATCTGGGGTAAGGTCTTCCCGGACCGTCACCAACAGGATGTTGGTGGAGAGGCCCCAGGGATGGGTTCACGCCGTGTCCGGGAAGACCTTACCCCTGAGCGGGCCGGGCGTGATGCCTTCTCGCGTCGCTCTCACAAAAATTTCGCAAAAACAAGACTGGTCTACTGGTGTCATTTGCGCATAATGAGCGCCCTTGGCATATTGTTTAACCGAACCCTTTTAGGTCAGACCCATGAACAGCATCTCCCAGCGTATTGCCGAAGAACTCAACTGCCGCGAACATCAAGTGGCGGCGGCCGTCGCCCTACTGGACGAAGGCGCCACCGTGCCCTTCATCTCCCGCTACCGCAAAGAAGTCACCGGCGGGCTCGACGACACCCAGATGCGCAACCTCGAAGAGCGGCTGCGCTACCTGCGGGAGCTGGAAGACCGGCGCGAGACCATACTGAAAAGCATCGCCGAACAGGAAAAACTCACGCCGGAGCTGGAGCGCGACATCAAACAGGCGGACACCAAAACCCGCCTGGAAGACCTGTACTTACCCTACAAACCCAAGCGTCGCACCAAGGGCCAGATTGCCCGGGAAGCCGGCCTGGAACCCCTGGCGGAGGGTCTGCTGGCCGATCCGGGCCTGGACCCGGAAACCGAGGCGGCCCAGTATCTGAACCCCGAGCACAAGATCGAGGACACCAAGGCCGCGCTGGATGGCGCCAAGTTCATCCTGATGGAAAAATTCAGCGAAGACGCCGAGCTGCTGGGCAAGCTGCGCCACTTCCTCAAGCAGGAGGCCCAGCTTAGCGCCCGGGTCGCCCCCGGCAAGGACACCGACACCTCCCAGGAAGTGCAGAAATTCCGCGACTACTTCGAACACGACGAGCCCCTCAAGAGCGTCCCCTCCCACCGGGCCCTGGCCATGTTCCGGGGTCGCAACGAGGGCGTGCTCAACCTGTCCTTCACCCTGGGCGATGAAGATGAGCGCAACGGCGGTCACCCCTGCGAGGTGATGGTGGGCGAGCACTGGCAGATCAGCGACCAGGGCCGCGCGGCCGACAAGTGGCTGTCCGAGGTGGTGCGCTGGACCTGGCGGGTGAAGCTGCTGACGCATCTGGAGACCGACCTGCTGAGCGAACTGCGGGAGCAGGCGGAAGAGGCAGCCATCAAGGTGTTTGCCGCCAACATGAAAGACCTGCTGCTGGCCGCCCCGGCCGGGCAGAAGGCCACCATCGGTCTGGACCCGGGCCTGCGCACCGGGGTGAAAGTGGCTGTGGTGGACGCCACCGGCAAGGTGGTGGACCACGGCGCCATCTTCCCCACCCCGCCCCAGAACAAAATCGCTCAGGCTGAGTCGGTCATCGTCGAGCTGTGCAAAAAACACAACGTCGGCCTGATCGCCATCGGCAACGGCACGGCCTCGCGCGAAACCGAAAAATTCGTCAAGGACGTGCTCAAAAAGCACAGCGACCTCACCGCTCAGGCGGTCATGGTCAATGAGTCCGGCGCTTCGGTCTACTCCGCCTCGGAGTTTGCCGCCAAGGAATTTCCGGATCTGGATGTGACCATTCGCGGCGCCATCTCCATCGCCCGACGTCTGCAGGATCCGCTGGCGGAACTGGTGAAAATCGACCCCAAATCCATCGGGGTGGGTCAGTACCAGCACGATGTGTCCCAGACGCAGCTGGCGCGCGAACTGAACGCGGTGGTAGAAGACTGTGTGAACGCCGTGGGTGTGGAAGTGAACACTGCTTCAGCTCCGCTGCTCGCGCGGGTATCGGGCCTGAACCAGACGCTGGCCAACAACATTGTGGAATTCCGCAACGCCAATGGCGTGTTCACCTCCCGGGCCGCGCTCAAGAAAGTGCCGCGCTTTGGCGACAAAACTTTTGAGCAGGCGGCGGGCTTTCTCCGCGTGGCCGGCGGCGACAATCCGCTGGACGCCTCGGCGGTGCACCCGGAATCCTACAGCGTGGTGAAAAAGATCGCCGAGAAGAACGGGCGGGAACTGAAGGGTCTGATTGGCGACTCGCCCTTCCTGCGCAGCCTCAAGGCCGCCGACTACATCGACGACAACGTCGGTCTGCCCACGGTCACCGACATCATCCTGGAGCTGGACAAGCCCGGGCGCGACCCGCGCCCGGAATTCAAGACCGCCCAGTTCCAGGAGGGCGTAGACACCATCAAGGACCTGGAGCCGGGCATGATTCTGGAAGGCTCGGTGACCAACGTGACCAACTTCGGAGCCTTTGTCGACCTGGGTGTTCACCAGGACGGCCTGGTTCACATCTCGGCCCTGTCCAACACCTTCGTCAAGGACCCGCGGGATGTGGTCAAGGCCGGCGACGTGGTCAAGGTGAAAGTGATGGAGGTGGACGTGCAGCGCAAGCGCATCGGTCTGTCCATGCGCCTGGACGACGAGCCGGGTGAGAAGTCCGACACCAACGCCAACCCACGCCGCGCGCCCAAATCCGGCGGTCACAACAGCCAGACCAAACGCGGCAGCAATCCCAAACCCGCCTCGATGGGGAGCATGGGCGCCCTGCTGCAGGATGCGCTGAAAAAGAAGTAGTCGTTACTGGTTTGCTGTAACACCCCAGGACGGTACCCCGGCTGACAGAGCGTTTCCGGGCTCTGTCCGGGGGCGCCGCCAATTACCGGTGAGATCACACTTCCCCAGAGCACAAACAGCGCCCGAAGAGAAATAATAAACGCTCAGGCGCCTGTCGTCGGCGAGCGCAGCCTGATCCTCCGACACGGATAGTTCAGTGAGCTACGCTAACGCCCTTGCCAACAACAGGTAAAATACCAATAGATATAGGAATAATGCGATAAGGAATAATTTTAAAACTTGTTGATGATCTTGAAAGTTATTACCGATTAAAATCATATATAAAAGCGTAGGTGCCAATAGTGAATCCAGTACTGGCACAGGAATTGTTATTTCAGAGGACAGCCCGAACACCAATGCTCCTAGAAGAACCCGCCAAACCTGTATCCGGTATCCGGTGATGTAAGAGGCTGCGATCAGGCACAACACCACAATGGCGATATTGACAAGTATAGCTAACATGGGGTTCCGTCTCTATTCTTGATCCAGGCCTATCTTTTTAAAAACCGTCGGGATTGAGTTATCAAATTCATCAAAGCCGAGGCGCATTCGTTCAGCTTCCAGAGCGTTATACAGCTCGCCAGCAATTGTTTCCGCCTCTCTATATATATCTGAATCCAGAGGCTGCCCTATTTCTTTCATATATGTCTCAAAATACTCAAAGCCTCCACCAGGATCATTCAAGTTTCCCCGAAGCTCTCCAACCCTCATCCACGCCAGAGCTTCAGCGGCAAGCGCTCTGGCGTGCTCGTCATCCCCATTATTTTTTGCTATCAAAATGTTTCGTTGCTTTATTGAGGCTATTTCGTCAATCGCATGCAGAGAACCCCGCACCGCAGATTCTATATATAGCTTTTCTGCTTCTGCCAAGTTTCTTCCCTTGCTTCGTATTGAATTGGCCAGCATATCCAGAGCTACTATGTCTCCTTGATTCGCCAAGCCTTTCAGGGTCTTCACACTATAATTATCGTAGCCATAGTCAAGCCCCAGACCCCGCTCTCGACTCCATATTTCAAATTCTTCCTCATCGGCGGGCGTAATATTGTGTTTTTCCTTGAATGCATGCGTAAACTCAAGCAAGTCGTCGAAATCATCTGCATCGAGCTTCTCCGACTTATCATTCGTAGAGGCGTCCTCGCGAGCACTCACTTGTGGCGCAGAAGCCGCCTGATAATCCGCTTGTTCAGAAGCTTTAGTCTCGACGGTAGCGACCTCAGGAGCCAGCTCAAACTGAGTGTCCGGCTCAGTCACTTTTGTATCATTCAGCCCAACCCAGCTTCGAAAGGCAACAACTGCTCCAAGGAGAAAACATAATAGGATAAAGCTTATAATCACACGACTTGACATAGAAAACACCAGGCGATAAATTCGTTTGGCTATTCTTAGCAGCAGGATGAGGACCTGATTGTATCAGAACTCACATCTCGCATCACATGGAAATTAAAGGATATCGTGATATGACACGCAAATACACTAAATATCTTTCGCTACTTGCGACGTTTACGCTTCTCATTTTCTCAACTTCTGTCAACGCCAACGACTATTGTACTAAAAGCAGCTCCGATGGCGGACTGAATCATGTTACGGTGAAGCCGGTAACGATCACATCTGGAGATATAATCGGGACGGATAATTTTTCCATCGAAGCGTGGAAAAAGGCTGCTAAGCAAGCCCAGAAACAGTTTGGTGGTGAGATTAGCCATGACATGACTGCGGGGGTTAGCATCACTTTCCATTTTAAAGTTAGTCGGCTTACCCCACCTGTCCCTAAGAGATTTCAAATACAAACCGCTCCAGACAAAAGTCTTTATAAGTCGATAATGGATCATCATGCACAGACTAGCGGAGACGTAAAAGAAGAATATCCGTGCCAAGATGTAACAGAAGCGGAAGATTTGAGCCAACAGAATTCTAGCGTCTACCCACCATATCTTATGACGTATTATGACATGCAAGCGGACCGAATAATGGACAACCTGTCGTCCACATCTGCCTTTTGCCCATACCCCTCACCATACAGTGTATGTTCTTACGGAGATGACGGAAGCAGGGGTACCGTCTATGTCGAACACATTGGTGAAAGTTAAAACTTTAACTCACGAATTTACCACAAGTGCAGACATAACGTCTGCTTTAGCATTGACTCTTAAAGTTTGATTTGGCGGATATGATTTATCTGCCAAATCAAATGACTGACCCGTAGAAGAATGCTTTCCCTCCATTTAATTCTATCTCCGTCAGAAGCGATGTATTCGATACCGCAGGATTACACTTAAATGCGCCACACTGAAGATTCCGACTCCGGGCATTCGCGCTGGGGTAATCCTCCCATAAATTAAGGGTACTCATAAGTAGAATTTTCTCGTAATCTATCCCCAGAGGAGATTCTGCATGAAGAAGTCACGTTTTACCGACAGTCAGATCCTGGCCATCCTG